>CAMDSB010000013.1 GCA_945907105.1 Rickettsia typhi | reverse complement strand
GCCAAAGTCTTCAGCGGCAAAATCTTTACATTATTGATGATTACTCTCATCATATTGACAATAATTGTTGAAATTCTGATGTCATATATCGTTTTGGTGATTGCCCCAGGGTTTTATCTTGAGAAAGAAAAATTTGAGCTAGCCGTGATATTATGTCGTATCACCACACCTTATTTGATATTTGTATCCATCACTGCTTTATTTGGTGGTATGCTTAATTCTGTAAAGAAATTTGCGGCCTTCGCATTTGTACCCATAATTATGAACATTAGTGTTATTGCAGTTACCTATTATCTCCAAGAAAAATATACAGCTCACTACGGTATTGCTTATTCACTAATCGTCGCAGGGATATTACAAGTAGGATTCATGGTATTTTGTTTATACAAAGCGGACTTGAACTTTCCTATAATTTTTGCTCTAAAAGAAAAATCAGTAATTCAATTGGTCAAGAGTATGGGACCCGCAACGCTAGGTTCTGGATCACAACAACTTAACCTTTTTATCTCTGGGGCTATTGCTAGCTTCCTGCCTGGAGCAGTCTCTATTTTATCCTATGCAGATCGTTTGTACCAATTACCTCTAGCTCTAATTGGCATAACCTTTGGTACGATTTTACTGCCAGAATTATCTCAAATATATAAGAAAAAAAACTATAGCGAAGCTAACTATTTACAAAACAAAGCTATACAAATCGCTCTATTACTTTCTGTTCCTTCAATGATTGGTTTATTTGCTTTATCAAAACCAATCATTCATCTTATTTATGAGCGTGGTAAATTTTTGCCCGAAGATACAATACATACTGCCCGAGCACTTGCAGCATTTTCCCTTGGACTACCCGCATTCGTCATAGCAAAAATTTTAACACCTATATATTACGCTAATTTGGATACAAAAACTCCATTTCGTATTACTCTTTACTCGCTTACGATTAATACAATTTTGAATATTGCACTAATGATTCCCTTTGGTTATCTTGGAATTGCTATCGGAGCTTCCATTGCTTCATGGGTTAATACTTGGCTTTTAAATAAACATGCAAAACAATATGGAAATTTTAACGTAACATATGAAACAAAATTATTTGCTTTCAAGATACTCTTCAGTTCACTATGTATGTTGATATTTATTAGTTTCGTTATGCATTATTTTGGCGATTTATTCTATAGCCACAAATTTACTATAAAATCTGGAACGCTATTTGGAACTATCACCCTTGGAATAGCTATATTTTTTGTGGTTTCTTATTGTCTAAAAATTCATATAATACTTTTAAAAAAACATGGCCAGAACCTCTAACTACCAAGACATTTTAAAGATCATTGCAATAATATGCATGATTATTGATCATATTGGATTATATTTTTTTCCAGAAACTTGGATCTTGCGAGCGGTAGGGCGCTATGCGTTTCCAGTATTTTGTTTCTTCGCTGGATTTAATTTTAGGAATAAATTAAAACTCAAGGTGCTCATTTACGGTATAGCACTATATCTATTTACTACTACCGTAATATTTGAACAAATAGTTGAAGCAAATATTTTAATTTCTATTTTTATTGGCAACGTCTACTTGATCGTTTTTCAGTCGCGCCTAAATAATTTTTGGAATGCCTATACACACTTCCTGATCTTAGCTTGCTGCTGGCCACTAACTAGCGACTTTTTGGAATATGGCACTCTTACAATCGCAATGATGGTTCTTGGTTATTCTGTAAAAAATGGCCTTATCTCACTTCCTATAGCTGCTTTTACAGCAGCATACTCCTCGTTTTTATATACCATGACCATATATTTCAATGACTTCAAAACACCTGAATTTATTGTCACAGCCATTGTAATTGCCTCAATATATTTTTCTCTTACATTCAAGAACTTTAGACAAGCAAATAATCTTAATCTTACTCTAATTAGCAATAATTTATTAGCCATATATTCCATTCATTTAGCAATCATTATGGCAGTTTGGAGATATTCTATATAGCTGATACCCTAATCGTGCCGATGCCTAAATTAAAATGAACAAAGCCTAATTTTTGGCTTGACTAATAAGTGCCTTGGGTATATCTTACGCTCTAGTATTTTAGATGAATGTTTTAAAATAGGTTGAAAAGGCTGTGTCTAAGAAAAAAAATAAGAATTTATTGGTGAAATTGGTTAGCACCGCAGGAACAGGTTATTTTCTTGTGAAAAAGCGCAATCCAAAAACTTTGACAGAAAAATTGTCGTTTAAAAAATACGACCCAAGAGTGCGTAAGCATGTTGAGTTCAAAGAAGAAAAAATTAAATAGAGTTTTGTATATATGGCAGTTAAAATTCGTTTAGCAAGAGGTGGTGCAAAAAAACGTCCTTACTACAGAGTAGTAGTAGCTGATGCTAGAGCTCCTAGAGATGGCGCGTTTATTGAAAAAATTGGAACATATAATCCATTGCTAAAGAAAGGAGACGAAAATCGCGTTACTTTGAAAGCTGAGCGTATTGAACATTGGTTAGCTCATGGTGCACAGCCTACTGATCGTGTTATTGGTTTTATTAAAGAAGCCGGAATTAAGCTACCAGAATCAATTCTTAAAAAACTAAATACAAAAATAAAAGCTCAAACAACGAAACCTTCAAAAAAAGAACTAAAAGAGCAGGCATCTAAGTAGTTAGATCCACTTTTAGTTTTATTGCGCCGAATTAGCTCAACGGTAGAGCAACCGCCTTGTAAGCGGTAGGTTGTCAGTTCAAATCCGACATTCGGCACCACTTAATAAATCACATAACATTCAGTATATTCTTCCACTTAACTTTGCTATGAGCACATCGTTTCATTTCTAAATTGGATAAGAGGTATTACCTAATTTTAGGCAGTTTTTTGACAAAAGTTATATGTTCTTTAAAGAAAGGAAAATCTCCACAGCTAGTGTTTTATTATCCCTACCCGACTTCTAACTAGCTTTACATGGTGGTGTTTATCCCCCTGATAAACTTACTTTGCTGCCCTAGAGAGTCTATCGTTTATGGCTAGACCTATGCCAGCATTTGGAATAGGAGCAACAGCAATCGTATTTATATTATTTTTTTGACAAAATTCATCCAAATTATGCAAATAATCAAATAGATTGGCAGCGGCTTCTATCATATCTGCGCCATCACTTAGATTCAGTGATCCTAACCCATTTAGCTTATTCTTGCCAAAATTCAAACCAACTTCTGAACTTCGCAAAGCACCATCTGCATTAAGTCTTACTTTGGTTTTAGGCGCATAATGCTTTAAAAGCATGCCAGGAGCTTTTATCTCTGATAATTTTGAAGCAATAAAAACTTCCCTGCCTAGCACCTTTTCTAAAACAGCTGGAGTAATAAAACCAAAACGTAATATCGTAGGCTTTGGCGAAGTTAAATCGATAATAGTTGATTCAAGACCATAAGTAGCATTACCATTTGAAGGTAAAATAAATATTTCATCTCCAAAGTTTTTTCTTACATGCTCATAGCTTGTTGAGCTTAAAGTACCTGATTTATTAGCGCTAGGGGCGGCAATTGGGCAACCAGACTCTCTAATCAAGTTCAAAGCTATAGGATCTGCCGGGATACGAATGGCAACGCTATTAAGGCCAGCCGTTACACACTGGGCAAGAATTGCATTATCTTTTTTAGGTAGAACTAAGGTAAGCGGACCTGGCCATAAACTAGCAAGCTTTTCTGCATCCTCATTAAAATCTACTATGTTTTTTGCGTCCTGTACAGAAGCTACATGAACTATAAGCGGATTATTAGCGGGCCTGCCCTTTACTTGAAAAATTTTCGAACAAGCTTCTTGGCTGCAAGCATCCGCGCCAAGGCCATAAACAGTTTCCGTGGGAAAAGCCACTAGGTCACTGTTTTTGATTATACTTGCAGCTTTTTTTATATAAAACATAACAAATTGACACCCCAATTAATACAGAAATTTTATCTGAATGATCACCACAGCGCCACTCTTGCCAAAGAGATATTACTCTATATTTACACTGAAGAGGACTATAGCTTAAAAAATTTTTTAAGCTATAGTCCTCAAACATCAAAACCAGGATCATAACTAGCTTCAGTTAGGATAACCAGACATAATTATGCTTGAAGCTGTAAATTATTAAGAATAATAACAGACTTTATAATACTAATATATCACCTCCTATTAACTCAACTCCTTCTGGTTGGTGGTGCATAATCCACTGATTTGCGGCTTCGTTTAATACAGGATCATGTAAACTCCGTACCTCGTCTATAATTGCGCCAATAGTGGGAGCCACTGACTTAGTAAGCCAGGACATAAGCTCGATTGCCTTACTATCGTCAAGAGCCTCACCTGGAAATCTTTCCGCAAATTCAAACATACACTCTTTCATAGAAAGACCTTTTTTCAAGCTTTTTGCCACTTCTTGTGCCAATTCTGCTTTCGCTACTACTTCCTCAGCTTCTCTCTTTGCCACAGACTCTAACGCCCGTCTTACTTCTGCTTCTTCAGCTTCTCTCTTTGCTACAGCCTCTAGCGCCCGTCTTGCTTCTAGCTCCTCAGCTTCTCTTCTTTGTACTGCTTCTATAGCTCTTCTTACTTCTAGCTCCTCAGCTTCTCTTCTTTGTACTGCTTCTATAACTCTTCTTGCTTCTGCTTCTTCAGCTTCTCTCTTTGCTACAGCCTCTAGCGCCCGTCTTGCTTCTGCTTCTTCAGCTATTTCACGTGCACGCAATTCTTCAGCCTGCTGTTTGGCTGCTTGCTCTGTCCATGCATGTACTTGAGCAAGCATAGCTTTTTCCAGTCCACCATGTTTTTTAGCTCCGCCTTCCCATTTTTTAAACATCTTTTTCATAACTGCTCTCCTTATATATTAATATTTGCTTATAATAATTTGTCTTTAGTTTTTTAACAACAATTTTTATTTATAAGCTATTACCTAGATTTTATACATAATCTAAATAGACTATTTTTTGTTTATACCGGGCAACTACTCTCTTTGTCAAACTTAAAGTTGATCGAATTTTGCAATCTGGTCAAAAAGTTGCTTTGTTTTGCTAAGAAGTGAAAGACGATTATTTGCCACAGCTTGGTCATCAACTTTTACCATTACATTATCAAAGAAACTAGCTATTGGAGAGCGCATAGAAGCAAGTATCTCCAGGCTTCCTGCGTAGTTTTTTGCCATTATCTCTGCTTTAATTTTAGGTTCGCAATCTTGCAAGAAGCTGTATAGGTTTTTTTCATATTCGTTATCAAATAAAGATTCATCGATTTTTGTGTCCTTACCCACAAATCCAGCAACAATATTACTTGCTCTTTTGTAAGCAACTATTAAATCGGCACACGATCCATCTGCAATAAATTCTTGTAATGAATTTAGTTTAATTTGGGTATCAGTGAGATTAGATTCTTTTTCAAGATTTAGCACAGCATTTATAAGTTCGATAGAATATTCATCTTTGAGAAAGTGCCTTACACGATCTTCTAGAAATTCTACTATTTGCTTTGCACTACAAAGATTTGCATCTTTATAAAGACTATAGTTTTCGAAGGCTACATCGACCAATTCAAGAATATTAACTGGCAACTTATTTTCTAGGATAATTCTTACTATACCCAGCGCTTGCCTTCTAAGCGCAAATGGATCTTTTGAACCCGTTGGCTTTTCTCCTGCTATCATAAGACCACAGAGACTATCTATTTTATCAGCCAAAGCCAAAAATGCGGCCATACCAGTTGGGCAGCTCTCACTAGGCCCTTGAGGCTTATAATGATCCCGGATTGCCACAGCTATATCTTGACTTAGAGATTCATGCTTGGCATAATAATATCCCATAATACCTTGCAAGTTTGGAAATTCTCCAACAACCTCGGAGACAATGTCACTCTTGCATAACATGGCGGCCTTTATAATATCCCCATTATTTGGCAACAGATATTGGGCAATTTTTGATACTCTCTGCACCTTATCCCCTATAGTACCAAGCTTTGCATGAAATATAACCTTATCAAGCTTGTTAGATTTTTGATCTAGCGTACTTTTCAAATCTTGGTTATAAAAATATAAAGCATCTGACAATCTAGCTGAAAGAACTTTTTCATTCCCACCAATAACTAATTCTGGATTGCTAGCTGCAATATTTGATACAAACAGAAAATACGGAGCAAAATCACCTTTTTGATCAAATAGGCTAAAATATTTCTGGTGGCTCCTCATTGAACTACTCAGCACTTCACTTGGAACAGATAAGAATTTTTGATCGATCTTCCCTAGCAAAACTTGAGGGTATTCTACAAGGCCAGTAACTTCTTCTAAAAGATCATTATCCTCCTTTATAACCAAACCCATTTGAGCTACTATTTTGTTCGATTCTCTGGCTATATAGTCCTTGCGCTCAGAATGATCAAGTACCACGAAATTATCAGATAATTTTTGTTTATACTCAGAAAAACTTGTCACTTCAAAGGATTTACCGCTCATGAATCTATGGCCAAAACTTTTATTATTTGCTACCAAGTGCCCATATCTAAAGTCAATCACCTGCCCGTTGAATATGCACATAATATTCCTAAGTGGACGAACCCATTTTATTTGATAATCACCCCAAAACATTGATTTTGGCCAAACATAAGCCGAAATAGGGTTCATTAAGGTATTTCTTAGTATGTTTTTCGTTTCCTGCTTTGCTAAGATTTGCTCATATACAAAATATTCGACTCCTTTTATTTCTTGGCGCGTGAGCAAATCTTTGCTGATTCCGTTTGAATGGCAAAACCCTTCGATAGCATTCTCTGGAGCAGAGGTTTTTGGTCCTTTTATTTCTTTTGTCGTAGCCTCTACGTAAGAAGATATTCCACTTATATGAATTGCAATTCTCCTCGGCCCAACATATCCCTTTATGCTAGAAAAACTTATTGCATGTTCTTGAAAATATTTGGCAAAAATTTCTTCATATCCAGCCACAGCTTTTTGCTGCATCATTGCTGGAATTTCTTCAGAAAATAACTCTAATAATAACTCGCTCATGATTTATCCATTTCTATCCAATTTTCACAACATAATTTCGCTAAGTGTCTAACTCTTGCTATATAAGCTGCACGCTCAGTTACACTGACCACTCCCCTTGCACAAAGTAAGTTAAATAAATGACTTGCCTTAATACAATATTCATATGCAGGCATAGGCAAGTTTTCTTTGATCAAGGCAATGCACTGTTTTTGGGCATCTTCAAAATGACGAAATAAGATTTCCGTATCTGCTAATTCTAAATTAAATTTGGAAAATTGTTTTTCAGCCTCAAAATCAATTTGTCCATAAGTCATAGCCTTTTCACCTTTCTGCCCATTCCAGTCCAGATCTTTAACAGCATCAACTCCTTGAATATACAACGCTAAACGCTCTAAGCCATAAGTTAATTCACCAGCAACTGGCCTGCACTCTATGCCACCAATTTGCTGCATATACGTAAATTGGGACACTTCCATACCATCACACCAAACTTCCCAACCAAGCCCCGCTGCCCCCAGAGTTGGTGATTCCCAATCATCTTCTACAAAGCGAATATCATGCGCTTGCATATCAATGCCAAGATGCTCCAGGCTTTTCAAGTACAAATCTTGGATATCATCGGGGGATGGTTTTAATATAACTTGAAACTGATAATAATGCTGCATTCGATTCGGATGCTCGGCATATCTACTATCAGTCGGCCTTCTAGATGGCTGCACATAGGCTACATTCCATGGCTTGGGGCCAAGAGATCTCAAAACAGTTGCCGGATGAAATGTCCCCGCCCCTACTTCAACATCATAGGGTTGCAAAATGGCACAGCCGTAATCCTGCCAATAATATTGGAGTTTTAAAATTAATTCTTGAAATGATAATTTCGTCATAATGCTTCCGCACTTTTGATTAAGTCTGAAAGCAGCAGTATAATTGCATTTTCTTTATTTGGCTAATATAAATTTTTCAAAAAAATAACTAAATAACTATGTAGAAAATTATTACTTTACAAATAACAAAATAGATTATAGATGATAATATTCTGGTATTGATTTTAGATCTTTATCTAACAAAGCCTAGCCGCAGTGATAATTGACACTTTGATTCCCTATATTACTTACAACAAAGCTTTATTGTTTATACTACCTAACCAGCAAAATCTCTGTTAGTTATGTAGTATAAAAAAAAACCACGAGTACTTATTTCCCCGTGGTTAAACCAATTTTAAAGCGTGTCTTTTAGTTAAGATTTACTTAAAGTTATTGATGATAGGAGTATGAGTATTATTTGCTGCTCCATTACTTGCCGCCCATCCAGCAACTGTTTTCCCTCTTTCTATACAATTAAAGAAAGCAAGTTTCTCTGATGAAGTCCACCCAGATTCTTTAGTGCTTACATATTGAGCATCTTTCTCAATTGAAGAACAAAACTGCTGAGCCATTCCAGTTGCTTCATGAAGATCATTTTTTGAATAATCTATCACCACACTGGCAGGGGTAAAACTAACCATTTTAGGATGCGGATTACCACCACAACCAATCAAAATTGAAGCAGCACAAACAAGGATACCCAGTTTTTTCATAATAACGACCTAAAAATAAATTAATTCAAATAGTATTCACAGCGAACAAGTAACATCTTTACACAAAAATGTCAATAATCAAATAAAAACATAACTATCTAAATTAATAAGTTATGGAAACATAACTACACTTAAACGTCGCATATAGATATGTAATAATTCTGCTACAATTAATATTTCTGTAACTACCAATTCCCCTCTGTAGCTAAAAAAGGAAGGAAAGCTCAAACTTAAAAATGATATAATGGCTCTTTAATCATCAAAGACTGTTATTCAAATGCCAATACTCCAAAAATACAGATCTTGCTTAATAAATAAATATACTGTTATTATTGCCCTTGTTACTATAATTATAGTCGTTGCAATTAAATCCACAAATAACCGATCTATAACATCTAATACAAAAATTGCCCGTCCTGTACGAACTATAAAAGTGGAACACAGCGCGGCAAGACAGTTATTATCTTTGACTGGCGAAATTTTAGCAAAAAATGAAGTGGATCTCGCTTTTCGTACTGACGGAAAATTAATAGAACGTCTGGTTTCAGTTGGAGCTATGATTACTTCTGGACAAACCGTTGCTCGTATAGATCCACAGGAGGCTGAGGACAATTTTACCTCTGCCAAATCAAATCTTAGTGCAGCTAAAGCAGCCTTAGCACAAGCCATTAGTAATGAAGCTAGGCAAAAAATCTTACTAAGCAAAGGTGTTATTGCTAATGCTAAATATGAAGATGCAACCACGCAACTCCAATCTGCACAAGCAAAAGTTGAAGGAGCAAATGCCAGCTTAAATCAAGCCCAAAATCGTCTGGACTACACTAACTTACAAGTGGATGTTTCTGGAGTGGTTACATCCATTAATGCAGAAGCTGGTGAAGTAATAAAAACTGGTCAAGTTATCATGCGGGTAGCAACAGACGAAGGAAGAGACGCTGTATTTAACGTACCGGAGCAATTATTTCAAAATAAATCAGAAAGTAAGTTTGAGGTTGAGGTTGCCCTAAGTCATGACCCTAGTATAAAAGCTATTGGCTACGTCAGGGAAGTATCCCCTCAAGCAGATCCTGTTACTCGTACCTTTGCTGTAAAAGTTGGTCTAACCAATCCACCAGAAGGATTAAAGCTTGGTTCAACAGTAACTGGTTGTGTCACTTTGAATAGAGCAAGTGCTATTGAATTACCGGTAATGTCATTGACTAAATCTAATTCAAAACCCGCAGTATGGATTGTGAATCCGCAAGATAATACGGTAAGTTTAAGAGATATCAAAATCATTGACTACAAACAGGATTCAATTCTTGTTTCTGAAGGTCTAGAAAACGGTGAAATTGTAGTTACCGCAGGAGTTCACTCATTATATCCTGGACAACAGGTTAAATTACTAGATAAATAGGTTAAATAATGAAAGAACGCTTTAATCTCTCGCTATGGGCAATCAATCATCGGGAACTAGTATGGTACCTAATGGCTATGTTAGTCTTAGTGGGCAGCTTGTCCTATATACGCCTTGGCAGAAATGAAGATCCTGTTTTTTCAATTAAAACCATGCTGATCCAGACAAAATGGCCTGGAGCCACTATTGACGAGACCATGAATCAAGTCACCGAGCGTATAGAGAAAAAACTACAAGAAACTCCTAATATAGGTTACGTACGCAGCTTTACTACACCAGGATCATCAACCATCTTTGTGAATTTAGCTGGTACTACTCCAGCCTCAGAGGTGCAAAATAGCTGGTATCAGGTTCGCAAAAAAATTGGAGATATTGTCACTACCTTACCACAAGGAACTATTGGGCCGTTTTTTAATGATGAGTTTGGAGATACTTACGGCATCATTTACGCTTTCACTGCCGATGGCTTTTCAGGACGTGAGTCAATAGATTATATAGAAGCTACACGCTCTAAGCTTTTGCAAATACCCGATGTCTCTAAGATAGAAATCTTAGGAAACCAAGATGAAAAAATTTACCTTGAATTTTCTATCAGAAGACTTGCAGGCCTAGGGATAAAACCTTCGGAATTTATTAAAATGTTGCAAACAACAAATTCTGTAAGACCCGCTGGGGTGGTGCAAACCGAAAATGAAACAGTATTATTGAGAGTTTCTGGAGGGTTCCAATCAGAAGAAGACTTACGTAACTTAAACATGAATATAAACGGCAAACTATTTCCGCTAAATGATATTGTCACAGTTAAACGAGACTATATTGACCCACCTCAATCTCTTTTTAAGTTTAATGGAAAACAAGCTATAGGGCTTGCCATTTCTATGACTCCAGGCGGAGATATATTAGCATTAGGTAAACATGTTGAAGAGGCTATGCACAAAATTGGGGCAGATTTACCAGTTGGCATCGAGTATCAATTGGTTGCAAACCAACCAGCAGTAGTCGAAGAAAATATCGCGGAGTTTACAAAATCATTACAAGAAGCTTTTGCTATTGTGCTCTTTGTAAGCTTTTTAAGTCTGGGCCTGCGAGCAGGAGCAGTGGTTGCATGCTCTATTCCACTGGTATTAACCATAGTTTTCTTAGCCATGGAATTTTTTCATATTGATCTCCAAAGAATTTCGTTGGGGGCTCTAATCATTGCCCTTGGATTACTCGTTGATGATGCGATGATTACCGTTGAAATGATGATTACCAAACTGGAAACTGGGTGGGAGAAAGTTCGTGCCGCTACTTTTGCTTATACCTCCACCGCCTTTCCTATGCTTACTGGCACCTTAGTTACGGTAGTAGCATTTATTCCCATTGGATTTGCTCGTAGTTCTGCCGGTGAGTATGTGTTTTCCTTATTTGCAGTAATTGCTATTGCCTTAATTGCTTCTTGGTTTGTCGCGGTAATATTTACACCTATACTTGGTCTAGCTTTTTTGCCAGATAAACTAGAACAACATCAACAACAAGAGAGCAAATTATTGCAACTATTCCGCGCTACCTTACTTAGCTGCATGCGTTCTCCTAAAACTACCATTTGTATTACTATAATGTTATTTATGTTGTCAATTGCTGGGATGAAATTTGTTCCTCAGCAATTTTTCCCCTCATCTGACCGTCCAGAGCTTTTAGTCAATATGCAGTTACCACAAAACTCGTCTATATTTGCTACGTCTAGTGAAGTGACAAAACTAGAAAAACTGCTAGAAGAAAATCCTGATATTGTGCGTTGGAGCTCTTATATAGGGAGAGGAGCTATTCGTTTTTACCTTCCACTAGAAGGGGCACAACCAAATCCGGCATTTGCTCAAACTGTAATTGTGACCAAAGACATAGAAGCAAGAGAACGAGTAAGAAGTTATTTACAAAAAGAGTTTAGAGAGAATTTTTCGACTATAAACAGCCGAATCATGCCACTTGAAATGGGCCCTCCAGTTGGTTGGCCATTACAGTATCGGGTAAGTGGCCATAACTTAGAACAAGTTAGAGATATAGCTTACAAAGTTGCTCAAATTCTAGGTTCAGACTCACAGGTTCAGGATGTTAATTTTGATTGGATTGAACCAGCACGAGTGCTACGAATCGAAGTTAACCAAAATGAAGCAAAGCTTCTTGGCTTAAGTTCAGAAGATTTGGCTAGTGCATTAAACGCTGTGGTCTCAGGAATGAAAATCACTCAGGTGCGCGATAGCACTTATTTAATAGATGTAATAATCAGAGCCGAAGCAGCACAACGAGTCTCCCTTGATTCATTAAATACACTGCAAATTTCTACTCCAAGCGGAAAAAAAGTCCCATTACTACAAATTGCCACCATTGAATATGAACAGGAATACCCTTTGATCTGGCGAAGAGATCGTTTGCCGACTATTACTGTACAAGCTGATACTTCTGCTACAGTCTTACCGGCAACCATTGTTAAAAAACTATCTCTTAAAATCTCAGAACTTAATGATCAATTACCAGAGGGATACCAAATTAAAACTGGCGGCTCAACTGAGGAAAGCGCTAAATCCCAAGCTTCAGTTGCAGCTGTAGTACCATTAATGTTAACAATTATGATAACTATTTTAATGATACAATTACAGAGTGTCCAACGGGTTATTCTTGTGCTAAGCGTAGTACCATTGGGCTTAATAGGAATAGTCGCTATATTGCTGATTGCCAACAAGCCACTAGGCTTCGTTGCTATCTTAGGCATTATTGCCTTGATTGGTATGATTGTACGCAATTCAGTGATTATTATAGACCAGATTGAGACTGAAATTGCACAGGGTTTATCCCCTTGGGATGCCGTATTAACTGCAACCATCCATCGTTTTCGTCCAGTAATTTTGACTGCTGCTGCTGCGATTCTAGGCATGATTCCTATTGCTCCAACAGTATTTTGGGGACCAATGGCTTATGCAATCATGGGGGGCCTTGCTGTCGCCACAATACTTACTTTACTATTCTTACCAGCTCTTTATTGCACATGGTTTAAGATTGGAGAACAGCTACCATTTGCACCAGAAACAAAATAAGTCATTAGTGGTAAAACAATAAAGCGTAGAGGACAGAGATTTAATAACCCCTTTTAACTCGATCTGTTCAAGATCACGGTACTCAAATAATTCATAGTGACTAAATATGAATTATTGCTTGCGGGTCTTTATAATCTGATATATATTACCAATCGATGAGGCTAAGGGGGTGTAGCTCAGATGGTTAGAGTATCTGCCTGTCACGCAGAGGGTCGCGGGTTCGAGTCCCGTCACTCCCGCCATAGCCTTGTTCCAGATCACTAAAATTTGAACTACCTACTCTATTGTGCAAACTTGTACAAATCTCTAGTTAATTTTCTAACAAAATATAACCATCATAATGACAAAAGTATCTATTATCAAACTGGACCATGCAAAGGACTTGCCTTTACCCCATTATGCCACAGCCCAAAGTGCTGGGATGGATCTTGCCGCTGCCATAGACAAAGATGTGGTTATCAAAGCAGGTGAAGTACAAATAATACCAACAGGCATTGCACTAGGCCTACCGGGTGGTACTGAAGCTCAAATAAGACCACGTTCTGGCCTTGCTGCAAAAAATAGCATTACAGTGCTTAACACTCCAGGCACAATAGATGCAGATTATCGTGGGGAAGTAAAAGTTATACTTATCAATCATGGACAAAGTGACTTCACTATAACGCGAGGTATGCGTATTGCTCAAATGGTGATTGCTAAATATGAGCATGTGATTTTGGAAGAAGGTAATTCCTTAGATGAAACCACAAGAGGCACTGGTGGTTTTGGCTCCACTGGACATTAGATTTTCTGCTACCAACCAAAAAGTTACATTACGAAGAAATTCACCCTAGACACCAAGTAGCAATCTAGGACTTATGGCTCTGGATTTGCTTTTGCCTCTTGTGATTCTAGGCCGTCAGCTAGTATATCGATTCCTTCCCTAACAATATTGACTCATACAACTTTTGACACATGAATTACTTACTATCTATCCCTAGAAGTTGTAAAATCTTGCTTCTCAACAACTCTATCAGCATGGGTTTTTTCTTTGGAATTCATCTTTTTTCCGCCCATTTTGTCCACAAAAGATTTTTTTGCTTCACTAAAAGATTTGGACACTTCTTTACCAGCTTCTTTCCAAGCTCCTTTTATTCCTGTCATAGCCTGCGCAGTCGTCTTTTCGCCTTTAAGCCAAGCCCCAATGATATCAAACGTACTTTTTAAGGCCTTTAGCCCTTGGTCAAGAATCGCACCAGAAACTTCCTTCGCTGACTTGCTCGCCTGGCCTATTGCATCATTTACCAATTTACTTAATTGATCAACCGAGCCTTTGCACATGTTGCCAATTTGCTTTCTCAACTCTTTTGGAATAATCTCAATTTCATCCAACTTTTTATCGATTTCATCCTTAATTAAAGTAAATACTTCCTTTGCTTTGCCACCAACAAGCTTCTCTACTCCATCAACAGCTGCTTCAATTTGACCTGCTACAGCCCGCTTTTGAGTTGGAGTCAGCTCCAATCTTTCTAAACCCCCAATCAGATTTTGTCCGATCTTAGACATTTCCTTTGAGGCAGCGTCCATTACAGATGATTGAATTGCATTAAATTGCCCTTTCATAACATATCTCCTTATATTTAAGTTTAAGTGATATCTATGATTATGCTAGCACAATTAAGAGAATGGGAAAAAGTTATTTCGTGTTATTGGAAGCTATATTTTCCAGCTTTGTCTTTTCAACTACTCTATCAAGGTCGATTTGACTGCATATGCCCAGTAATACTGGATCACGTTGACGAATGTTAGTCATATTCCAATGAGTACGATCTCTAAGCGCGGCAACGGTTGATTTTGTTGTGCCTATCAACTTTATTATATCAGAATCCTTTACCTCAGGATGATTCTTCAAGAGCCAATATATGGCATCTGGCTTATCTTGTCTTCGGGCTATTGGCGTATATTTAGCAGTCTTTTTTGAACTTTTAGTCGAATCGTAAGCAGCGCTAGCTTTGAGTTTGATTATAGCTTTTGGATCGTGCGTACAACGCTCAAGTTCATGCTTATCTAGCTGACCTGTCGTTACCGGATCTACACCCATAATTCCGACCGCAACCTCACCATCGGCAATTCCCTTGACTTCTAGTTCATGAACACCACAAAAATCTGCAATTTGTTTAAAAGTTAGTGAGGTATTTTCCACTAACCAAACTGCGGTTGCTTTAGGCATTAAAGGGTATTGTTGCTTCTTACTCATGCTCAAATTTATCTTTATATTTTTTAGACAAGTCACTAGTAACGAAAAATACCTTCTTTATAGATCAAAGTCAAACATTCTTATACCAAGTCTAAAATTAAACGCTCGAAAGATCAAAATGATTAAATATCTCTAACCTCAGTAAATTGAACTGAAGTTTTATTTTGCATAAAACTCAATTTGGATAAAATATTAGTAAATGTATTTGTTTGATGAGAGTAATTTCTCTTATATTCGGTACCAGTGACGGTGTTATAGCTTTTGATCAATGAAGGTATAACTTCACTATAATAGACGTGATATAGATCATGCATCGTAGCTCTAGTGGTAAGATGCCCCCATTTCATTACTTGTTGTGGAACTCTAGCCAAAGCTTCCGCGCAGCTTATTGCTTCTTCTGCTTCAGGGTTATCTCTTTTATAAACGTCAGCAATTGGTGATAAATTAGAAAGCATATCTTCGATCATTGCTGCAAGCATTAATCCCATGTATTTTTCTCTATCATAGAAGCGTTTTACAAAAAGAAAATTACGTTTCATTGCAAATTTGACTAGTTTATAACGATAATATTTAGCAATCAATCTAAGCCAAAATACTCTCAATCCTGATAATTTTTGTTGATTATAAAACTTAAGTTTTGTTTCAATATTTATTAACTTATCCATTCCTGAATTAGTCAGAAAGTTTTTTAAACTCCAGCTCGTTTCTATATCTTTTTTTCTAGCCACGCTTACATGGGGAGTAGCCTTCGTACAAGCAAAATTGCAAGAATGCCTTGTAATTTGGCGACCACGATCATCTCTTTTAATATCGGCAAAATGACCTAGTTCCTGAGCAGCAATAATTTGCAATCTAGCTAAAGCAGCCCAGCCATTTCCTTGAGTAGGATGTGATTCACTGTTTTGGGCGAACGGATCGCCTCCGCAAGAGACATAGATACACGCATTTTTTCCATCAGTACTCTGCATACCACTATTAGTTCCTGATCTTTTCCATGAAGCTATATCCATTACATCGCCTATATTATGCGAATAAGTAATAAATACCTCAACATTGTCTAGTAAAAGCCATTTTATTACAATTGGATGAGCGGATTGAACAAAGACTCTTGCTAATTGCGTTTTTAACTCGTCATTTACCAGAAGCAACTTTTTAGCTTTTTTGTTTAGATCGTTTATTATGGAAATAATTTTTGTATCATCAATTAGTTTATTACTGCTTTTATAAAGATTGCGAATATTATTTTTGGTTCTGTCAAGGAGTTCTAGCGTTAATTCTTCGTAGCTTAATATTATATTAATGCCCGAACTGCTATCTGTAAAACGAACAAAGTTACAGTAATAGTCTGTATCTATTCGAAGTCTACCAGAGCGAATTAATTCTTGCACTAAATGTTCATATTCACTCTGAATACTCACCTGATTTATTGCTGGAACTTGATTAAGAATATGATAGACTGAGCTCATTTTTGTAAATATTTAGTGTAAAAAAATATATTCAATCAGTGTTTGTACTCGGCTATTACAGGAGCATGATCGGATGGTTTATCTTTTGTTCGGCTATGATAGTCAATCTTACAAGAAACTAAGTTAGCAACTGCATTGCTTGTAGAAATTATAGAGTCAATACGCATTCCCATATTTTGTTCAAACGCCCCAGCTCGATAATCCCACCAGGAAGATTCCTTTTTAGTTGGGTGTAATATCCGAAAATTATCAACAAATCCTGAGTTTAATATTGTTCTTAATTTTTCTCGTTCTTCATAGGTAAAACAAGTTGAACTTTGAAGCTTAGTTGGATTGTATACATCAATATCATAAGGAGCGATATTAAAATCAGAACCAATGAATAATTGTTCTTCTAAGCACTTTTTGGAATTAATATAATTTGTAAACGCATCATAAAATTCTAGCTGTTTAACGAACTTATCACTGCCAACCTCTCCCCCGTTTGGGGCATATAGAGAAATTACTCTAATATACCCAATAGAAGTAGCGAAGGAACATTCAATAAAGCGAGCTTGATCAGAAAGTGGGTTTTTATCAAAATTGGTTTTAACTTCATCTGCCGGAATTTTAGACAAGATTGCTACGCCATTATAAGATTTTTGCCCATTTATATAGAAATTATAGGGTAAATGACTTAATTCTTCAGCGGGAAATTTATCCGTTTCACACTTTAGCTCTTGCAGGCAAATAATGTCTGGCTCATTCGATTCAATAAATTCAAGCAAATGTTGTAGCCTCATTCTAATTGAATTAATATTCCAAGTGGCAATTTTTAAGCTCATATTTTACTCATTTTGGCAATCAGTTTGACAATTGGGGCAAAAAAATGTTGATCTTCCCGACTGCTTCACCTTTTCTATTTTAATATGACAAACATAACATAACAAGCCTTGTCTTCCATAAACATTTAATTCTTGCTTAAAGTATCCCGGCTTACCATCTGCGCCCACAAAGTCTCTTAATGTTGTTCCACCGGCTTTAATAGCTTTCACAAGCACGTGCTTTATCGAACTAACTAGACAATAAACTTCTTCTTTTGTTAAAGTATTCGAAGGTTTAAGAGGATCAATTTGAGCCATAAATAGGCTTTCTGCTGCATATATATTACCTACTCCGACAACAATTTTACTATCCATAATAGCTAATTTTACCGCTATTTTTTTATTAAGTAGCTTTTTAAAGAGATATTCTGCATCAAACTCTTTGTTAAGAGGCTCAACTCCTAATGTTTTTAAATAATGTTGATCGCTTATCTGGTTAATATGACTAATGTAAACCATACCAAATCTTCTTGCATCATTAAATACTAGCTGCTTACCGCTCTGAAATCCAATGATTACATGATCATGTTTTTGCAAGTGATAACTCTGCTGTTGGATTGTTATTCTTCCACTCATTCCAAGGTGGAAAATGAGCACATAGCTATTATCAAGATAGATATTCAAATACTTGGCTCTTCGAGTTAGATCTATAATTGTTGTGTTTATAAGGTAGTTGAATAAATCTTCTGTTAGTTCATAACGAAGCTTGTTTCTTCTTTGAGTATAATTCGTTATTTTATCACCTATTATATGAGAAGCTAAATAACGCTTTAATGTTTCTACTTCGGCTAATTCTGGCATTTTCAAAGCTAATTCGTTGATATAATATTTTAATGGTGTTAGTTTTGCAAAATATATCGGTATAAAATATAGGTCAAGCTTATGGATGAGAAAGATGATAAAAATTTTGGCTTTGAGAAAGTAACATCAAATCAAAAAAGATTCTTGGTTGATGAAGTATTTTCTGATGTAGCTAAAAAATATGATATTATGAACGACTTAATGAGTTTTGGGGTACACCGTCTATGGAAGGATGAATTCTGTAGTATGGTCCCTAACTTAAATAGCAGTATATTGGATGTCGCTGGTGGCACTGGAGATATTGCGTTCCGTATTAAAGCTAATGCAAAAAAACAGAAGAAGAACCCACATATTACAGTATGTGATATAAATCTAGAGATGCTTAAAGTCTGCCAAGACAAAGCTATAGATTCAAATATCTTAAAAGGATTTGACTTAGTCGTAGGCGATGCTGAAAAACTTCCGTTCCAAGATAACAGCTTTGATTATTACACAATTGCGTTTGGTATTAGAAACATGCTATCGATTGAAAAAACTCTTGAAGAAGCTTATAGAGTGCTAAAGCCAATGGGAAAATTTCTTTGCCTAGAATTTTCTAAAATTCAAAATGATATTATGCGCCCTTTATATGATTTATATTCATTCAATCTGATTCCAACAATTGGAAATTTTGTTGCTAAGAACCAAGGAGCCTATAAATATTTAGCTGAAAGCATTAGTTTGTTTCCAGATCAAGAGGATTTTAAAACCATGATCCAAACTGCTGGTTTTTCTGATGTAAATTACAAAAACCTAACATTTGGAGTTGCGGCTATTCATTATGGTTTTAAATCTTAATTATGTTCAAGTTTTTATGGTACATCCCTAAGGTAATAAATCTACTCTATGTTGTAAGTAAGCATAGAATTTTAATTGATTCAGGTCATTTTGAGTTACCCTTATCATTAAAAATTTTAGGTAAAGTCTGTATTATTTTCCTGTACCCAGCTGGTATATTTACCAAATCTAACTTAAATTTTGGTCAAAGATTAGCAGGATTATTCCAATCTCTTGGACCAATATACATCAAATTTGGTCAAACTTTATCAACAAGACCAGACCTAATAGGAACAGAAGTAGCAGATAGCTTGAAGTATTTACAAGACAAGCTTCCACCCTTTAGCTCGAAAATAGTTAGAGCAAGAATTGAAAAAAGATTTGGTCAAAAAATATCTGACCTATTTGAGACGTTTGAAGATACCCCCGTTGCAGCTGCTTCAATTGCCCAGGTACATAAAGCAAGGCTAAAGTCAGGCGAAATAGTTGCCGTAAAAATCTTGAGACCTAATATTGCACAAAAATATGAACAAGATATTGCATTTTTAGAGTATGGTGCTGAGATAATCACTCGCTTTCTTAAAAAAGCAAAAAGATTGAGGCCCAAAGAGGTTATGTCTGTGTTTAGACAGTCAATGAATCTAGAACTTAATCTTCGTGCTGAAGCAGCTGCAGCCTCTAGAATTCTTGATAATTTCATCGATGATTCATCTCTACACATTCCACGAATTTACTGGCATTTAACTCATGATGATATAATAACTTTAGAATGGATTAATGGTGTATCAATTTATGATAGAGAAGCTATTGAAAATCTTGGTTTTGATCCGAAAGATATTGCCGCTAAAATTGCCGTGATATTTTTTAATCAAGCTTATAGAGATGGTTTTTTTCATGCTGACTTGCACCCAGGAAATATTCTGGTATGCCCTAATGGAAAAGTAGCATTAGTTGATTTTGGCATTATTGGCATTCTTGCGGAAAGCGACAGATTTGCTATTGCAGAAATACTTTACGCTTTCCTAAAACGAGATTATAGATTAGCGGCCGAAGTACACCACAGAGTAGGCTATATTCCAAAAGAAACTAACTTGGAATATTTTGCTCAAAGCTGCAGGGCTGTTGCTGAACCAATTATTGGCGTAGCTATAAAAAATATTTCGATAGGAAATCTTCTAGCTCAATTATTCAAAGTGACAGAAGAATACGGCATGGAAACTCAACCACAGTTGCTATTGCTACAAAAAACGATGGTTGTTGTCGAAGGAATAGGCCAAAGCCTTGATGAAGATATTAATATGTGGCAATTGGCAGAGCCTTGGATTAAAAAATGGGTAGCAAAAAACCTCTCGCCTGAAGCTAAGTTATTGCGTATGATCAAAAAAATACTTAATAAATTGCTGTAATAAGCCCTCCGTATATGATTATTGTTACTTGGAACATTAACTCCGTTCGCCTTCGTCTTGACTTGCTACAAAAGCTAGTTGACGAAAAAACCCCCGATGTTATTTGTCTACAAGAGACAAAAGTACGAGATGAGCATTTCCCTATTGAAGCTTTAAAAAATCTTGGTTTTAAGTATGTTGTACACTCCGGGGAAAAATCGTATAACGGCGTTGCGATATTGTCCAAACATAAAATTTCCGACAGTTTCTCTCTAGAATTTTACAACGGTGACAAAAGACATATTTGTGCTAAAATTCATGACTTTGAATTACATAATTTTTACGTTCCAGCAGGTGGTGATGAACCAGACATTCTTGTTAACCCAAAATATAAACATAAACTAGCCTATGTAGAAGCGATGGAGCAATGGTTTGCTTCTAACCGACTTAAGAACGATAAGCTAATTTTAGTCGGCGACTTAAACATAGCTCCTCTTGAACATGATGTTTGGTCCTCAAAACAACTAACAAATGTTATAAGTCATACAGCCCTCGAGAGAACAGCTTTAATTAAATTACAAAATTCGTTTGATTTTGTTGATGCTGCTAGAAAATTCGTTGACCCAAGTCAAAAATTTTATAGCTGGTGGAGTTATAGAAACCAAGATTGGAAAAAATCAAATCGTGGAAGACGATTGGATCATATTTGGGTGTCAAAACCCCTTGAATCTAGGTTACAGAACATTGTTTCATATAAAGAAGCTAGAGATTGGGAAAAACCTTCTGATCATGTACCTTGTATAATAGATATAAAATCCTTATGAAACCAGTATCAGTATATATTCATTGGCCCTTTTGCTTATCATTATGTCCATATTGTGATTTCAACTCTCATGTTTCCACATCCATAAATCATAACACTTGGTTAGAAGCGTATAAAAAAGAACTATCTTATTTTGCAGATAGAATTGCCAAAAGACCAATAAGATCAATTTTCTTTGGCGGTGGTACACCTTCTCTAATGGAACCAAATACAATTCTCGGAATAATCACTGCAATTTCAAAGATTGCTATAGTCGATAAAAATACTGAAATTACCCTCGAAGCCAACCCGACATCATATGAGCTGGAAAAATTCAAAGAATTTAAAGCAGCTGGGATAAACCGAGTCTCAATTGGCGTTCAATCTCTTCGCAACGAAAGACTTCAATCTCTTGGAAGGAAACACTCCGCACAAAATGCTCTCGATGCAATTAAATCTGCCGCAACATTGTTTGACAAATATTCGTTTGACCTAATGTATGCCACGCAAAATCAGAACCTAAAAGCATGGCAAGATGAGCTAAAAGAGGCTATAGAATTTGCTGGAGGGCATATTTCTTTGTATCAGTTAACCATAGAAAAAGGCACGCCATTCTTTAAGCTTTATAACGATAAGCAACTTATTCTTCCATCAAATGATGAAGCCGCAGATATGTATGAATGGACCAATGAATATTTACAACAAAACCAATATAAGCGCTACGAAATTTCAAACTACGCCGTAAGGGGCCATGAGTGCTTACATAATCTATGCTACTGGAATTATGATGAATATATAGGAATCGGTCCAGGAGCGCATAGTAGACTGCATAATGAAGATGGCATAGTCGCACTAATGATGACTCACAAACCACAAACTTGGCTTGATAAAGTAAATGAATTTGGCCATGGCATCCAAACAAAAAACCAGCTTTCAAAGATAGAAACTATAGAGGAAGTTTTGATGATGGGAACTAGACTACAAGCAGGAATAGTTGAAGAAAAATTTCAAGAAATTACTGGAACAGATTTTTTGCATTCCCTAAATATTAAGACTATAGAGCAATTAAAGCAGCAAAATTTAGTTCTCATGGAAGCTGGTCAAATAAAATTAAGCGAAAAAGGGCTTCTCCTACACAGCTACATTGTGCCACGAATGCTTTTATAGTCCTTTATCAAAAATTATATTTGTTCGCGTGGAGATAAAAATTTCTGTAATTCTTATCTCCAGTTATCATAAATTTAGTTTGAAGCAATTATTTATCAGTGACACTCTGCGCTTCTTGCTCATTATTGCTCTTATCTTCAGCAGACGGAACTGTTTCTTCTTGCTGTTTTTCAACAGAAGGAGGGGCTTCTTCCGCACTTGCCCGCAATTGCACAATAATACTTTTAAATTTCTCTGTCGGAATTAATCCAGGAGCAAAATTACCATTAATTACATATGAAGGAGTTCCTTTTACTCCAAGTTCCTTAGCCAAATCAAAGTTTTTAGCGATTATTTGTCTTACTGAATAACTATTAACTTCGTTTTCTATTAAAGAATAATCAATATTATACTTTGCTAGCATAATTTTGACATTTTCTTCACTAATTTCTTTCATTTTCATCAACTCATTGTGAACATTCAGGAAATTATTATTGGAAACTCTCTGAACTGCTATAGCTATTTTTGCCGCGTATGTAGAGGTGCCACCTAAAATAGGTATTGGTCTCAAAACTACCTTTACTCCTGGATCTGAAGCTATAATTTCATTTTCATAATCGTTTGCTTTTTTACAAAAAGAGCAGTTATAGTCATAAAAAGCGACTACAACTATATCTCCGTTTGGGTTGCCTAGTACTGGAGGGGACTCTGCTTCTTCTATTTGTGCTTTGTTTTCTTGCAAGTAGTCAGTAGTTTTTCTGGTAGACTCATCTAATTTTTTATTATGAAGACTCTCAAGAGACTGCACTATTACCTCAGGATTGTTCATAATATAGTCTTTAATCATTTGCTGTATATCATCTTTAGCTACAGTATCAGCTGCATCCTTTTTTTCTGCAGTAGCTTCAGTAGAAGAAGCACGTACAGGCACGGATACCGCATCCGGAGTCAGTGTCATTTTGTAAGCAAAAAGAATTACAAGTATTATAAATATTAATGCCAATGCAAAATTTAAGAGTTTTTGTATCATTATTTATTCCTTATAGTTTTTTATATATTGAGATATTATCACTTTGATACTTGATTCGTATTATTTTTGCAAAACAAAAATAGCCACTCATAAATAAACTTATTTTGTAGCTTCTAAAATATCACCAGCTTTATACCAATCTGGCGAGTTCTTTTTTAAGTTATTAATCGCCATAGTTGCCATCTTTCGCGCCTCGCTAATGCGCCCTGATTTAAGCGAAATAAGCGCAGTGTTCAGGTAGCTTTTACCTATCAACCCACTTTGTTCATAATAAATTGCCATATAGTGAAGAGCCAGTAAATTATCTGGTTCTTTATCAAGAACAAATAATAAATCTTTATAATATCTAGTAGCTCCCGAATCTCCTCTAGAGTTAGTCATTCCAACTATAGCCTTACCAAGGCGAATCAAAGGATCATTTGGCTTGCCCTCTTCCGCTAGTTCATATTCATGTAAAGCAGCTTTCTTTCCAGATTCAAAATATATCTGAGCTTTCAGTTCGTGATAATATGGATCATTTGGATGCTTCGTTACAAGAAAATTAATGTGACTGAGGGCTTCATTAAAATTACCTATTCGGAAACACTTAATGGCTTTCATATAGTGAGTTATTTCATCAACATTATTTTTAGGTTTGTAATCAAGTATTTTATTTAACTCAACAGTAAAAGCTGCTAGCTTCGCCGAAGCACGAGAATATTTATAAATTATATCGTTATTATTTTGACTGGTGCTAAATTTTGATTTTTTATTAAAATTTCTAAGTATAAGTAATCTCTCATTATTAAGAGGGTGAGTTTGGTCGTACTGATTAAAAGAATCGTCAGTGGATTGTAGCTGCATTTTTTCAAAAAATTTAATTAGCCCCACTACACTATTAGAACTTTTATTAAGTAAACGCATGGCAGTTTGGTCAGCACTGGATTCAAATTCACGGGAATAAGCATAAATTGATCTTTCAGAAAAATGTATCCCCCCTAATGTAATTGCAAGCCCTTCTCCTCCTGAACCACTTATTGCAGTAGCCAACCCTAAAGCTGTAGTACCTAGAGCTGCCTTTTTATAATTATCTATAACTTCATCACGCCTAACTACATGATGCCCTAAGATGTGGCCCATTTCATGAGCGACAACTCCTCTTAATACATCAGGGTCTGGATAATTGATAATTAAACCACTAGTAATAAAAATCTCATTTCCGCCAGCGGTAAAAGCGTTCGGGACAAGCTCATCGAGAATATAGATTTTTAAATCTTTAAGCCCCGATATTTCTCGAAGTGGCGCAACTACAAGATTTACGGCTTCTTCTATTTCAGAGTCTCGAATAATATTAGCTTTGGCTACATTAGCTAAGAAAATAATTATAAAAAATAAATGCTGTAGTTTCATCTCTCTACCTTGAAGTTAACTTAATCGCACGATAATATCATCTTTTCCTAGCTTAAAAACTCTTCATCAAGAAATTTTATTAAAATGACTTGAATAATTGCAAGAGTTAGGTCAAATTACAATCATTAAGTAAACCATAAACTAGAAATTTATGTCAAAATTAGCAATTGTTACTGGTGGAATAAGAGGAATTGGTGCTGCAATTTCAACAAGTTTAAAAAATGCAGGCTATGAGGTTATTGCAAATTATCATACGCATACAGAATTAGCCCGTGAGTTCAGTAAAAATACTGGTATTAAAACTATGGCCTGGGATGTTTCAAATATAACCGAGTGTCATGAAGCCGTAACTAAGATTGAATTAGAAACCAATAAAAATGTATCAATACTTGTCAACAACGCTGGTATTACTAGAGATGGAATGCTTCACAAAATGTCTTTGCAAAACTGGCACGATGTAATAGAAGTAAATTTGAGCTCGTGTTTTAACATGTCAAGTTCTGTAATAACAAAAATGCGGGAGCATAATTTTGGTAGAATCGTTAACTTAAGCTCCATTAATGCATTATCCGGACAGCTAGGACAAACTAATTACTCTGCATCAAAGGCAGGTATTATTGGTTTTTCTAAGGCATTAGCTAAGGAGTCCGCATCAAAAAATATTACCGTAAACTGTATTGCTCCTGGTTATATTGACACTGACATGATGAAAGACATTCCAAATGAAGTGCTGCAAAACATAATTGAACAGATTCCAGTCAAACGCCTAGGTAAACCTGAAGAAATATCCAGAGCTGTTTTATTTTTAGTCAGTGATGATTCTGGTTTCATTACGGGAGAGACTCTGTCAATAAATGGCGGACATTATATGGCTTAATTTATGCATTTTAATATAAAAGAAATACCAAATATAATTGCTAACCAAATGAAGACCACAGGAGTTTGGAAAACGGGTTGCCCGGTTACTCTCGAGCGCCTAAAATTACTTGAAATTAGTCACCTTGACTTTGAAGGAAATATTCGGTCGGGTAAAATCATAGTTTTAGATAAATTAGCGGAATCAGCACTGCGGATTTTCGAAGAATTAATGGTAATTAAATTTCCAATATGTAGCGTTTATCTCATCGATAAATACGAAGGTGATGATAATCGATCTATGGCAGCTAATAATAGTTCGAGTTTTAATTTCAGAGAAATTGCGGGCTCTAAACAGCTTTCAATGCATGCATATGGTTTAGCGATAGACATTAATCCAGTGCAAAATCCATATATTGGGATTCAAGATGATGGCCCTGTCGAGATACATCCTAAAGAAGGAGTAGAGTTCTTAAATCGTACTAACCTTAGGCCAGGCATGGTCGAACCTATCGTGCCAATTTTTAAAAAATATGGTTTTAGTGAGTGGGGAGGAAACTGGAACAAACCAATAGATTATCATCATTTTCAGGTATCAAGATCACAAGTAAGTAACTTGATATAGTAAATTTCACAGTGACTTATCTATAACAAATAAAAATCGATTCACGCTAACTCGGGATTTGATAATAATCTTTTATCCCTAATTAGCGTGATACAGAAGGGCCCTTACCTTGAAAACCCATCTGATTTTGCATTTGCTCTTGGACGAGTAGGAGGCGATGGCTTAGTAGGACGCGGAGGCGGTGTAGGCTTTTTAGCTGCCCCATCAACGGTCGGTGGCTTGTGAGCCGGACGCCCTGGAGGGGGCTTAGGCAGTTTTTTGGTTCCCACTGTTGGTGGCGGAGTAGTTGGTGGCTTCGGAGCCGGCCCTGGAGGTGGATGAGGAAGCCCGTGACTATGGGCTACAACATTAACCTGCTGAGCAAGGTCTGGTGACAGTTTAGGCGGTGGTTTTGGCGCATTAAAAATGCTATCAAATTGCTGTGGATTAGACTGACGCATTTTGGCAATATCAGCAGTACTTGGTAAAGTTTTAGCATTAAATTCTAACGGCTTTCCATCCTTAGTCATGCCGGTCTTTTGAGCGAACGCGTTTATTCTTTCTGCCATCACTTCAGTTGTCAGTGCATTTTTAATGAGAGCCCCCTCTACTTTTTTAACCGAAGCTTTTTCAGCTTGAGGTTGATGTTGCTTTTCCAATTTAGCTGCAATCTTACCTAATGAGCTTGTAGAAACAGTATAACTACCAGTAAAGCTAGTGGAATAACTTTGTTCAGACTTTAACGAAGTTACCAGCTCTTGTGTTAGATCTTTTTTATGCATTTCTAGATATTCTGGACCTAATTTAGCAAGGGTTGGTGCAAGAGCTTTGGTAATCTTTTCAACTCTCTCAGGAGTAAATTTAACTTTCTGCTCCTTTTCCATTTGCTTTATTACATCATTAATTAATGGCGAAGCTGCTTTTATCTGATCCAGCTTAATAGCTTCAGCTGCAATACCATTAGTAATTTTATTTGAAACACTAGCTATATTTTCTGGAGTAAGTTTAGTCTTATCAAGCACATAACCGTTGCCTACTTTCTTACCAAAAGCTTTTGTAACCTCTTCATTAATTATTGTACTTGCTGCAGTAGCAAGAACCTTATCTCCTTTTAGCATTTTTTGAACTAACCCCTCTGGCAACGTAATACCGGGCAATAAGGATTCTTTTAGCTGTTTCTTATCAGCAACAGGGAGCATCTGCACTCCCCCCTTACCATCACTTGCGAATAATCCTATACTATCTTCTATTAGCTTATCCTTTACTCTTGATTCAACGAATCCTTTAATACCCTCATTAGTAGATATTTGAGCAGAAAGGTTCTTTTTTGTTGTTTCTATCTGTTCCAACAACTCAGTAAACGCTGCTGCTGGCACCCCTTTATCTTGTAATTTCTTAATTTTCTCTTTTATACCTTGCTCTGTCCCCGTAAAACTCAAAACAGGTCTCCCAGCATTTTCTGGAGCTTTGGGATCGGCATGAATTAATGACTGAGCTGCTTGTTGAAAATCCTGGTTTGTGACATCAATTACTCCGTCATATTTAGTTACCAACTTAACAAATTCCTGAGAAAGAAAACCACTAATACCCTTTAAATCGTTTTTTAAAGCTTCAATAGTACTTAAATAAGTTTCTGGAGAAGGAGGAGCATCTTTTGCCATAATATTTTACTCAATAAAGTTAACTCATACATTATTAAGTAAATACCTATTTCAACTTATCTGTCAATATATTAATAAGTACAGGAAATATTTATTTTTGTAAGTGTTACTTCCTAATATAAGTGAAAATATTAAATCTCGGTGATTAAATTCAGTAATGACGAGAAGAACTATTATGCACCATGGCAAAAAATCATCCTAAAATTGTTTGAAGTCCTCTTGGCAGGCTTCTCAAACAATAGGAGAAGAAAGCGGGTCAAGCAAGGCAGAGCTGTAACACAGAATCACTGGGGGTGTTGTTTTGCCTAGAATAACTTTGGTTCTGGTACGTTAAGGTTGCTTATTATGAAGAGTTTTGCATCTAATCCTAGATGGCTTTTATAACATTAGATTTCCTGCATAAGGCACAAATAGTTGAGGGATTTTTAGGAAAAACAAAGGTGAGCACCGCAATGTACTCCAATGTACATGAGGAGCAAAAGTCAAGTTTTGACAACAAAATCCCCAACTAGATCGCCTTATGCAGGAATTCTAATTATGTTTTTAAACATAAGATTTAATCCGTTCAATCTCTGAATAAAGCTTTTGAAGTGAATCCTCGGCCTTTTTGAGCTTTTTATTTATTGCATTAATAATTTTCTCAGAAGGATTTTCAAAATTCTTCATATGCCTCTGGAGTTGAAGCCTGATATTATCTAAATTATGGTGAGCTTTTGACAAAGCCTGCCAAAATTTCTTCTTTGCCTTAGCAGGCGCATTTTCCATCTCTTGGATTTTTTGCTGACAAAGCACATCTAGTTCGTCAACTTTAGTTTGCATCAATTCCAGTTTTTCTTTATGAAATTTGGCAACCTGATCTGCTGTTTGAAAGATTTTAGCTTCTACCCTCGCTTCTGCAGTTCTTTTTAAGCCCCAAGCTAAACCACATTTACTCATAAGATATATTATCCATTTATGGACATCAAATTGATGCCACTTATGCCCATTGCGATAGTCAGAAGGAAATGCGTGATGGAAATTATGCCAATTTTCTCCAAGCAATAAAAGCGCCAACCACCAAATATCCCTAGATGTGCCGTTAGTATATTTTTGTGTACCCACAAAATGACAAAGCGAGTTTACAAAAAACGTAACTTGTTGTTGTACGGCCCTACCCAGCCCTATAAACAAAAACCCTGCATATGCAGCCACTACAGTAGTCCCGCCAAAAGCATACCCAACAGCTGCTGGAACCAAAGTGTTCATAAGGATAGCAATATGCCAATAATATTTTAGTTGCCATCTTAGCAGTTTATTTCTTCCGTGCTTTACTATTGTAACTCTATCAATAGATTTATAACTGCCTTCACCAACTAACATCCATCCCATATGAGACCACAAAAATCCCATAATTCTACTTTTATATTTTAGGGGGGTATGGGGATCTTTCTCCGTATCAGTGTATGTATGGTGCATAAAATGATTTGATGCCCAAGATAAAGCTGGCCCTTGTAGAGTGCCAGCAGAGAATAAAATTAGTATGAATTCCACAAATTTATTTGTTTTATACGTATCATGCGACCAAAGACGATGGAACCCAATTCCAACAGTAATATTTGAACCATAATACCCCGCTAAAAATAAAATTGCTTCAAACCAGCCGAGTTGGTTGGTTGCCGCATAAGAAATAGCTAAAACAATCAAAATTATTGGATACGCTATCAGCGCAAAGACTCCAACTAGATTAACTTCTTTAAACATATGACAACCGCCAATGATTAGTAAATGGAGCGGGTGAAGGGATTCGAACCCTCGACTTCGACCTTGGCAAGGTAGCGCTCTACCCCTGAGCTACACCCGCTTGTTTT
>CAMDSB010000012.1 GCA_945907105.1 Rickettsia typhi | reverse complement strand
TGTTTGTATGTTAGTATTTGATTTTCATAAATTACCGCAACATTATCTGGAGTTCTTTCTACCTGCTCTTCGAATAACTGAGTAATGGTTTTGTCTTGTGCTTCAGGATAATGTGTGGTTGTGTCATTCCATTCTACAAGCAGTTGATGCTTTTCTGATTCTGTAAGAATGTAGAGCTCATCTATCCTTTGGTTTGGATTTTCTATTATCTGCTGTACTAATACTGCAAGATGTTCTGGTAATGCCTTGATAAGCTCTATTGCTATATTGTTTATAGGGTCTTGTATTAGAAACTCTGCTATCTCAAGACAGCATATTTTGTGTGTTTCATCAATACTGAATACAAGAGTAGCATCATCACATTTTGTACCTTTTGTGCCTTCGTTTTTGTTTTGTATCTGTAGGGTTTCTGCAATCCTGAGGATGATGGGTAATTCAATATATGCACTACCCATATTAGAAGATCTTGCTAGAAGATCATTAGAATAGGCTTTGTTCTTTTCAGCAGCAATTACCTGACTCTGAATATGACTCATTAGATCTAAAATGGTCATATTTGCGAGAACTGAACATGTTAGAGGCACATATTTAGGAAAGAATAATTGTAAGTCTAGGGATAAATTTTGCAAAAAGGAACTTATAAATCCAAGGCTAAATAACGTAATATTTCCTATACGGTTTAAATAAATGACAAAAGCAGTAAGTAAAACATCAGTAAAGGAATAATTATCTAATGTTATGTCGTGCATATCATGACAATGGTTAGAATATAAAAGAAATTGTTTCTTAAATTGGATGGTTTTTGTGTGTCTTTTCTTGTGTTTTTTCTTTATAGCTTTCACTTCATCAATTTCAGGTGATTGATGTGTAAAAGGTACAATAGCTGGCACCGAATTTAATATACTATTTGTCCAAAATACTTCAGAGTATGAGAGTTCGTGCGATAATTTATGCAACTCTCTGCAAATCTTAGTATTGAGGCTGTGGAGTTCATAGCCAGGTTCAAGTGATAACAATTGCTGAATTTGAGGGATTGTAATGGGTTGTCCTTGAATAGTCTTAAAGCCTGAAAGTATTATATCTTGAGTTTTTGTTGAGATTTGTATTTTTTCATCAGTTATACTGATTATCGACCCTATAGTACTACCTGATTGAATGTTGAGAATTTTTAATTTAGTAGGGATGAAGATTTGATCACCTATAAGTATTTTAAAACTAATCAAAGTATTAGGATAGTCTCCGAAGTATAGAGCTCTAAACTGTCTTTCTATATTTTCAGCGGAATCATTCCAAGAGATAAACCCTTGATTAAATGGCTTTTGATGTCTTGCGAAATAACTTCTATTTCTTGTATCTTGTTCAACACCTAGATGGATTATTATATTGTTCGTGGCAAGATCTTGGATAAGCTCTTTAAAGGATTTCAATGCATGAATGTAACATTCCAAATTTAGGCTAAGAGCAGTTTCATCGTCTTTGATAGGAAAAATAGATTGCTTTAATATCAAGCCTGCATCTACCTTCTCCTCCATCTTGTGCCAACTTACACCGTGAGTTTTTTCATTATTTAAAATGACCCATGACGTAGCGTTCACTCCGGCATACTTAGGAAGTAGGGAGTCGTGATAATTTATGGCACATAGTCTCGGAAACTGAAGTATAGTTCTTGGAAGAATATGATGGTTTACAATACTAAACAGATAATCAAATGTTTTGTGTGGATTTAGTTCTTGAAACTCCCTGATAGTGGGAATTATTGAAATACCATTCTGTTGCGCCCATTTGTATGTTTCATTGTGAGCAGAAATCATTCCTAGAACTGTGTGGCCATCACTTATCAGTGTTTGAGCGCATTGAAGTCCAAGACTTGTTTCGCTAATAATGTAGCAACTAAATCTATTGATTGTTTGGCTTACTTGTGTACTTGTATTACTCAATCATCCACTCCTTCTTACCAAATAATCTCTCTGATACAATACCATGTGCTTGGCAGGATTGAATGAACTTGTTTGATTCGATTATCTGAGGAGACTCTGGAGAATATTGCAAAGCCATAACATAGTTCAGCCATGGTTCTTGCCCCATTGCATAAACATATGCTTCTTTACATTCTGATTTTTCTGCAATGACCCATGCTTTTTCAAAGTTTGACCCAGATAGGGTTCTATTCCTGTCGTGTGTTCTTTTGAGTGATCCTGTCAAAAGTGGTCCATATAGCCACGTTAGAGGTGCACCGTCACATTCCATCCCTAGGAATAACATATCAATTGGCCCTAGGTAGCTGAAGATATGATCATATAGTGTTGGATCTAGGTTATTAGAATCTGCTGCAAAGAGAAATTGTTTATCTTTGAGTTTTATACTATAGGCCCTTTTGGATTGAATATTTAGGTCAGAATGTTCTCCTAGAAAGGGTAGGGCAGTGATCTCTCCATCTTCTAATGTAATGGTTTCCATTTCTTTGAGTTCAATTAGTGAAGAAAAGCCCGTATGTTTTAAGATTAGTTTTATAGAAGGATCTTCCAAAGCGCCTGGGTGATTTGCTGGGAAAACAATGCTTCCTATTTTATGCCTTAATTGTAATAGTATCTCAAACATTATGTGATCTTGATGATTATGTGTGATCACTACATAATCAATATGATCAGGAAGATCTATGAGAGTATATCTTGGAATCTGCTGAGCCTCCTCAGTTTTAATTGGGTAGCTGATTACCGGGTCGAAGAGAATAGATACAGATTTTGTTTGTACTAAAACACAGGCATGTCCAAAATATCTTAAACGGATTCCTTCACCTTTGTAATTACGATTATTACTATTGTCACTTACCGTGGATGTTTTTGTTGTGATTGTTGATGCAACTACCAGAGGTAGAGTCTTAGAGTGCGCCGTTGTTTCTTGTGGAGCTGGAGTAAAGAATGATTGAAATAATTGTTTCTTAGATTCAGGGATATCAAACAAAGATCGGATTTTGTTTAAATCTTGTGGTTCTTCTTTCATTCTAAAAAGTATATCTAGTCTAGAGTCAGAGAAGGGGATGTTGAGGTACACCTCATCTTCTTGGTCGATACGTGGAGTACTTAAGACAAATTTTCTGAAGTCACTTTTTGTGTCAGATAGAGCTATACGCTGTCCTTCAGTAGAGTAATATTTTTGATAGATCAAAGGTTCTATCAATCTGATTGATGGGTGGTTATTCAAATCATACACAAGCTCAATTAATCCTTTTAAAGGCATAGGTATACGTGCGTAATATGACTCTAAAGAGTCTCCTTGTGCCTCTGCTTGCAATGATCTATCGAACTCTTTAAATACATCATGAAGGAGTATAAGTTCAGCGCAGTCTTTTTTAGTTTGAGTAATCAGGGCTTGTATCTCTGGAACTTGTATGCCACCAAGATCAACGAATGGTCCACCTAGTAACTTAGGATCTTTAATTGCCTGAGCATGGATTTGAGGATTTTGAACATAAGACTGCATGATTTTGAGATGACGTTCAACAATGTTACATGCGGCAGTAATGGGTGAGATGAGATGAGGCCATGCATACCAGCTCCACATTAGAGGCTCAGCTTTGACAGTGGATTTTAGATAGTGTAAAGTCATACTAATTCCTAATTAAATGCATATTTATTGCTTAAAATCTATGATACTCGCCAAGTAATTAGTATTGGTATTGGTGTCATCACTTGACTAAAAATATATTAAACCATTTGTTATAATTTGTTTTTTTACGCAGAGTTGGGTGGAATAAATTAAGATTAGAGAGTGCATCTGGTGTTGTGATATTTTGATACGCTTTTGACATTTTATAAAACCTTATAGTTTACAATAGTTTAAATAAGTAGATTCTTGATGCAGATCTCATACAACATGAATTTTTATACTTCAGAAATCAAACAGAAACCTCACGCGCTACCTTCATTGTAACTTCCTTTAAACTACGGGGTCTCATATCAGTCCATATTTCTTTAATATATGCAAGACATTCTTCTTTCGTACCAGATTTACCTACTGTTTTCCATCCATAAGGCATATCCTTTCTTTGAGACCATATGGAATATTGATCTTCTATATTCATAACAACTTCAAATATTTCTTGATACTCAGGCGTTGTTGTCATTACTCTCTCCGTGTTTTGGGTTTTATACTGTTCATTAATATTAGGTTGTCGCATTTATATGTATCCTCACAATACTAGAATCATCTACAGGCAAAGTCTATTCAATTAGAAGTTATCGTGTCAAGAATTTTGTATACAATTAAAAAATTATCAAGATATATTATCTAGGGTGATGATAATTAACTACAAATAAATCTTGTAGTAATCTAAATTTGAATTCACTTAGTGATTTATTTAGTATAAAGTATTAGTGTAAAGATAGGTAACATTGTGCTTTCAAGAACTTGAGAATTTGATAGTTGTTTGACCTTCATATAATAGGAATACTATTTCTACACCAAAGATTATTTAATAAATAATCTTTGGTATGCGAAATACATACTTTAAATTTTTATACAAAAATCATATCCTTGTGCAAGTATTTCGGATGGACCAAGAATAATGTTATTACCCAAAAATATTCAACATCCTCTTCTCTCCTTTATCGTAGATACCATCAAACCGTTTAGATGGTTTATAGCTGGTCAGTTTACGGTAGCAGTTATTTGGGCAGTTGATATGTCCCTGCGCCCTTATTTGAGTAAGGTTATTCTCAATTCCATTCAAAATATAGTACCATCACAAGCATTTGAGATCCTTGCAGTGCCCGTAGGCCTTTATATTGCCATGGCAATTATTGTTGTTATCACATTTCGTTTCCATGAATGGATCTTATTGCGCTTTCATCCAGTGTTAAAGAAATACATAGGACTTATACTCATGGATCGTATGATGCATCACTCACAAAGCTTTTATCAGAATAATTTCTCTGGAAGCATCACAAATAAAATTAATGATGTAACAAGTGGAATTCCTAATATTCTGAATACCTTAATTGACAGATTTTTTAGTCATATTCTAGCACTTTGTATAGCAATTTATACTGTATGGTCTGTAGATCTAAAGTTTGCTATTGGTCTTACTATTTGGATTATACTATTTCTAGCAGTGTCAATTACACTATCTAAAAAAGCCAAAACATTGTCAAAAGATGCCGCAGAAGTTCGTTCAACGATTATTGGTAATATTGTAGATATTCTTAGTAATATAGTGAGTGTTCGTTTCTTTGGAGGAAGAAAACCTGAATCAGACTATCTACATACAATCTATCAGAACTCAGTGAGAGCGGAACAAGTACGAGACTGGTATTTTATGCAACTGCATACTCTGCAGGAAAGTTCATTTATTATGTTTCAATCTATTTGTTTTTGGTGGTTGATTGCAGGTATCAAAGATCAAACTGTCACTCCTGGTGATTTTGCACTTATCATAATGTTAAATATTTCTATTATTGATTGTTTGCACGGCCTGTCTAGAGACATTAGAGAATTTGCTGAATCTTTTGGTAACGTCACACAGGGACTTTGCATTATTCAAAAAAGTTTAGAAATTGAGGATAGAGCAGATGCTAAGGACATTAGCATCACAAAAGGTGAGATTAGTTTTGTAAACGTCGGGTTTTACTATAATGATTCTAATCCTATCTTCCAAAATAAATCCATTACTATCCATTCTGGACAAAAGTTAGGACTTGTGGGGTACTCAGGAAGTGGTAAATCTACATTTGTCAATCTAATCTTAAGATTATTTGATGTGACACATGGACAGATTTTAATTGATAATCAAGATATTAGAGAAGTAACACAAGAATCTCTTCACAAAGCTATTAGTATAATTCCTCAAGATTTATCGCTATTCAACCGCTCTCTTATAGAAAATATCCGATATGGTAGAATGAATGCCTCTGATAGTGAAGTTATAGAAGCTGCTAAACATGCCCATGCTCATGAATTTATCATCAGTCTTCCTGAAGGTTATAATACATTAGTAGGAGAGAGAGGTATTAAACTCTCTGGAGGTGAGAGACAACGCATTGCTATCGCACGAGCAATATTAAAAAATGCCCAGATCTTGATTTTGGACGAAGCAACAAGCCAGCTTGACTCTGTGACAGAACATCTCATTCAAGAAAGTCTTCATACACTCATGCAAGGTAAAACAACTATTGTAATTGCCCATCGTTTGTCTACTCTATTACACATGCATCGTATTTTTGTATTTAATCAAGGTAAAATTGTACAAGATGGTAACCATGAGAATTTAATTACTGTGGATGGACTATATAAAACACTATGGGATACACAAGTAGGTGGATTTTTTCCTGCAAAAGTAGAATAATATGAAATTAATTATGATGAATATATTATGAACAAAAGACTACAAGATAAAGTAGCTCTAATTACTGGAGGAGCACAAGGTATAGGGGAAGCAATTGCTAAACTGTTTGTAGAACACGGTGCTTCTGTAATCATCGTAGATACCATGGAAAACTCAGCATTAGAACACTCAAAACTGATAAATAAGGACTCTCAGAGCTATACTAAAATCAATTCAAACATAAAGCAACAAGACGTACAGATAAGCACCAATGTTCATACTGATTATCTAGATTCTGTAAATGCCAATTACGATTATTTAAAATTTGATATCAGTCTTGAGAGCAGCTGGTTAGAGATAAGTAATTACATTAAATCTAAATACAAAAAATTACACATCTTAATTAACAATGCAGGTACCAACGGTTTTGATGAAATTCAAGATCCAGAATATATGTCTCTTGATACTTGGAATCATATTCATTCAATTAACTTAAATAGCATTTTCTTGGGATGTAAGTATGGAATCAACATGATGCGAGGTGGTAGCTCACATGAGAAATACTCGATAATAAATATAGCATCAAGATCTGGAATAGTAGGGGTACCTAATCTAGCGGCCTATGCATCAAGTAAAGCTGCAATTAGAAATTATACCAAATCAGTAGCGCTTTACTGTGCTCACAAAGGTTACAACATCCGATGTAATACAATAAGCCCTGCGTCTATTGACACCAAGATGTGGGATCACTTACGAGAGGACAGCGAAAGATTTAAAGCTTATACTAATTCATTACCACTAAGTAGGATGGGCACTCCTGCAGAAGTTGCATATGCTGCTCTGTATTTAAGTTCTGACGAATCAGCCTATACTACTGGCTCTGAGATGATCATAGATGGAGGAATATTGGCTACTTGCGGAGGGCTCCCTAAATAGTGATTTAGGGATTAAATGAGATTAGTAAACCAAACCAGACCAAAGCAATATAATAAGAAATACAATTTTAAATTATTATAAATTATAGATAATAGACAAACGCAAAGGTAGAACATGTCACTCATTAAAATTGATCACATAGAGTTTTATGTATTTAATGCTCTTCAAGCTGCTAATTTTTATAAATCAATGTTGGGCTTTGATATCATAGCACATGGTGGACCTGAAACTGGATTACAGGATAAAATTTCCTACATCTTAAAACAAGGCACCATAAAGCTAGTAATAAGTTCAGCTGTTGATAACAATTCAAATATACTTAAGCATGTTTATGCTCATGATGATGGGATTAAAGATATAGCCTTTGCAGTCAATGATGTAAGAACATTATTTGAAACGAGTATAAAACTTGGGGCAACCAATGTTCTAATACCAACAGATTTTAATGATGGCAAAACAAAAATTACCAAAGCTACTGTGGCTTCTTTTGGTAGTACTACACATTCTTTCATAGAAAGATCTACTCCTTCAGATATTCTACCTTTTTATCAGCCTATACAATATATTCCTCAGAACCTTGACATAGGGCTAGAAGCTATAGATCACCTAGCAATTGCAGTTGAAAGTGGTACTATAAAAAAATGGCAAGCATTCTATGAGAGTATCTTTGGGTTTCATGTATTTTATTCAGAAGATATATATTTAGGAAGTAGTGGTATGCTATCTGTGGTTGTAGCAAACAAGGACGAGAATATAAAGTTTGTTTTGGTAGAACCAGTTTCTAGCGCAGAAAAATCTCAAATAGAGAACTATATTTCTTATAATGGATGTGCAGGAGTACAACATTTAGCATTTCTTTCTAAAGATCTGATCAAATCAGTAGGATTTGTGCAAGATCAAGGGATGCAATTTTTAAATATTCCAGACAATTATTACAAAGGATTACAAGGTGCCACTAAGCAAAAACTAGACAATAACATAATAGGCAGAGTGCAAGAATTAAACATATTAGTAGATGGCACTACTAAAGATGAAGAAGGAGAGGGGTATCTCATGCAAGTATTCAGTAAGCCGCTGCAGAATAGACCTACATTCTTCATTGAAATAATACAAAGAGAAAATGCAAAAGGATTTGGGAGCGGTAATATCAGAGCTCTTTACGCAGCTGTACAAAAGAATCAACAAATAGAATTAAAAGACATAAGTAAGGAGGATGCATAAATGGATGAGCAATTTTTATCAAAATCTAGCCGTAGCTTAGAAAAATCCCAGATACAAAAATCTCTGCAAACTCCTTATGATCCTAAGCTAATATCTTTTGCCTTAGGTATGCCCTCCACTGATCTTCTACCATTAGAACAATACAAATCTGCTCTGCAGAATGTTTTATCTCAGTCTAGCCTGCAGTATTCTCCTCCTAATGCAGCATTGAAAGCTCAAATTGTTGACTTAATGATAAAGCGAAATGTTTTCTGCAACCAAAATCAAGTTTTTTTAACCTCAGGTGCACAACAAGCTATGGTACTAATCACCAAGCTATTGGTAGATGCAGGAGATGATATCATCATTGATGAAGCTACATATCCTGGCTTTATCCAGATAGCCCAGTCTATGGGGGCAAATCTTGTAAGTATTAAAACAGATATCCAAGATGGTATATCAGTTGAAGAATTAGAGTGTTACTTACAAAACTGCACCTCACAAAACCTCAAGAAACCAAAATTCATCTATACTATGTCAGAAGGACATAATCCACTCAGCACAAGTCTAAGCAGAGAAAAACGTCTGGCTCTTGTAAGTCTTGCAAGTACTTATCAAATACCAATTGTAGAAGATGATGCTTATGGATTCATAAATTATGAGCAAGATATTACCCCACCTCTTAAAGCATACTCTAATGAATGGATCTTTTATATAGGTTCTTTTTCTAAAATACTTTCTCCATCTACTAGAATTGGATGGATTATAGTACCAGAAACATTAATAGAAAAATTAGAGATCTTAAAAGAAGCAACTGACATCAATATAGCTACCTTTGCTCAGAGCATAATATCATCATATATCGAGATGGGTTATTTAAATAACCATCTATCCTTAATCAAAGAACATTACAAAGAAAAAAGAGATACAATGGTACAAGCTCTCACGCAATACATACCAGAAATACAATTTAGCATACCAAAGAGTGGTTTTTTTATATGGGGAAGATTACCTAATCACATTGATACAAATAAATTGTTTAAATTATCACTTGAAACGCAAAAGATTTCTTTCATACCAGGCAGTGCCTTCAGTACAGGTGATACAAATCACATTACTAATACTCCAACTAATTACCTTACTAATTGTCTGCGCCTCAATTTTGCCTTTTGTCCACTTGATTCAATAGAAATAGGAATCAAAAGATTAAGCGATGCTATTAAAGCATTAGAGAAATATGATTGAACTAAGATATATATGATGGGATTTTTTATTAGGAAATATACAGCAGTACTAACACCAATACATCAATACAATAAATCTGAGATATAGTATATGAACATGGATACAAAAAACACAGACCTAAACCTCTTCGACAATAACGTTAAATGTGAATTGATAAAAACCCTTGATGGCACAACATCGGAGACGCTACTAGTTGTCAAACCAACTGTACAACCCAATCTAACTACAACATTTAATCACATAGAATGGCTCAAAGAAAACAAACAGCAAATAGACGCTCATCTACATGAATTTGGAGGTCTTCTATTCAGAGACTTCGGTCTCCATTCAGTCTCAGAATTTAATAAAGTAGCGCAAGCATTGTGTCCAAATCTCCTAGACTATGTTTATCGCTCAACTCCTAGAACAAAACTAGGTGGTAAGATATATACGGCTACAGAATATCCTGCTGATAGAGTAATCCCTATGCATAATGAGAATTCATACTCCAAACACTGGCCTGAGAAGATTTTGTTTTTCAGTGTTATAGTAGCTTCTGAAGGTGGAGTAACTCCCATAGCTGATAGTAGGAAAGTCTATAATAAAATAGACAAATCTATCAGAGAGAAGTTTGAGCAAAAATCAGTACTCTATGTCAGAAACTATACAAAAGGTATAGATCTTAGCTGGCAAGAAGTATTCCAAACTGAAAACAAAGACGAAGTAAATGAGTTTTGTAAAAACCACGACATTGAAGCTATCTGGAATAACAACGGACCAGAACTCACAACAAAACAAGTGTGTCAGGCAACATACGTTCATCCGATCACAAAAGAAAAGGTATGGTTTAATCAAGCTCATCTCTTTCATGTCTCAAGCCTTACAGATGCAGACAGATCACTACTCACAAAAGAGTTAGGCGAAGAAAACATCCCTAGAAATACTTTCTATGGTGACGGAAAACCCATCGGACTTGACGCACTAAAGCACATACGAAGTATCTACGAGGAAGAAAAAGTAAAATTTCAGTGGCAGAAAGGTGATATTATGATGCTTGACAATGTTCTGACTTCTCATGGTAGAGAAACCTTTAAAGGAGAGCGCAAAATAGCTGTGGCAATGGCTTGAGTTGCGATATACAAGTCAAATATAACATCATCTCAATCAAGATTGCAGATATTTATTCATAATAAAATATTTGAGATATTGAAGTTCTTTAAATTTAAGCTATCAGATATTACATAGATATATTATTATGACTACCAATTAATTCTGATAACTATCATTATAACAAAACACAAGGTAAGCATGACTCAAGAGACAAAAACATTCGGTGCCGAAGTTGGCAAAATCTTACATCTGATGATTCATTCTCTTTATTCAAATAAAGAGATCTTCTTACGTGAGTTAATTTCCAATGCATCAGATGCTTGTGATAAGCTTCGGTATTTATCACAAGTCAACCCCTCTCTTCTTATAGATGACGTAAATCTCAAAATTACAGTCAGAGTAGATCAAAAGAATAAACAAATCATCATCCGAGATAACGGCATAGGAATGAACAAAGAGGATTTGATAGAGAACCTAGGCACCATAGCAAGGTCTGGTACTCAAAACTTTCTACAATCACTCTCTGGCGATGCTAAAAAAGACAGTATGTTAATAGGACAATTCGGAGTCGGTTTCTATTCCGCTTTTATGGTAGCTGATTCTATTACTGTGACTTCTAGAAAAGCCGGAGAAGACAAAAGCTATATATGGAACTCTAATGGTCTTGGGGAATATACAATATCTGATGCATTAGAGCAAGATAGAGAATTTACTTGTGGTACAGAAGTAGTAGTACATGTACAAGAAAAAGAAAGTAGCTACTTAGAGCCATATAGATTAAAACATATAGTTAGAACCTATTCCGATCATATAGCAATTCCAATCTACTTTATTAATGCTGTATCTTTATCTACTACTGATAACAACACTAACACAGATACCAATGCTGCTCATACTTCTCTCACTTCTTCTTCCAACGAAGAACAACTTAACTCTTCTTCTGCCATATGGACTAGGTCAAAATCTGAAGTAACACCTGGACAATATAAAGAATTCTTCAACAGCTTATCATATTCCGGTGGCGATCCTTGGCTTACTATCCATAATAAAAATGAAGGAGTAGTAGAATTCACGAACCTATTATTTATCCCATCACATAAACCATTTGACCTATTCAATGCTGATCGCAAGTCCGGTATTAAGCTATATATTAAGAGAGTATTCATCTCAGACGAGAAGATTGACTTAGTCCCACATTACTTAAGGTTTATATCTGGTATAGTAGACTCAGAAGATCTGCCCCTTAACATTAGTCGTGAGACTCTACAACACAACAGTGTCTTGGAAAAAATTAAGGCATCAATCACCAAGAGAGTTCTCAGTGAGCTCCAAAAGAAAAAAACTGATTCATCAACTCTCGCGTCAGAAGAATACCTTAACTTTTGGAATAATTTTGGAAGCGTTCTAAAAGAAGGACTATGTGAACCAAGTAGTGAAGCGGAGCAACTCCTAGAACTCTCTATGTTTAGATCTGCTATTCATGACAAGATGATCAGTCTTGATGAATATATCAGTACTTGCCATACAGACCACAAAACTATCTATTACCTAAGTGGTAGTGATGCAGAAAAATTGAAATCAAGTCCGCTCATTGAAGGATTTTTGAGCAAAGGTATTGACGTATTACTCTTGACTGATGCTGTAGATAATTTTTGGGTTAGTCACAATAGTAAGTATAAGGAATACGAGATTAAATCAGTCACCAGGAGTAATATTGATCTAGACAGCATTACTAGTGAGAACAAAGCCACAACTGATACAGTCACTAACACAGAAGAAGAAAAGCTAGACATAAACACAGAAACTAAAAATAGCAGTAATAGTACCAATAATGCCGAATACACAAAACTACTTGAATACTTCAAAGAAGTACTGGGATCCTCCGTGCGAGATGTTAAAATCTCTAAAAAACTTACAACAAGCATAGCATGTCTTGCAGTCAGTGACGCGGCAATGGACATGCATCTAGAGAGGCTCTTAATTGAGAAACAAAGGGATAAGTCTAGATCTAGTACAGCTAAAATACTTGAGATTAATCCAAAGCATGAAATTATAGAAAAGATTAATCACGACCTAAATCTTGGATATTATTCTAATGATAACTCAGAACTGATTAAATTAATATTTGATCAAGCTTGTATAATTCAAGGAGAACCAGTGCATGATACTAATGCATTTTCAAACCGATTAAACAATATCTTGCGTAAAACATTATTCGATACAATACCAGAAACATCACAAACACCAGCAGGTATTACTACACAACCAGATAAAACTTCACCACTTAAGCCAACACAACAAACAAAAGGTAAATCTAAGCCAATTACAGACTTAGATTTAAACTCAGGAGAAAAATAAATATAACAATAATTATACTAGCTTATACTTTGGTTTCTGCTTGACAGTATGCGCAGCCATAAGTTAGCATCACACAGTAACACTTTGCATTATATAATATGTAAGTACTAAACGTATAAACCCTGAAACTAAACAACTGAAGCTCAAAAAGGAGAGATCTAATGACAACTACAATCAACGAACTGGTACAAAAACTCAGCACTGGAAAACACGAAGTAATGCTCGAAGATAGAAACGATTCCTACGAGGATATTAAGAGACGTATTGTAAGTGGCTTTGCTCATATTAAATTTACCAAAACCAAAGGTACTGGTACAGAACTTGGAATCAACGTCGATCACAGTAAAACCGATATTAAATCCGCTGATTTCGATAAGAAAGAAGGAAAGGTGCATATAGAAGGTACAACAACACTAAACTACAATCCAGTAAGATGTATAGCAGATGTTGATCTTGCCACTAGAACAGGCGAGGGATGCCTTAAGGTAATTGAAGAGAGTGAGCTTGTGACTACCAAAGACTAAGCTAAGAAGATGCACTTACAAGATTTCTCAAATATTTCAGATGTAAAAAATGTTAGATGTGGTAAGAGTAGTGATGAGATATATCTATATACAATGTCTCTAAATTCAAGCAGGCATGATATTTTAAATCTTGTTACATATCTTACTTCGCAAGAAAAAGATCATGCAAATTCTTACTATACAAAAGAACTGTCTGAAAACTATATCATAGCACATTCTACATTAAGAAAGGTGCTATCTTATCATACAAAAACATATCTGCATGACGTTGAGTTTTTTATTGGCAAGTACGGAAAACCCTATCTCAAAAATAATCAACAGAACATAGGATTTAACATGTCACACTCAAAAGATATGCTGTGTATTGTAGTCACCAAAGACGCAGAAGTTGGAGTAGACGTAGAATTCAAAGATAGCAGCATCAACGTAGAGGAATTACAAAATCTTGTCTTTAGCAAACAAGAAACGGAATACATAAATTTACTAGAATCTCACGCGCAAAAGAGAGAATTCTTCTACAATCTATGGACTCTTAAGGAAGCAATGGTAAAATCTATAGGCCTTGGTCTTTCTTATCCAATAAATCAAATAAACCTGATTGATGAGGCACTTAACGTCAAAAACTCAGGCATCATAAAGACAACTGAACCTATTCAAGAACATAAACTATCTCTTATATCTTGCATGACACCATCTACATCACTAAACATAGATAAAGACTATTCATATGCTATAGCCAGAAGATCCAATCATAAGAAAGTAGTGCAACTAGAGCTAGATGCTACTATGACACATAATAACAAACCTAAGTTCTTCTTAGGAACACAAAAAACAAGAGAAAACAGCCTATGCATTTAATAGAAACACTTACTAAAAACCACAACGCAAAGGTCAGACTCTTTTGTTTCCACTATGGTGGAGGAAGTAGTACATCCTTCTATCCTTGGATAAGCAAAATACCCAGCTTTATAGAATTGATGGCAGTGGAGCTGGCTGGAAGAGGTAGAAACATGAGTCAGCCACTACTTACTAATGTACATGATATCACGGCACTCATGATTGAGGAAATCAAATACTACTTAGATAAACCTTTTATATTCTTTGGACATAGCGTAGGCAGTCTAATATGTTTTGACCTTACAAAAGCTATGCGGGAGCAAAATTTACAAATACCAATGCATCTCATACTCTCAGGTTCTATGGCACCACATACTCTACACAAAAGAAAGCACATTTGTCATCTAGACGATATTGCATTCACTGAAGAACTCAAGGTTTACAATGGCATACCTCAAGAAGTACAAAATGAACCTAGCCTCATGGAAATGTTCCTACCAATCATTAGAGCCGACATGTCAATCATTGAAAATTATAACCACTCACAAGATAAACCACTAGACTGTAATATCACTACGATTGCGGGCAAAAATGATCCAACAGTTGCAATAGAAGATGTACAAGCCTGGAAATCGCATACAATGTTATCACACAATCACTATACTTTAGATGGTGATCACTTTTTTATCAAAACGGAACTTCAAGAAGTAATAAACATTGTACTACAAACAATAAACATGCATTTTGAGGAAGATTATTCTGAACCAAGAACAAAATTGAGGCATTGAATTTATGCTCATTCTTACTATAAAAACGTAAGCGTCAAATTACCTGCATCTTACAATAAGAAAATAATATGATATAGATACCTTTATATTTTTAATAATAGAGGTAATTATGTTATTGGACTTTGGACAAATTTTCTCCATATTTAGACATAAAATTTGTCCAAATAAAAGAAACTTGCATTAACCAAATATTGGTATGTAGTTGATGTTTTAATTAATACAACGTGTCCCTTTTCGGAGATTGCGTAAAATTACGTATTAGGTCAAAATATCAAAATTTAATCCTTATATTTTATGCAATTTCCTGATCCTTTTTCAGTGAGAGCTGGTAGTCGCACTGCGAATTGGACCAAGGCATGACAACAAATATCATCAAATATAGTAAAAAATGGTGTGGTTTTGGAAAAAGCTATTGCGAGGTAGAAACTTATGATTTAACGTCACAATTAGTGACTAACAAAATATAGTGTCTACCGACAATTATTATTACCGAAGGCCGACAGTTATAATTACCGATTTTGTGGCACAAAAAATACAGTTTATTTTACATCATTGTCCTCCATTTTTGCGTCAGACGGAGCATCATTTTGTAGCGTAGACTTAAGTACTTTGTGACTCAAATGCTGTCCTTTATCTTTGGCCGCCTTGATACGATAGCTCTCTGAGTTTAATTCAAGTATAGTAGAGTGATGCACCAATCTGTCGATTGCAGCATTTGTGGACATCTCATCTTTGAAGATCTGTCCCCAGCCAGAGAAGACTAGGTTACTGGTGATCACTATACTCCTTTGCTCATAGCGCTGCGCAAGAAGTACAAAGAGTACATCTGACTCAGCTCTCTCATAGGGAATGTAGGAGATATCATCAATGATGAGTACTTCATATCTATCTAGCTTTTTGATGAGGTTGTTAATACTCATCTTATTTTTAGCAACAAGTAAGTCTTGTACTAAACTAGCTGCAGTAGTGTAGAGACACTTTCTTCCTTGCAGACACCATTCTCTGCTAAGAGCTATAGACAAGTGACTTTTACCAGTACCGGGATTTCCAAAGATCAAGAGATTTTCGGCTCTGTCGATAAAATCTCCACTACTTAAATTCTGGATTAGTCCGGACGTTAGTGTTGGAATTCTTGTGATGTCAAAATCAAGTAGCAGTTTGTTTCTTGGAAGTTTTGCAGATTTCAGTAGATGTTGGATATGTTTCTGATTCCTCTGCTCAAGTTCAATTCTTGTCAGCTCTTCAAGATAGTCTATGGGAGTTTGCTTCGCATTTGTAATTTTTGAAGCAAGATCTTGATAAACACTTAGCATTGCAAGTAAGTTCAGGGCTTCTAGTCTTACGTTTAGGTTGGTAGATGTTTGAGGTATAGCTTGATTCATCATGTCCATACCTCAACTAGCACTTTGAAGCAACGAATCATAACACTTAAGATTAGGTGCTATAATTTTAACTCCAGAAATTGCAGACATATTTCTAGCTTTAGACTTGCTCTTAATCTGTTCTTCTACTTCTGCAAAGCTTGGAGCTTTACCGCTAGCTATCATCTGCTCTAGAATGGCTTGTACCTCACTCTCACTACCTATTGCAGCTAGTTGTAAAATCTTCAAATATTGTTTTGCACCATTTACTGGATAGTGCGCTACTAGCATGTCATGAGCTATTCTAAAACTTACATTTGGAAACAAGTGATCACGATAAATGTAGTTCTTAAAGGCGCCAGGTTTACGAACTAAACTCTTTATAATGTGACGGTAGTTAATTGACGCTGCTATCCCAGTTGTGGGTTTGATTTGTGGAAAGGTTTGCACTACAGTCTTACCATACATAAGCTTGATTTCTCCCTGATAGACGTATGCACGCAGCTTGTAACCGATAAGCCTACTTGGTACAGAGTAAGTAACCTTCAAAAGTTGAATGGTACTAAATTTAGAGACTGTAGCATCTAGAATGAGTGGCGCATAATATTTCTTATTTGGCAGTAGCCTCAAGAGAGCTAGTTCTTCTTCAAATCTTGCTACTCTTTTAGGACTAGAGTTACGACTAGAGACAACACCATTTACAAATTGCATATACTGCTCTTTGTCGTTAAAATTCCTAGAACCACGTAGCATTGAGCTTTGCGCTATTGCAGTTTTAAGAAGGTCATGGCTTTTTTCAACTGAGCCGTTCTCGTGAGAAACTCCAGGATTATTACGACTTGGGGTGACGCCATAATGGCCCATCACCTCTTGCCAATTTTGAGTGAAAACTCTTGTGCTACCTACTGCTTTAGTTGCTGCAGTTAAGTTGTCGGTGCGGTGTTCTGGTAAAACGCCACCTAAGTTCCATACTGCCGTCTCATAGCCTTTGCTGAGTGACTCAAAGCTTTCGCTATAGCAAAGACTTGCATGCTCCCATAGTGAATAGGGAAGCATAAAATGAAAAAGCAGATGATCAAACTGCTCTCCTGCTATTGTAATAGAGAGATCATTCATAACAGTATAGTCAGATTGACTATGCTGACCTGGTTTCAAGTCTTGACTGAAAATGACGTCCTTGTCAGAGCCACTTGTGGCACGCCAGTTCTTGATCAATCTTTGGAGATTCCTCTCGTGACCAGACTGAAACTTTTCTGGATTTCTGTTCATTAGAGCTTTCAAAATGGTAGTAGCCTGAAGCTTTGGTGACTTTATAAGCATATCCGTTATCTCATCCCACACAGACTCAAAGATGTTAGAATGAGTTTTCCAATGACGCTCTTGTTTCATCTCACTTGGCAGCACTTCCGCCAATAAATACTTTCTTGCAGTCTTTGCACTCATGCCGCTTTTAGCAGCAGCTACTTCCTTATTATATTTACACGACATTTGTTTTAACCTCGCTATCTGTTGATTAGTACACGTCATCTGAAATTTACCCCAAGCTATAAACTAAATATTTCTTAATTTAGCTCAAGGTTATGTTCTCAGACAGACCTAAAATTACGCGCCAATTTGTCGGTAATTATAACTGTCGGTAGTAAGTCATTATAACTGTCGGTAGACATATAGAGAGTTAAATAGCTTATATGCCCAAAAGAAAACCAAAACTAACGGCAGTAACAATTTCTGAGATACCGGAACTGATTGAAACTATTGAAAGTAGTAATTTGGATATAACAAATAAAGACAAGATAGTAACTAACCTGATGCTTGTGGCACATTTAGCAGATAATCTGGAGTATTCGAGAATAACGATCGCGAAGTTACGAGAATTATTTGGGATAAAAGTAAAAGTTCCATCAAAGGAAGTTTAGCGGGTTCATTGACCAAGAGCAGCAGTAGTGAATCCTGGGAAGATAATAATGGGCAGCAAGGTAAGCGGAAGAAAAAACGCCGAAATGGACGCAACGGTTTTGAGAATTATCCGAATGCTGCTGTAAATCATCTGACAAATGCTGATTTAAAAAAAGGAGATAAGTGCCCTTGTTGTCATAAGGGCAAGTTGTATCCTGGGGAAGAGAGAAAGTTATTACAATTTAGTGGTTCAGCGCCAGTAGTAGCTGAAAAGTTTATCAAAGAAACCCTTCGTTGTAATGGTTGCAGTACTGAATTTGTGGCTAAAGGTAATGTTGTTAAATGGACCAATAGCGCAAGAAGCTCGATAGCACTACAGAAATGTATGGGCATACCATTTTATCGATTATCAAAGTTACAAGGGTTGTATAAAGTTCCAATATCAGAAGCTAATTTATGGCAGCAAGTTGCAGGGTTGTGGAAAGCTGGAGGTGGGTTAGAAATTTTTAATGAATTGCTGAATGCTGCCAGTAGTTGTGAAAATTTTTATGTTGATGATACGAGAGCGAAAATATTAGAAGTAATAGTTGGGAACAAGCGCCTTGAGCAAGAAATGGCATTTGAAGGGACTGAAGACGGTGATAAGAATGACAGAGACAAAAAGAGCTCGAAGCCTAAGGGTTGTTACAGTACGATATTATGTACCGAGACTAGCACTAGTCATGAGATTATTTTATATTTTACCAAGCAGAGTTATTGTGGTGAAAATATAGCGTTAGTAGTTAATGATGGTAACAAGAAACTAATGTCTGATGCTAGTACTATGAATATACCTAACATAGAAGAAGCTACATTGGAAACAATGACTTTATTTAAATGCATAAGGCATGGATATACGAAGTTTGAAGAATTACTAGCTTACTATCCCGAAGAATGTCGATATTTTGTGGAAGAAATTAAGTCGATTTATCAAATAGATCGCGCAAGTAGGAATATGAGCGATCAAAAACGTCTGAAGCATCATCAAAAACATAGTGCAGGTCATATTGACAATATCTACCGTAAAATAGATGAGTTATTTGCTGATAAAGTAGTGGAGCCAAACTCTCACTTGGGCAGAGCGATGAATTATTGGTTAAATCATAAGGAAGGGTTGACCCAATTTTTACGAGTTGGCGGGATGGAACTTGACAACAACAAAAGTGAGAGGGGGTTAAAACGAATAATTCTACAAAGAAAGAACTCACTATTTTTTAAGTCGTTATCGAGTGCTGAGGTATTAAGTGGGATATCCAGTATAGTTACGACTTGCATGGCAAATGACATTGACAGTTTTGGGTATTTGAATTGGATGCAGGACAATGCGACAATATTAAAGAAGCGGCCGCAAAATTATTTACCATGGAAATATGTAGAATATTTGAACTCTACTGAAAGGATAGCCGCTTAATCAAATAAGTATGAACTAACGCTTCAAGAAGGTGTTTGAATAACTTTACGCCATTCATTAGCAAAAGTTACACCTGAGCCATTGTTGATGAGTACTTGCAAGATGCGATGACAAATTTGCGTTACGGTAAGTGTTTTGCTTCCAGATCGGTATATATTTGCGTTAGTCCTCCAGACAAACTTGCCTTGCGATAAGCGCTTAGAGCAAAGCCAGAAGCCTTGGCCGTCATAAGCAAGAATTTTGATAGAGGTTTTAAGTCTGTTATAAAATAGAAAAATGGCGCCATCTAAGGGATTGATGGCAAGTTGGTTACGACAGATGGCGCAAAGACCATCTGTACCTTTGCGGAAGTCGATATGAGTTGAAGCCATATAAATAGTGGAAGCAGGAGTTACTTGGAGCATAAAAATAACTGGGTGATGTTGTAAAGGAGTTCAGACGGTAAGTTAATGGGTAAGGTTAGAATAGCTCCATCTGCTTTATGAATTATAATATCTTTTACCTGATTTACTGGAACAGTGATAGTAATTGGCTGACTGTTGGGACTAATTGGGGAGCCCAGGTTGGTAATTACTTGATGATTACCATCGCTGTTACTATCAGGAATAGAATTAATAGTTTGGTTATGTGGAATTATTTTAAATGGCAAAAAATTTAAGTCTTCAGACTGGTTAGTATTTAGATCTGAGTGATTCACAAAATTTGCCTCTATATTAGCGACTTGATTATAAGAGATACCGAGTTGTTTAGCTAAGGCGGCTCTAGAATGGAGACCTGAAGTTAAAAGTTTAGCTATAGAGAACTTTAGCTCATCAGGCATTGCCTGAGCCTTAAAAGTTTTATGATCCCGCCAAGATTGTATACGGCTGACAAGGTCAGCAAGTTCTGGAGACAGAGGTTGACCTGAAGCAAGATGATCAAATGAGTCATCAGTGTGCGAAGTTGTAGCTGGAATGGATGAGAAAAGTACTTGAGACATAGCAAACTCTTTGTAATATTGGGTTACAGGTCAGACATTCCTGCCCATTCATTACAAGATAACATTTTTGAAAGGCAATTTTGTGCAGTTTTTAAAAAGCGACACAATACAACTATGACGATATGCAAGAAATTTTATTGTGTTGATAAAAGACACAAATTTAATGAGCTTAACTATAAGCAAATTGATCTAAATTTTAGTTTTTAAATTGACTAAAAATCTAAGCTCAAAAATGCTAAAACTTAGCTAATTTTTAATGTGGTTAGGGGGTCAATAGTTGATTACAATTTACATTTTTTATTCTCACACACTATCAGAAAGCGGCGTATTTGTCGTATACTTTTTTAGGCTATTCTTGTTAATTTTTTACCCATCGCCCTACCCTGTTGGAAAACACTGGTTTTCTGGACTGATAATTTGCAGAAGTAAATGTTGTAGTTTATATCCGATATCACACACATTAGTTCGCGGCCGCGAACCAATGTTATGTTTGTATCTCATTAATTATTTTAGTTAGATAATTTTTAAGAATAACTTTTTCTTGGAGAGACAGTTTTTGTATTCCTTTTTCTTGGAATTTCATATCTCCATTAAAAGAAGTTATTCTTAATACAGAAAAATTTACTTTAGTAACAGGAGTTATTCCTAATATTCTTTTTGCTTTCTCTAAATGACCACTATTACAAGCCTTTACAACACTTCTTAATTTATCTCTAGCATATACTTTATTATTAATAATATAGTTTTTTATCTCATTATCTAAATCTGCGTATTTAAGATATTCAGACACTTGACTTTTAGGAACAGATATTTTTTCTGCTAATTCAAGTTGAGTATTAAATATATTTTTTTCTAAAAGATTTTTATATGTAATTCCTAACTCAATAGGGTGCAAGTCCTTTCTATGAATATTTTCTATTAAAGCTATTGCATCTGCTTGGGCTGAATCCTTAATAATAATGCAAGGTACTTTTTTTAATCCTATTTGCTTAGCAGCTTTTAGTCGCCTTTCTCCGCTAACCACTTCATACTTATTATTAGATAAAAATACGGTTAATGGTTGTCTTATCCCATGAATTTTTATTGACTCCGCTAATGCTAATATTTCATTTTCATCAAAAGATATTCTGGCTTGATTGTGAAATGGAATTAAATCTTCAACCGATATATAAAAAAACTCTCCTACAGTTCCGTCTAATCCTAAACTTGCCCTTGTATTAGAATTAACGTTTGGCTTTGCCATCTTTTCTAAATGTTCTGATACAGGTTTATATTTTATTTTTCTTACCATGTTAATTATATAATCTTCATTGTATATTTTTCTAAAAAGTATTGTAATAACTCTATTATATCAGCAAGAGCAATAGAATTCTTTTTTGCAAAAAAAGCTAATGGTTTTCCTAATTTTGCAGCTGTGTTTATGTCTTCGCTTCTCCTAACGGCATAATCTTCTTTAATATAACTTCTATAATACTCTCTAAGAGCAGTCATTGCTTCTGCGGAACTAGATGTTCTATCTTCATATTTATTAGGAATAATATTTAGTTCACATAATGGCATGCTCATATGAGAATAAAATCTATTTAAATCCTCTATTAATAATTTTAAGCCATTTAAACTATATGGTTGAGTTTCGCAAATTATATTAATAACATCAGAAAAAACTATTACATTTCTGTTAAGGAGACTAATGGTAGGATTTGTATCTATAAAAATAAAATCATAATTTTTTTCAACCTCTGCTAGTTCAATTAAAAATCTTTCTTCTCTTTTTGGTAATTGATTTAATTCCATTTCTAGTCTTGTTAGTGATAAATTGGATGGTATACAGTCTAATCCTTCACAGATATTTCTTTTTATCTCAGAAAATGGTACTTTTCTAATTAAAAAATCATATAGAGTTAAAAAACTATCATCATTTGGAAATCCACAAGAAGTGGACAGATGCCCTTGAGGATCAGCGTCTATAACCAAAACATTATATCCCATTAAAGCCATATGCGTGGCAATCTGAAAACATAGACTAGTTTTACCAGTACCACCTTTAAAATTATAAAAAGCAAACTTCTTCTTTAAGATACTACGCTTGTTTTTTGCCATTAAATGCGTAACTATCTTACGAGAATCAGATATAGAATATCTTTGGTTTCTATGAATAGACCTATCTATTGGTTTATACTTCTTTGAAGTAATATATCTATTTACAGTTGCTAAGCTAACTTTACACAAATGAGCAATAGTGCCTTGTAACAATCCATCTGTTTCTTTATCTATCATCAGCGAAATCAATTTTTTTATTATATGCTGATAATAAACTAATAGAAGAAATAATCAAGAGTTACTTATTTAAAAGAGAATTAAGTCGCCGTTTGATATATATGTACATTTAGAGATTGATACTATTTTTAATAAAAAGTTGTTTTTAGATTGCAAAGAAATATATAACAGGGTATTAATTAAAAAAAACGCATTAAGTTACAGCCTAATGCGTTTAAAAACTTAGAACTCACATAGCCTTGCGTTAAGATACGTTATATATTCTAAGCCTAGTTTACAAAGGTAATATAGTATTATTATACGCATTTTTCAAGGTAATGTTCGTTCTAGCTTACTAATTTAATGAGCTAGCAAGAAAATGCAAAATTTATCACTATCTGAGAGTAATTCTCAACCATTTACCGTAGATAATCACTTATCTTTCAACTATAACGATCATACTAATCATAACCTTACTAGGTTTTCATCTCTTACAGAGACCAAATCATACACTCCAATCACAGGATGCGTACTTGAACATATCCTTACAATTACCAACCTTACAAATTGCGAGAAACTCTATTACTTACTAGCTGATAGCCTTGCCTTAATCAGCAAGAACAAGGGATATGGTAGATCTTGCGCTCTGCCAAGCGAGGACTGGGCTGAGCGTCTTGGATGCTCTCGTTCTTTAATCTTTACAATGCAACATAGTTTAGTAAAGAAAGGTTATTTTATTATCAGTAAAGATTGGGATAAGATAGGACGCAATAAAAGAAACCTTATCATACCTACTCTTCCTGTATCAATATTTAATCGTTTGAATGAGAAGTTTCCAGATAGAGTAGGGGAACATAATACTTATAGTCCTTTAAGCGAATGCAAAAGGTCTTATTTAGATAGAACAAAGTTATTCATTAAACTGAATTATAATCTTCTTAAAATCATTACTGCTAGTGGATATCTAAATCCTCGGGGGAAAATTATGTGGCTAAGTTTTTATACTAGATGTTATAAAAACTATATGCTCCAAGGCAAAGAGGCTTTTAACCTTGGTAAATATAGTTACAACGATGATTCTAGTTTTTCTTTTATCTCTTCTTACCGAGAACTTGCCGACTTGTATTCTTGTAATACCAAGCATTTATCTAAATCCATCAGAGCTTTAGAAGAGCTTGGTTTTATTAAGACACAAAATATTTACATTAAAAGAAGGTGTGGTGATAATGGTGATTATACAATTCAGGAAAGACAAGACCAGTCTTTATGGAAGATCACTCTATCACTACCGGATGATTGTTTTTTGGATTTAGAAAAAGTAAAAGATCGCTCTAATCTCAAATCGAGGGATATAAAAGCTGAGGTAGCTGCAATTGGAGACAGTGTTGATCTAAGATCGTTTGAAGATTGTTTGATACTAGGGGGTATAAAATTTAATTTGAACTTAGAGCAATCTGACGTTTTAAAATCTGTAATTGTTGGTGATAATGATAATGACCTTGATTGTGTTAATGCCGTTGATTGTCAGGGCACTATTCCGCCACTGCTACATACCCCATCCGCTGAATCGTATATTGATTCTATACTGGAAGAATTAGACAGAAACGATACTGAAAATGCACAAGGTAAATTAGAAGAATCTAGTAGATTAGAGAATAGTAATTTTTTATCTGATACTTCTAAAACTTTATCAACTTCATCCTCTCTGGAAGCCTTAGAAGATAAAAGAGAGAAGAGTGGCGGAATCAAATCTGACCCTCATGTCGCCAAATCTGGACTACTATTAAATAAAGATCTTATATTAAAAATAAAAGATCTTAAAAGTAACTTAGGGCTTACGCCCAAGGTTCTTTTTAATAATTTTTTAAAGAGATTTAGTAATGATAATACTGATGAAAATGTCGATAACAAAAAAGAGGATGCTAGTAAGAATAAGGAGTTTAATATTCATTCGGAGCTAATTCGAGAAAAACTTAAAATATTACCGAAAGACAAAGCCGATAAGGCAAGGAAGTTTGCTTATTCCCTTGTCTCTAAAGGACTAACTAGCGGATATGCCTCTAGTTTAAGTAAACATGAACTGGCAAAACAGATAATTCATCATGCGGCAACTTGGAAACCTACTAAGCTTGGCTGCGTCTCTAGAGAGAAAGAGATAGATGCAGCTTTGTCGGTGGCTTGGAAGAAGATAATAAGCGGAACGTGGCAAGTTCCGTTGGAGCTAGCTAAAGCTGAAATCTTGCAGTACGAGTTTAATGCTTACAGACGGAAATATCAAGAATCCGGAGTGTTGTCTTATGAGGCTAAGACATTGGAATCCGATGTTAATAATTTACTTGGTGGATGGTGTAATTTGGTTGGGAAGATTACTAAAGGATATAACCCACCTTCAAATTTAGAGGGAAAATCGCTTAGTATTAGAGATGTTAATACCTCTTTATCTACCAACAGTCCGTTGGAACTAGAGGCTGAGAAAAGAGAGTATCGACAAAACCTTTGCTCGCCTCATGGCATAGCATTAGACGACTCTGTTTTCTCTGATTTTAACGATAAAGGGAGTAACCACATTGATTATAATTTCTCAGAAATCGAGGAGCGTAGAAACTGCCTTAATATTAGTTTGTCACATATTCCTGAGCAGCAGAAATATCTCAAAGTAATACCTAGCGATAATGACGATTCTATGAAATTAGAGACTATCAATGGCAAAGAATATTTTGTAAAGTTAAAGGAACTTGAAAAGAATGATCAAGGAGAATTTGTGATGACGTTGAAACCGGTCGAAAATATATATTTCACGGAGTTATCTAAAAATATCATGGATAATTCTTTACCTGTTAAAAAGAAGTTGCACAAATTAACATCTCAGCTAAACTTAAATTTAAACGACACTACTTTTTTACAAATTATGGTTCCAGATAATAGATTTACAAAGATTGATCAGATAATAAAAAATGTTTTAAATACTATTAGAATGAATAATTAATTTTTATATGTTATCTAATTTATAATGCTATAGAGGAATAAAATAAGTTAAAGTTACGTAACATAAATTAACTATAACATTATGTTTGCTTTTAGTGAATCTAGAAATTTATTATCCGAATATTATAGAACTTTAACAATTCAAATAGTTGCATTTATTATTTATTTTAGCGTAATTACAATATCCTATAATTGTTATAATAATGAATTTAAAAATCGAAAAAATGAGATTTTAAACGAATATTACAAAATAATATCTAACTATAGTTTAATAAAATTAAACCACTTGTTACAAAAATTACCTTTAGATCAAAGTGGTATAGACACGGTTATAAGCGTAGATCAATCGGATATTCTAAGTTGTTTTAAACAACAATGTATTAGAAGTAACCTATTTGAATTTACTTCTATAATTGATAAATACATACCTAATTTTATCTATTATAGAATAGATTTGAATAAACAAGTACTACACCGTAATATTAGAATCGATGACTATGAATTAGAAAAAACTTATCACATCAATAATTATAATCAGCTGTCTATTTTAGTTTCTGCGGATTCTAAATATTGGGATAAAATAAAAAAGCAAACTATAAAACCGTTTTTAGTTACGATTATATCGTCAAGTTTTCTTTTAATATTATTTATCTTATCAAATAAATTACTAAATAAATATATCAAGAAATTTTATTTTTCATATTATAAAAATCATTATGATTCAGAGTTAGAAAGAATTAAGGAAGATTATCAAAAAGAATTAACTATCAGAGAAAACGCTTTAATGAAAAAAATATGGAATTTAGAATATAGTAAAGAAAAAGATACTGAACTTAATTATTTGTTTTCACAAGAAGCCAATCAACTAGCGGTACTTATGCAAGGAGCGGAATCTTTTAATACTAACTCCTTAGATAATTGTAAAAACTCACCTTGCTCTGTAATATTGTACTATAACCACAGAGAACAGGAAACAGTTAATACTAAAAATTTAATAGAAATTTTTTCTAACAGATTTGCTAATTCAGAGGATAATATATCAATCCTTATCACAAGCTCTGAGCAAAGTATAAAATTTGCTTCCAAAGAATCTTTGTATCAAATTATATATAGCGTAATTAATTACATAATTTTTATATTAAAAGAACAATCTTGTACCTTTAAATACAACTTAAAATTTAATATTTTGAATAAACAGAGTAAATTATGTCTATTCTTTGAATATGACGGTTTTCCAATACATAATGAAGAGGATGTACTTAAGTTCTATAATAAGTTCTTAAAAAAGAACGTCAATCCTTTTTTGCTGAGCCTTAATCAAATATTTCATATATTAAGAATAGATAATTTTAACTGTAAAGTAGGTCATAGTGAGCTTAATTTTATAGAAATAACTAAAAATACATCAGCTAAAAATTTAAACAAAGTAATAAACAATATAATCCAATTACCTATTAAACATGAATAAACATATAATATTTGTATTAATACTTATTTTTAACAACAGTTCATTCGCATCTAATAAAGTGTCTAATTTGATCTCTCCTGTTAGTTATTTTATAAATCATATCAAACAATTCCAACTTCTCGACAATAATTTAAAAAAGCATAAAAACGCTAGTTTAGTTGGAGTAAGTGGAATAGGCAAAACGCAACTTGCTAGAATGTATGCATATGAAAATAAATATAACTATGACATAATTTGGTTTTTTGATTGTAATTTAGATGTTAATGGAGAATTCCTTAAATTAGCAAGGCAGCTAAACAAGGTTTTTAAAGCAAACATTTCTGAGGATACTGGTCTAGCTAAGTCAGAAGTAATAGATTACTTAAAACACCAAGATAAGTGGTTATTAATATTTGATAATTTAAAGATTAATGAAAATAAGAAAGTGCAAGACTTAATTGATTGGGAACATAATGGAAATGTTATATTTTGTTCACAGGACAAAGATAGACTATTGCATAGTATAGAAATGACAAATTTTAATAAAAATGATTCCATTACTTTAGCTAATAATATCTTGGAAAATGTCACTAAGCAGCAAGCTGAATTCTTAGCTACTAGTTTTAATGGTTATCCGATATTGATAGTACAAGCAGGGCAATTATTGAATCAAACAAAAGGTCTTGATTTAGAAACCTATAAAAAAAAGATATTGCAATCAGCGGACAAAATTAAAATCAATATTACTTTAGCAATTAAAGAGTTAAAACCAAGTGCTGTAAATTTATTATATAAAATTGCCTTAACCAATAATCAAGCTTTTTCAAAGGATTTACTAACGTATATTGCTGATGATAAAGCAAGTTTAGATGATGATATTTACCAAATCTCAAAATTTGCATTGATTGCTAATATTGATAGTAATAATGAAAATCCAATCTTTGAAATGCATGATATAATTGCTCAAAAAATATTAGAAATAAACGGGGATAAAAAAGACAAAGAAGTATTAGAAAAACTGATTGATAACCTACTATTGGCAACACCTAATACTATTGCAGAATTTCATGTATTTCGTAGCGGTAAAACAATCTTTGAGAACTTTAAAGTAATTTCTAAATATACCGAGAAATATAAAGTTAATTTGCTGAAAGCTATGAGTTTGAATCTCTATTTGCTAACTCAGTATAATAATTATTCTGATTATAATGGGGCAGAAGAGTTAGTATTATGGTTTAATCAGCATGATAATGCAAAAAATTTCAAATCATTCTTAATGAATAATGATGAAAGAGCAAGATATGCTGATTTTCTACAGTCAATAGCGCGGTATTACAGGAATAGACATGCTGATTTTGCTAAATCTGTGCAATATTGTATAAAATCTAAAGATATATACGAAAATGTAGAAGGTTATGAAGAGCAAAGAGCTGATTTATTTTACCAACTTGCGCTGAATGAGCTTAAAGTTGGAAATATTACTAACGCAGAAAAATACGTCCTAAAATTGAAAGGTAGCCCGGTAACATTTATTAATAATGTTGAAGCTATATTGTTTTATCTTAAAGGCGAATATAATCTAGCTCTAGATAGGTTGAATACGCTGATAAAAATCCGTCTTAATAAAATTAAGTATGATGATTTGGTTCTTACGGCAAATTATATTTTAAGAGTTCAAATATTAAATTCTCTTAATGAGTACAAAGAAGCTTATGATCAAGCTCTACAATTATATAAGATGCATAAACCTACAAAAAAAGAGGATCACCTTATATTTGGACGTATTTACGTGCAAATGGCAAGAAGCGAATTAGGTCTTGGAAATTTAGACAAGGCTTCCGATCATATTAATAAAGCTATTGCAATTTTGCTTACTAATGAGAATAAAGAGGATAAAGGAGCAAAATTTTCTGAGAATCCAGATTTAGCAGGCGGTTACGTAGTACGGGGTGATATTTATTCTATATTAGGAGAATACGATAAAGCAATAAAATCTTATAGAGAAGCTCAAGGGATATATTTATATTTATATAAGGATAATATTAAAAATATTGCACAGGTAAGCTACCTCTACACTCAAGGAGCAAAGGCTGCTTGCAAGATAAAGGATTTATATCATTATAAATGTTTTGGGGAACCTCAAGTTAAAGAGTTCGGTAAAGAACATCATAATACGATTGCTATGTTTGAATATTGTAAGGATTATAATATGGACTTATGGCAAGAAGAAAACTAATTTTTGTATTTATCGAGTAACCAATCAACAAATCTATCGTCCACGGAAGGCGGATTTGCCTTTAGAGCATATTGATATACTTCTTTAATTATAGAAATTAACTTATTTAAAGGAAAATTTAGCCCTCTTGAAATTATAATATTTATCGTAGAGCTAGTAGCCTCGGCAAATGCTTTCATTTGTTCATCAGAAAGCGAACTAATCTGAATTTCTTCTTCATCGATTAAAATTGATTCCAAGGTTACCCCTAGTGCTTGTGCAATAAGTTGAAGATTATGAGCACTTGGATTCTTGGAGTTACCAGCAATGATACTATAAACGGTATTTCTATTTAACCCAGTCTCTTTTTCTATGTCTATGGCATTTATTTTTTTCTGAGCCATCAACTCACTTATTTTTACCTGTAAGCTTGCCATAAAATATAACGAATTAAAATCAAATTTCTAAACCAACAGTACGAAATCTAACATTATTTATTTGAAATGTAAATGCAATAATGATGTAGATTAATAAAAAAACTTATTTTAAAAAACGAAAAGATTTTTGAAATAAGTACTTTACATATCATATTTTATATATTACAGTTAAAACTTAAATCACAAAAAGTAATACTTTATATTTAAAGTCAATAAGTATTCTAGGACTTTAAATAAGGATAAAAATTATAAATAAAGGAAGATAAAAAAGCTTGAACATAAGAATATCAACAAGTACTGCGGTCGCCAAACTTTTTGTACTTGTTGATAAAAGACACAACCTAAAACTTAGGTATAGCAATTATGAATATAACAAAAGACTCTTCAACCTGCAAGTCTGCAAGTTTAAAATTATTAAATCCGGTTGATATCGGTAGCGGTAATATCATCCCCAATTGGTGGTATGCAAAGATACTAACAACCAGCGGTAAAGCCGATACTATGGCTATTGCTTTATTATCCGAGCTATGGTTTTTATATCGCTCTACCGGACAAGAGGAACATCAAAAAGACTACGATTATTTTTGTAATAAATTTAACTTAAGTACCTATCAGATCAGGGAAGCTTTTATTCGTTTAGAAGCTCTAGATCTTATGAAAAGATCGGTCGGTAGCATAGTAGTACAAGGCAGAAAGTTTGCTAATATTCTATTTGTTACTCTGCACGTTAAAAAATTGCTTGAGATGTCACCGAGCTATTTGCAAGCAGGTTCAAATGATGATGATAACGCTAACAATCAAAAACGAAACGATACTAAATGCCAAGATTCTATTTTTTTGGACGATAGGGTAGGGGAGTCTAAAGATAGTGATTTAGAAATTCTAGATGCAAGAATAATTAAGAAAAATCTAGAAGAAGATAGATCTAGCAGATCTACTTTTGTTTCAAATTCT
>CAMDSB010000011.1 GCA_945907105.1 Rickettsia typhi | reverse complement strand
TGGCCAAACTAGTTGTTTGTGTTCTTGTGTAACATTAGAGGCAATGGCATGTGGAGTTATAAAAATTACCAGCATACTAGCAAGAAGCGGAAATACGATTTTATACATTTTCATATCTAATTACTAAATTATATCATCTTTATGCATTTTTTCTTCTTCTTCCACACTGTGTGGTAAAGGAAGAGGTTTTTCAAATTTTGAGATAGTAGGTATGATAATTAAAAAGTGGAAAAAATAATACGTTGCTGCAATTCTACTGATTGTTAGATAAGGTTCTTCCGCGGGCTTACCTCCAACATATCCTAGAACAAGGCAGTCTGTTACAAAAACCCAAAAAGCCCATTTGTAAAGTGGCCTGTAGTTGGCGCTACGAACTTTTGACCGGTCAAGCCAAGGCAAGGCAAATAAAATCAGAATACTGCCAAACATCAACAAAACTCCACCAAGTTTCGAAGGGACGGCCCTTAATATTGCATAAAATGGTAAAAAGTACCACTCTGGAACTATGTGTGCAGGAGTTACCAAAGGGTTTGCTGGTATATAATTATCTGGATGACCATGTAAATTAGGCTTATAAAAAATAAAATAGGCAAAAATTAGGAAGTAAATGCCAAAGCCAAAGAAGTCTTTTATGGTGTAATAAGGATGAAAAGGAATCATATCTTCTTTCTTTAGTCTTACCCCAGTAGGGTTATTCGATCCATGGGTATGCAAAGACCAAATATGCAGTACTACCAGTCCAACTATAACAAATGGAAGTAAATAATGTAGAGAGAAAAATCTATTAAGTGTGGGGTTATCTACTGAAAAACCTCCCCACAGCCAAGTCACTATACTTTCCCCAACTATTGGTATGGCCGAAAAAAGATTTGTAATAACCGTAGCGCCCCAATAGCTCATTTGACCCCATGGGAGTACGTATCCCATGAAGGCGGTTGCCATCATAGTTAAAAATATAATTAGACCGATTATCCATAAAAGTTCTCGAGGCTCTTTATATGATCCATAAAATATGCCTCTAAAAATATGCAAATATACTGCGACAAAAAACATTGATGCTCCTACCGCATGCATATAGCGTAATAACCAACCGTAATTTACGTTGCGCATTATCTTCTCAACGCTATCAAACGCGTGGTCAACGTGAGGTGTGTAATGCATTGCTAGTACTATTCCAGTAATTATCTGTATCATTAGAGCTATTCCAGCAATTGAACCCAAACTCCAGAGATAGCTTAGATTTTTAGGAGTTTTATATACTGCAAAATGAGACATCCATGAAAAAATTGGTAGTCTGTAATCAATCCATGCAATAATACCAGTTGATTTAGTAGACTGGTTATTTGTTTCGTTATTATTCATAATCAGCCAATTTTAATTTTAGTATCTGATAAAAACTCATAAGGAGGTACAGCAAGGTTAAGAGGAGCTGGGCCTTTTCTGACCCTACCGGACTTATCATAATGTGATCCATGACAAGGACAGAACCATCCTTCATAATCTCCTTTATTAGCAAGGGGAACACAACCCAGATGTGTACATATACCAATAGTAACCAACCATTTTGTATGACCTTCCTTCACTCGCGCAGAATCAGGTTGTGGGTCCACTAAATCTTTTAAAGGAGTATTTACAACCTCTTGTATCTCTGCTTCGGTTCTATTAGTTATAAAAACCGGTTTTCCTCGCCATTTAACAGTCATAGTTTGGCCAGGTTCTACTTTAGAAATGTCAACTTCTATAGATGACATAGCCAAGACATCTGCTGAGGGATTTAATGAGTCTACTAGCGGCCAAGCCGCGCAAGCAGCGCCAACTGCGGTCATACTGGTTGCTGCCAGAGTCATGAAATCCCTTCTTGTGGTCTTATCTGGATCGTCGGGAAAAATATCTTCAGACATAAGTTATCTTAAATTTAAGTTAGATTGATAGCTATTATAACTTGAGATATCTCACATTGGCAATAATTTAGCTTAGTTTACGCAGAAAATATCGTTATTTAGTATAAAAAAACGTTACTTAGAAAGTCGTCTTTAGATTATTTATCTGCATAAGGATCTTTAGTTTGGTCATATTTCTCAAAATCTAGTAAGTTCTTTACGGTTTTTTCTAGGTGAATTTCGTCAGGAGTAGCTTCGTATCTAGGGGGGTTTTGTAGACAATCCCAAAAATCTTCAAGTCTTGCAATTTTTGGAATACAATATCTAGAAACGGATTTTGTGTCGCGTAGGGCCTTAGATACAACTTCTTCGGCTGCTTGGAGCACTCCTGCTTCTGTTAGGCCTTGAAGTACCCAATAAACAACAATAACAGCCGATACCATGACCATAATGTACCATTTACTGATAATACCATAAACGAAAAGCAGCATTGGGCTTTTGAGTAAAAACTTTAACTTGCTAAGAAATATATCTAACATGGATTATTGACTATAGATTAATTATGTAAACACCAGTTTAAATTAATCTTAATCTACTGGGGTCCTTGTCACAAACTTTTTACTTATGAAGTAGAGTGTTTCTAAATCAGATGTTGTAAATATTATCAATAAGGTAACTAGATAAATAAAGAGTCGGAGGAATAATGACTAGATTTATACCAAGCATTATCGCAAGTAAATAGGCTTCGTGTAGGTTCTGGATAAGGATTCCAGAAAGAATTATATTAGGCAATATTAAGGGCATAATTAAAATAGCGAAGAAATTAGTATTGGAACGGAAATACCCTTGTATTGATGCTATTAATACAATCAAAGATGAGGCCAAAATTATAAGAAGTAAAGCTGTTAATAATAAAAAAACGAATTGCTCTAGTGGTAGGCTAAAGAAAACGCCTAATAATGGAGTAATTAAAGTGAAACAAAAGAATGTAACGATGCTCATTATCAAAAACTTAGATAAAACTATTTTTTGAGCTGAGGAGATAGTTAGCAGATATTCGAGACTGCCATCTTCAATATCTGGTTTAATTAAATTATTAGCTAAGCTTAAAAAAGATAATGGTATACAAACTAAAGAGAATATTACCCCAAATTTTTGAACATCATTGTGAGAGTTAATGAGAGCAATGCTAAATATACAGAAGCTAAAAAATAGAACAGAGTACTTCGTTAGGTTATAGACTTTATTCTGAACAAGAAGTTCTTGAGACAATAATGTTTTCATTTTAAACGCCCGATGTTGGGTAAAAGTAATTCAACTTCATATATAACGTACTATTGACTTATACACTATAGAATCCATTGCTTCAATATGCACATCTTATCCCCATTATACTATTTCAACCGTTTATGTGGGATAGGGCAGTTTATATTATTGGACTTATCACAAACGTCGTATTAGGTCTGATTCCAGGAATCCAAGGAACAATAAATACGGTGAGTCTCCAGTAAACTAGCTTTAACAAAAGCAGAACTAAATTTTTAGGACAATATTATTCTAAATATCAAATCTTACACCACCTGAAATATGGTGACCTTTTATGCCACCCAGAGAAAAGTTTTTTTGACTTTTCTTGAATTTACCCATATCTCTGTAACTGTAAGTTATATCAGCATTTATACTAGGTGCAAATTCTTTTGAAACGCCCAAATATAATGCATAAGCAAAATTATTTTGTGTTTTAGCTTTATCAGTGGCAGTTGCTTGATTAGTAAAAGTTAAAGTAGTTTTAGTACTAATCATTGACACGCCAACACCTGTGCCAGCAAAAATTTTAATTATGTCAGCATCAAATAAATCAATAAAACCATTAACCATTATAGTGCTAGCTTGCGACTTGTATTTTAAAGTATAGTTTCTCTGTGTAGTTCCTTTATAGCTAGGATTTGCATAATAGTCATAAGTTAAATCAGCTCTGATGCTGTCTGTTATATAATAACCAACACCCAAACCAAAAAATCCAGTATTAGTTGATTTCAATTTAGCACTATTTGACTTAACCTTATCTAATTTTACTCCACCCACTTGTGTTTTTACGTAGAACTGATCTTCTCCTGCATAAGAAAAAGCAGAAACAGAAAGTATAGAAGTCGCTAATGCCGATAAAATAATTTTTTTCATATACCTAAATTTACTATAATTGTTTAAATTAAAGTGAGAATAATATAACCTAGTTATGATATGTAAAGTAAATATTTGACGAACCTCAATTTTTTGATCCTATGGTGATTCTTCATTAAAACTATTTAGAGTATAACTATATAACTTCCAAGGGGAAGAACAAAAGCTTTTAAAATGTTTAGTAATTCAACATCGTATTAGTTCTAATACCAGGAAGCCAAGGAATGAATAAATACGGTAAGCCTCCTATAAATTAGCATTAACAATGCTAGGCGGATTTTAAGAAGAATATTTACTTAATCTTTTTCAATGAAATATTATATGATTGGTCTACCCAGTTTTTTAACTGGGCTTCATCTTCCATAACTAATAAAGGAACTTTCCAGTAGGACATCTTGGATACTCTGCCTTTGGCTTTAAAGGTGAAAGCCTCTGATTGGTGTTTTTTATATAATTCTATATTAGACTGATCAACTTTGAAATATAGTTCGTCATTAGCAATAATTCCAAAAATAACCCCATTTTTGTACATACCATACCCTCCAAACATCGCCCTAGAGGTAATTGAGTCGCAGTGGGATAGTAAATCTAATATATATTCGAGATAATCCCTGCTCATAGTTGCTCATGACCTTGCTTAATTTTTAATATTTTGGCTGTTAACGGTATTGATATTCCAATTATTAACCACTGTATGTCATATTCAAGGTTAGTATAATGCTTAATTTGCAATGCTAGAAAATAAACTCCTATTATACTAAAGAAGCCGATCATTGATCTAACAAAAGATAGAGTTACTTCAATTGAATCAGAAAAGATCGTCCACGATAATGTAAATCCGGCAAGAACCATAAATGCCATTGAAGTGTGCTGAAGTAGAGAATCCATACTGAATAAGAGTCCAATAGAAAGAGCAATCAACATATATCCTAGTAAGAACGGCTTGTTCATAAATAATTTGATTTGTAGAACTATCGTATAAACGAATAAAGTTAAGAGGCCAAATAAAACCGCTCCTAAAACATCATATAAATTATGATATTTTTGTTGTATTAGTGCAAAACCTATGCCAAGTAATATTATTGAAACTAGTGATCGAACTAGGGTGTTTTTGTGTGCAATAAATAACCAACCATAAAATACTATTGCAGTTTGCATATGACCACTTGGAAACGCATATCCGGTTTTATTTAGATGCTCTGCTAATGGAATTTGAAAAATAGATTTTAGAAAGGCGCTAAAAATCATGGTAAAGAGTAGTAAAAATATGGCATGGCCATATGTTTTTTTGTTTAGAGCTAGAAATCCAAATATAATTAAAGGTATTAAAACAAATTCCTGACCAAATATCAGGAAGAATTTTGCTACAATATCGAGGAGTTGCATACTTATATACATAGGTTAATAATATCACCAGTGTACTTGCTAAGTCATAAGTTTTCAACTGCTTTTTAAAGCGGCTGTTAAAACAAAACCTTGCTAATATGGAATTTATTTATTAGTATCTTTGCACAGAGATTAAAGGTTTTAAGCAAGTTCTATGACAAAGGTTGTAAAGGATGATTATGTAGGTCCTATCGAGCAAGGCAGCAAACCTTTTATGACTATGCGAGAGCGCAAAATATATAACAAATGGCGTTTGCGTATACTAAGTTTTATCATTATAGGTTATGGCGCTTACTACTTGTGTCGGCAGAATTTTTCTATGATTATGCCAGCCTACATGGAAGAGTTTGGTTATAGCAAGATTCAGTTAGGTTGGGTTTTAACCCTAGCATCTATTGTTTATGGCATTGGTAAATTCGTTAACGGCTACTTTAGCGATAAATCAAATGCTAGATATTTTATGCCACTCGGATTACTTGCTTCTGCACTGATCACTTTTATTCTTGGGTTTTCAAATAGCCTAATGTTTCTAGGCTGTCTATGGATTGTAAATAACTGGTTTCAGTCTATGGGCTGGCCACCTGCCGCTAGAATGCTAACTCACTGGTTTGCTCCTAAGGAGCTTGGCGCAAAATGGGCTCTTGGCGCAGCTTCTCACCAAGTTGGTGGTGCTATAACGTTAGTATTTTCTGGTTATTTAGTGGCTAACTATGGGTGGAGATACGCGTTCTTTGTGCCAAGTATTTTAGCAGTTGGTATTTCTTATGTATTGTTTAATCGTCTGCGGGAGTCGCCAAAAGAACTTGGTTTTCCACTGGTTGAGGCGTATAAAGGCGATGAATCGTTCGAGGAAGATACGAGTGAAGATCATATGACTACAATCGAAATTTTTCGTAAGGTTTTCATCAATAGAAATATGTGGTATATAAGTTTTGCTAATATATGCATTTATATAGTAAGAATAGGGATAATATTTTGGGGACCTTTATTTTTAAAGGAGCATAAAGGTATATCCTTAACTCATGCTGGATGGCAAGTAGCTGGTTATGAAGTGGCTGGGTTGCTTGGCGGGTTCGCAGCGGGATGGATGTCAGATAGGGTATTCAAAGGACAAAGGGGGCCTGTTGGTGTAGTTTGTATGATTTGTTTAGCCCTAACTCTGTTTACTTTTTGGCAGATTCCCTCTGGTTATAACAATTTTGGTGCTGTAACACTAAGTTTAATTGGATTTTTCGTATATGGTCCCCAAGTATTAGTAGGTGTAGCCTCAGCTGATTTTGCCTCAAAAAAGGCAATAGGAACAGCGAATGGATTTGTTGGAACAATGGGCTATGTTGGTTCCGCTCTCTCGGGAGTATGTGTTGGATGGTTGATTGATGAAACTGGTTGGTCAGGCGCATTTATCTTTTTTATAACAGCCTCTCTTCTGGGTTCATATTTGTTTTTTCTCACATGGAATAGAAAGGAAGGTAGCAATAATATATAACTTAGAGTTTGACTTAAAAAAAACTCTAAGTTATATAATCTCTTTTAGTTTCTTAAGAACCTCTTTTGCATGTCCTAAAGCCGAGACTGACTGCCAAATATAGGCAAATTTTCCTTCTGGATTTATTAAAAATGTGGCTCTCTCAATGCCCATATATTTCTTTCCAAACATTGATTTTTCTACCCACACACTAAACTTTTCGCATAAATCTCCATTAGTATCTGACCCAAGATAAAATTGTAAATCATGGTTTTTACGAAATTTATCGTGTGATGTAAGGGGGTCTTTTGATACACCAATTATTTCGGCGCCCAGGGCTGAAAAATCTTTTTTGAGAGAGTTAAAATCGCGGGCCTCAAGTGTGCAACCAGGTGTACTGTCTTTGGGATAAAAATATAATACTACATATTTCCCTCTCAGGTTTTCTAAACTAAGAGTTTTGCCTTCTGATATTTCAAGCGAAAAATCAGGAGCCAAGTCACCTACTGCAAATTTACTCATTATGCACCTTTCTTTTTGTTTAATACTAAATCTTGGGCTATTTTTAAAGTGGCATTTTCGTTCAAAATGCTCCTATATATCTGTAAGTTTTCAAGCACTCGCTGAACATAATTTCTGGTTTCATAAAATGGTATTGACTCGATCCAATCGAGAACTTCTCTATGGTTATTCATTGTTCTCGGATCACCGTATATTCCCAACCATTTCTTAACATGACCACCATTGTAAGCTGCTATGGCCATGATATAAGAACCATCAAATTTTTCTATCATCTGCTTTAAATAATTGCTACCAAGCTTCATATTATATAATGGGTCTGCTGTTAGTTTAGGAATGTTACATGCATCACCAATGGATTTTGCTGTATCGCAGGCGGTTCCTTTTATTAGCTGCATTAAACCCATAGCATTTGCGCTGCTCACAGCACGCTGATCAAAAACAGATTCTTGCCTAATTATGCTGTACATAAGGGCTTTTTCTAATGGTAATTGGGTAGATTGTTTATATGGCATTGGAAAGGCATGATTCTTGATCAATACATGTTTTTGTACTGCGTACTTGGATAACCATGCCATGTGATGTGTATTTTTTGATGAACTTAATATCGTTGCTAGATCTAGGATCTCTGCTGTATTCGCTGATTTCTCTACCGCTGCTTTTATATATAATTGACTAAGGGCATTTGAACCGTATTTTGAGACAAGATAAGTCGCTTTAGCTATCTGAGACTTAACGCTATTTGTCGACGACACTTTATGTTCCGCTAAGTTTATATTTGCAGGCAGAGTTATCCTTTTCATTCCAATTTCATGAGCTGATACTTGGCCATAAAAGGTATAAGGATACTTAGTTGCTGCTAGATTATATAACTTGTGGGCTCTCTCTTTATCTTTTAAAGCTTCATGAGCTCGTCCCAACCAATAAATTCCTCTAGATTTACTCATAGGCGTTTTTACAGTCTCATTAAAACCACGGAAATGTTCAAGAGCTAATTGGGCTTTATTTAAAAACCTCAAGGCTATCCAACCAGACAGAAATTGTGCGTCGCTTTTGTTAGAGGCATTCTCAGTAAAGTAGCAGCAAGCTATTTTATATGCATCATTATAGCGTTTATGTTCAATATATTCACGCGCGAGATAAGATTGTATCTTCCAAAATGCATCAGCATGATCGGGATCAGCTTTTGCTATTTCCATTAGATTTACAATCTCTAAGCTAGGGGGTAAACTCTTTTTTTTCAGTTCTATATATCTATAAATTAAGCCCGGAGTGTAGTATTTCTTTGGAACGCTACTAAATCTCCCAAGTGCGCTGCTGCCGTTTTGTATAAGCGCGATCTGTACTTCAAATGATTTTTTGTACTCAGCCCCTACTAAGTATAAGTTGTTTTTAGCGGCTGTTGTACTTTCGGCAAATAAGAGATTATCAATTCTTTTAATATGATCTTTTATATCAAGATAGTTTTTGAACGTTGCTTGATAGGCTTTTTGCTCTGACATAGAAAAACTTCCGTTATGCCAACCCCTTTTTATGATGGGAGAAAGTTTTTGAGAATCTTTAATTGTTTTGCCAGCTGCGAGAGCATAATATTTATATCCTCTACCAGTAAGAGGTTTGTTGCTTTGAAACCACTTAAAAACTAAAGAGCTGTCAGTGGCGTCATTTAAAAGACTCTCTGCGCTAACTTTTAGACCTGCTTCTTGAGGCCACCCAGGGTTTTCCTGTAGAAACTTAACTATTTTTTCAAAGCTATTACCAGAATAGTTAGTATCAAGAAATTGTTGTGAAAGTACAATTTTTTTAAGAGCTTGATTACCACTTTTATTTGAAGAGTTATAAGCATTCTGCCAATCTTTTTGTTTTATCAATTTAAATACTTGGGATTCAACAGTTTCTTGAGCCAAAATGGTGATTTGTGAAAAGGAGATTGTTAAAATAATTGACACTGCACAAAGAATTCTCATAATCATGATAGCTAAAAATATAATTAATTCACAATATACTATGAATAGAGCATTTATCTTCCCTGGTCAAGGATCTCAAAGCGTTGGTATGGGTAAAGATTTTTTTGATTCTGAAAAAGCAGCAAGGTTAGTTTTTGAATCTGTAGATGATACACTTGGTTATAAACTGAGTGAAATTATTTTTAATGGTTCGTCAGAGGATTTAGCTATTACAACTAATACTCAGCCCGCAATTATGGCTACTTCAATGGCAATTTTTAAAGTGCTACTTGAAAAATCTGGCAAAAAAATTGAGGAGTTATGCGCTGTTGTTGCTGGTCATTCTTTGGGAGAATACAGTGCTCTTTGTGGTGCTGGTGCAATGTCTCTTGAAGATACTTCCATACTATTAAAAGTAAGAGCTACTTCTATGCAAGAAGCGTCGCCAAAAGGCGAAGGTGCCATGGCTGCATGTCTGGGTATTTCTGCTGCTAAGCTTCAAGAGATAATCGAGAGTGTTGTAGATTATGGAGTTTGTCAGATAGCTAACGACAATGTGGACGGCCAAATTGTTATCAGCGGTCACGAATATAATGTCGATAGGATAGTTGCTGTACTTAAAGATACTGGATGCAGGGCAATAAAACTTAATGTTAGTGCTCCTTTTCACTCGAGCCTAATTAAAGCAGCTGAGGTACCTATGGAAAAAGCTCTGTCTGATATTAATTGGACAGAGCCAAAAATCCCTTTAATTTGTAATGTCACTGCAAAAGCTGAAACAGACACTAATCAAATTAAACAAAATCTATTACAGCAAATTTGTGGGTCAGTTAGATGGCGAGAAACTATGAATGAATTTGCTGCTCTTGGTATAACCGAGCTAGTTGAAGTGGGACCTGGGAAAGTCCTTACTGGGTTGGCTAAAAAATCACATCATAATTTTACAACTCTAAGTATATCTAACTTAAAAGAATTGGAAGAGTTTTTGCAAGGAATATAATCTTCGCATAATCCCTAGATAGATCTATCCATAAGCTAAAAATACAGCGGACTCTACAACCTATGATTAAATTTATTCAGAGAAATGATTTTTTACTAGACACCTGATTTTGATGCTGCTAACCTAAACTATAGGTGTGAGCGCGGTGCTTATGCCATAAACCTAAAGTAGATAACTTATTTATTTGATACTAAGTTATCGCAGTGTCTGCATTGTAGCGAAAGCTTAGGAGGAACTAGCAAAGGAGAAACGGGGAGATCCATTTACCTTTCCCACATTAATTACAACAACTCGATCCGTTTCTTCCTTTTACTAGGCTTCTATAATAAATAGCACTGCGCTCGGCGGCAGAGTTTTTAAATGGACTTTATAGTAAGATAAAATAATAACTTATACAAAAAAACCACAGACGCAATTCTCTCGTTATAGACTTTTAAAACCATCTTCTCCTATCAAACGCAGTAACAGTAGCTATGTTGTTTTAGGTGTTATTTTTGAAGGTAAATTGTTATTTAACTAGATTTAGGTAATGAAATATGCAAAAAGAAATAAAAATAGAAAGGTTACCGGATATTAAACTATATGAACTATCTTTACAAGATAAGCAGCATCAGGAAGACAGAAGGGATAATATCAATAGCTACTACATATCTTTATTTTCCGCTATAGTTGCTGTTATACCGTTTATTGGTGAAATAAGTCGTACATCCATTGAACAACATAAATATTATTTAGTTAAGTGTTCATTAGTCGCATTATGCTTAATCGGCTTTGTGCTCGCTACTACGTGGTTGCTTAATTTAAAGCGCATATTATCTTATTTACGGGCAGCAGATAAGTTTCTAGCTCTATTAGAAAAAAGGCATGATATTGGTTTTATTACTTACATTGCACAAGAGTTGAATCGTGAAAATGCGCCCGATAGAGTTACTAAATACCAGCTAGTACTACCATATACATTTATGCTAGGATTTTTTTTCGGTATATTATATTTCTTGTTTATTCCTATGCTTAAATAATTATCAATAAATCTTTAAACTCAGTACAGTTAATCTGTTAAAATTAAAGACAATTTTGATGCGTATTAGTCTCGGATTATATTTTCGGGGTCATGCCCTACACGGCAAAGGAATTGCCACACCCACATTTAGCTGTAGCTTGTGGATTAATTATTTGAAAATAATTACTTCCTAATTCTTGTACAAATTCTATAGTACATCCTTCAAGAAATTCTTGAGACACCGGATCAATTGCAACTTTTACCCCCTGGTCTTCTAGTATAAAATCGTCACTATTAATAGCGTCTACTAGTTGATAATTGTACATAAATCCAGAGCAGCCTCCACCATCTACTGATACACGAAGAGCTATAAGTTTTTTACTATCCTTAGCGATCAGTTCGGCGATTCTGGCAGAGGCGTTAGGAGTTATCATTATTTCCATAGAAAATATAGCTGATCCAAAAATGGTTTGAAAAGATCTACATATAATAATATATTGATTACAACTGAAAACTTCAAGAGATTAATATGCTAAAAAGCTTTGCCTGTTTACCAGAAAACTCAAAGGGAAGAATTCACCCAGAGAAGGTAACTCCTTATAGAAATGAATTCGAAAGGGACAGGGATCGGATAATTCACGCTAATGCCTTTAAGAGATTGCAGTATAAAACTCAGGTTTTCGTGAATCATGAAGGAGATCATTATCGTAATCGCATGACACATTCGGTTGAAGTATCGACGATCGCGAGGTCTTTGTCAAAAGCGCTCGGTTTGTGTGAGGATTTGGCAGAGGGTGTTGCACTTGCTCATGATCTTGGTCATACACCTTTTGGCCATGCTGGTGAAGATGCTTTAAATGCTTGTATGAAAGATTTTGGAGGCTTTTCTCATAATGCACATTCGTTCAAAATACTAACTTATTTAGAGCAAAAATATGCTGCTTATGATGGTTTGAATCTGACTTGGGAAGTGCTCGAGGGAATTGTAAAACATAATGGGCCAGTAGAAAAAAGCGAGTCTTTTGCATATATTTTTGAATATGATAGAAAGCATAGCCTTGATCTATCTAAGCGTTCGTCAGCAGAATCTCAAGTGGCAGCTCTATCAGACGATATAGCATATATTTGTCATGATCTTGAAGATAGTATTAGAGCAGAAATAATTACTTATAAAGACTTGCAAGAAATTAAGTGTGTTGATCGTTATATCCGGGAAGTAAGAGATATGTATCCTGATATTAATGATGACAGGTTAATATATGAAGTTGGTAGAAAGCTTACACATCATTTAATAGAGAGCCTTCTGTTTCAAACTCGTGCTAATATTGAAAGACATAAAATCAAGACTCAAGCCGATGTTCGTGATCTTGGCCATCAGCTTGTTGAATTTACCGAATCAACTTTTGCGGAAGTGAAACTAATTAAAGACTTTTTGATGAAAAAAGTCTATAAGCACCATCGAGTAGCGTCAGTAACTCTCCAAAGTCAGAATGTAATTAGAGATTTATTTAAGCTATATGTTGAAAATATTGAACTTCTTCCATTTGAATGGAGAATGATGATTGATAAAAATAAAACAGACTCTAAGATGTCTATTATAGCAGACTATATCGCTGGCATGACTGACCGTTTTGCGATTAAGCAGTATCAGTCGTTTTACAACTTAAATTTTGCAAGTACAGGTTTATGAATATTTTTAAAGAATTGTCGGAAGATTTGAAGAATGTAGGTTACCAACTTTGTCAAGATGAGACTATATGGGATCTGGCCAATCTTGAGATTCCAAAAGATCCACTAAACGGTGATATTTCAACTAATCTTGCTATGATTATCGCGGCAAAGGATGGTAGTAATCCTAGGGAGGTTTCTTTAAAATTTAAAGAGCTTTTAGCAGGAATACCCTATATAGCTCACATAGAAGTTGCTGGTCCTGGTTTTATTAATTTTACAATAAAAGCTGAAAAATGGCATGAATGTATTAAAAGCATTCTAAACGATGACAAAGATTTCTGGAAAGTTGATGTAGGTCAAGGAGAAAAGGTAAATGTGGAATATGTCTCGGCCAACCCAACAGGACCAATGCACATTGGGCACGCGCGCGGCGCTGTATATGGCGATGCTCTAGCTAATGTATTGAGCCTTTGTGGATATAATGTAACTAAAGAATATTACATAAATGATGCTGGGTCACAGATTGATACTTTGCTAGATAGTGCATTTTTACGTTACAAGGAAGCTTTGAATGGTGAAGTAGCGGTTATACCGGATGGATTTTATCCAGGCGATTATTTAAAAGCAGTAGGGCAGAAAATTGCTACTGAATTTGGTGGAACCTTAATTGGTTTGAGTGATCATGAAATGAAACAAAAGATCAAAACTCTAGTAGTAAACGACATGCTTGCGCTTATTAAGTCGGATTTAAAAGATCTTGGAGTGCAGCATGATATATTTTTTTCAGAGCAATCGCTGCATGACAGTAATAAAATAAGTGATGCTGTAAAAATATTAGAAGAAAAGGGCTTGATTTATAAAGGTGTAGTGCCTCCGCCAAAAGGTAAAATTGATAAAAATTGGGAAGAAAAAGAACAACTTTTGTTTAAGTCTTCGGAGTATGGAGATGATCAAGATAGGCCAGTACAAAAAAATGATGGCACATGGTCGTATTTAGCCGCAGACTTTGCTTATGCAAAAGATAAGATTGATCGTGGATTTGATACATTAGTATATATCTTGGGTGCTGATCATAGCGGCTATGTTAAGAGGATTCAAGCCGTGATAAATGCGCTTGGTAATGGAAAAATTAGAAGTGATGTTAGAACAAGCCAGCTTGTTAATTTCGTGAAAGATGGAGAGCCTATAAAGATGTCAAAGCGCAGTGGAAATTTTATGACTGTAAGCGATGTGATAAATGAAGTAAGCAAAGATATTATCAGATTTATTATGCTTACTAGAAGAAATGACATGAGTTTAGATTTTGATTTTGACAAAGTTAAAGAACAATCGAAAGACAATCCAGTGTTTTATGTTCAATATGCGCACGTTCGAACAAAATCTATTATTGCGAAGGCAATAGAAACTATTCCCGAGGCTTATAAAAAATTTATGGCTTCCGAATTTGACTTATCTTTGTTGTCAACGGAGGAAGAAATACAATTAATAAAATTACTTTCTTCTTGGCCTAAGATCTTGGCTTCATCGGCCAAAGCATGTGAGCCCCAAAGAATTGCTTATTATTTAATAGAGGTGGCTTCAAGGTTTCATTCAATATGGAATCTTGGTAAAGAGAAGAATGACTATAGGTTTAATATCGAGGATGATATAGAATTGACTGCGGCAAGGTTGGCTTTGGCAGAGAGCGTCAGAAAGGTTATAGCTGGTGGTTTTAGTGTAATTGGAGTTAAGCCAATGGACAAAATGTAGTTAAAACGTTTTAATATGAATCGCAAAAATTTATTTTTTAGAATAATAATGATTCTGCTTATTACTCTAATAGGACTGTTTTGTTATTTTAAAATACAAAATTCACGAGAAATCATTACGCTAGCTCCACAGGAAGGCGAAACTAAGAGAAAGCCTGATGACCCAGGGGGGATTGTAATTCCTAATTCAGATAGTTTGGTATATGAAAAGCTTCAGAAAGGAGCAGTAAAAAATAGAAAAATTAATATCTTGCCCGAACCAGAAGAGCCGATGGATTTAGGGCCAAAAGTTGAAGATAAAGCGGTAATATATCTTGATTCAATAGATGAAATATTGGCAAATATAGAATATCAAGAAGAAGATGTGATAGATAATGATTTGGCTGCAACCGATGAGTTAGTTATGCCTAATGTGATTAAATCATCGATGGTGGTAGAGTCTGAAGAAGAAAAGAAAAAAATAGAGATTCCAGGAACTGGATTAAACGTGGTTAAATCTGTTGATAATAGATTTAACTTTAAAGAAATAAGTGTAGTTAGTGCTGAAGATGAAGGCTATAAAATACAGCTAACTACAGCTTTTTCAGAAGGTGATGCCAAAAAACTTTGGCAAGAAATAACTAAGCGTCATGGTAAAGTGTTAAATAGTGCAAATCTTATCACAAAAAAAATAGATGGTAAGAATGAGCGTATATTCTATCTCGTGATGGCTGGTACTTACCCTTCTCTGAATCATGCTAAATTAGTATGTAATCGTCTAGCTTCACGGAAGCAGAATTGTATCGTTACAAAATAAAATCTATTTTCTATAAATTGGGTACGTACGGGCAGCCTCGCGCGCTATTGTTTTGCTCATTACCATTCAAGCTATGGTAATCTCGTGGGGCTTCATGATAGCGTTTGAGTGGGTTTATCAACGTGGGGCCATGACCCTGTGCTCATTAAGTCATGCTGACTGTTACTAATTTAACAGATGTTACTCCGGCTCTTTTAAGAATTTTTGCACAGCTGTTGCAAGTAGTTCCTGTCGTCCTTACGTCATCTACTAAAAGCACTTTCATTCCTTTAACCATTCGTTTCGTATTAAACGCTAGTGATCCTGATAGATTTCTCTCACGTTCGTATTTTGTCAATTTTGTTTGAGCCTTAGTCCACTTGGTTTTGATCAGAACATCCGGAATCATAGGAATTTTAAGCAAATCAGATAGGTCTTGAGCTAAAATTTGAGCGGGATTATATTGCCGAAATATTCTTTTTATTCTATGCATAGGTACTGGAACAATTAAATCCACTTCACCTATTTCTTTTTTGTATCTTGCAACGAGTAATTTAGCGAACATTTGTGAATGTTCTGTTCGATCATTATATTTGAATGCATGAATTATCCTTTTACTTTCAAGATCAAACTTAAATAAACTTCTGGCTAAATCATAATGCGGTTGTTTTGCAATGCAGCGTCCACATAAATTTTGCCCTTCTATCGCAAACTCAAAAGGAAACCCACAACAAGAACAGTAGAGAGAAGCAACAAAATTTAGTTTGGCAAAACAAGAGGTGCACAGGCCTTGTTCCAGGTCCACCAGGCTCGAACAGGTACTACACCTATTTGGAAGAATATAATTCACCAAGCTAGATAAAGCTTGCTTTATCATTTTCTTTGACCCATAGCATATTTAATAAGTAATTTTTTTAATGGAGAAATTTTTTCTATGGCTTTAAAGCCAAACTGCCGCGCCAAGTGGAATATGTGGGAATTATTTGAAAATACAGTGTTTATCGTGTCGGTGATTTCAATCATAGCATTATTATCCCTCTTGCGCTCATTCTGATATGTTTCAAGAGAATGAGCATTTACACCAAATTCAAAAATGTTACTAACAAGGGATTGTATATCTTTTATACCTTGGTTTAGGCCCTGTCCTGCAAGTGGATGAATGATGTGAGCTGAGTCGGCAACTAGAGCTATTCTCTTATTATAATATTTGTTTGTTCCATAAGCTCTCAAAGGGAAAGAAGAAACTTCACTTTTTATAGTAATTTCCCCTAAAAATTGGCCAAAATTTTGCTGTATTGTATATAAAAATTCATCTTTCGGTAAATTTAGTACCGCATCTTTCATCTCAGATTTTATAGTCCAAACTACCGAAGAGAAATGTTGATTTTTCAAGGGTAGTATTGCAAAAGGTCCTGTCGGCATAAAATGCTCCACTGCAGTACCTTCATGAGGTTTTTCATGCTGAACTATAAAAGTCAGTGCATATTGAGAATAAAATTTGTTTGTTTCGCTGCTAAAATATTTTTGCCTTGTTAATGAATTACCTCCATCGCATACGATAAGAAGATCACACTCATGATTAGTTTTATTTAAAGTTAAAATACACTTATTATTGCTATTCTCTTTAACTTCATAACGACTATTATCGATAATATTTATATGCTTATTAACCAAGATTTGAGTAAGTAGAGATTTTTTGAACTCTTTATTTTCTACTAAATACCCTAGTACTTGTGCCTCTTTTAGTTCATTAGAAGCAAAATGTAACATCTGGGAGGCCTTTTTATCTGCCACATAGATATCATTTATAGGTCCTGAAATTCGGTCTATTTCATTCCAAATACCAATATCATCAAAGAATTTCTTTGATGATTCCGTAAGGGCTGTAGTTCTAATGTCATTAAAAAATGATTGATTATCTATATTTTGATGCTCAATTATAGTAGAATTTATACCACGTGCTGAAAGGCAGAGTGCTGTTATCATGCCGCTAAGGCCACAACCAATAATAGTAATTCTATGATTCATCTGAAGGATTCATTTTATGTTTTTGCAAAAAATATTTTAAGTAAGCACTAGTTGCAATGACGCTTAAAAGAAAATAGATAAATGCTATATCGATATAAGAACTATTTACTTTAAATGAACCAAGAAAACATATAAATAGTGCAGCTAAACTTGTGCCAGTGTTTACAAATAACAATTTTGTAAACATGTCTCGTTGTAAAAATGCTCCGCAAATAACAATGCAGGCAAATCCTAAAAATAAAAACACAGAAATGTTTAACATATTATTTGATAATTTGCTTGATACGCTTATCCATTTCACCTGTTTGTAGTTCAGACATAAAATCATAATCAAGTGCATGCACTAGGAAATTTTTACCTTCAATTGAAAGAGTAACTGTGCCCGGAGTTAATGTGATAGAATTTGCATACACTATGATTCCGATATCATTATCCTGAATTGTTTTTATTGGCTCAAGGCTAGGGTTTAATATTATGTGTTTTCGCCATGCAATCATGGAGACTGCCCAAGCAGACATAACTATCTCCTTCAATAACCATAGGCAATAAAAAATAGTGCTAATTTTAAATACATTTCTTTGTGGAAGTAGTTTTAGTTTTATAGCAAAAATTAGCGTAAAAATTGAAGCTGCTAAAAGATATATCAAATGTTGGCCTTCATTAGCCCCGCCTGTTAGGCCAGTCCAAAGTATCAGAAAGATAAGTAAAAAGGCTAGCTTAATGCGCATTGGAGGTAACATTTGTTTCTGGTGTTGAAGAAAAAGGGATCAGTATCATCCCCATACAAAATATCATAGCTATGATAACAAAGACATTATTAATTGCAATTACAAAAGCCTCTCGCTCCACCATATTACTTAGAAGGAGATAGGCCGCGGTTTCTGGATCGTTTACTTTCCCTATCAATGACCCGGTAAAAAACTCTAGACTTTCCTGCACCTTTGGAGAAGTTAGAGGCATATTATCCTTCAGGGTTTGTGCATAGATTTTTGACTTTGAGATAATTAAGTTATTGATCATCGCTAGCCCGATTGCTCCCCCTAAGTTCCTTGTTAAATTATATAGACCGCTAGCATTTTGAACTTCATCTTTTTTCATTGTGCCAAGAGCGAGATCATTTATGGGCATAAAACAAAACATCAGTGCTAGCCCGCGTATCATTTGAGGAATAAATAATTCCCAATATTGAGATTCGGCGGTAAGAAAACTATTGGCAAAAGACCCTATAGCAAATAAGGAAAAGCCTATAGCAAGAATTATCCTTTTATCAATACCGGAACCAAACATTTTTCCCGCTACGGGGGCTGATACAAACTGGAAAACTCCAGTAACGATCATAGTAATGCCAATTTGAAGAGTATTATACCCGGCTATCGTGAATAAGAACAGTGGTAATAAATAGACGCTACCGTATAATCCGATGCCTAATATAAAAGAATAAATGCAACCAAAACTAAAATTTTTATTTTTAAACGAACTAAGGTCAATAATTGGATTTTGATAAGTAATTTCTCTAATGATTAACCAAATAAAAGTTACAACAACTATTATTGTTAATAGGAGAATGTGACCGTCATCCAGCCAATCTTTTTTGTTGCCTTCTTCCAGGACATATTGCATTGCACCCAAAGAAATAGCCATTAACAATATACCAAGAAAATCAAAATTCTTTAGTAATTTATAATTTGGTTTATCAAAGTCAACATATAGAAAAACCGTCACGCAGACAAAAATTCCAGGAATAACATTTAGCAGAAACATAAAGTGCCAAGATATTGTTTCTGTAATGTACCCACCCAGTGTAGGACCAATAGTTGGGGCTACAGTTACCACTAGCCCAATGACCATACTAACTTTTGTATGCATGCTTTTGGGAAATATAATAAAAATTGCTCCAAAAGCAGTCGGAATCATTGCTCCACCGAAAAATCCCTGCATGGCTCTGAACACAATCATTGATTCAATATTCCAGGCTAGAGCGCATAGTAAGCTCATAAGAGTAAAGCCGAGTGCTGCAATAAAATAAGAAATCCTGGTTGATAAAAGGCGTGATGCAAAGCCAGTAATTGGAATAATTATTACTTCAGCAATAAGGTATGAAGTCTGAATCCAAGAAAGTTCATCGCCAGAAGCCGATAGTCCAGCGCCAATTACGGATAGAGAGCTAGCAACAATTTGAATATCCAATATTGCCATAAACATTCCGACAACCATAGCAAAAAATGCAAGAATGGTTCTTGGTGATATGGGTTGATCAGTTTGTTCTTGGTTCATAACTCAAAGTTATATCTCTTTTAAGGCTTTTTGTGGAGTGTAGGTAGAGTATACGTAAACTGATATTTTAGGAGTAGCGACTTTCTTGCATGTGCTTCCTTATTTTAAGGCTGTGTTTTCCCAGCATCATCAATATTCTGTAAATATATCAAAGCTAGTAACGCTCCATTATTTACTGTTATAGTAACTTGATCACTGGCTGTTCGGTTAAAACAAGAATTTACCTCAAAAAAAGATAAAATATTATTCTGTAATTCCCATTTTAAACCTGATGTCGTAACTTCTGCGGTTGATGCTCCAATTAAAGAGATTTTCGTATTTATGGGTAGATTTAGAATTAACTGTTCTTGACCTTTTATAATATAACCTATGATAGGAGCAGCAAAAAATATTGAATTTGTACTAAGCATTATATTGATATTGTTTAATATATGATCAATATAACCTCCATTAATTCCTAATATTATACTTGGTAGTAAATTATTCTTTTTTAAATAATGAATAGATTTTTGAAAATCAGAAGAATAATCTTGGTCTGGCTCATACACTTGTTTAAATTGTTTAAATTGTTTTCGATCTATACTATCTAAGTCGCCAATAATTACCTCTGGTAATATGTCATTTTTGATGAGGTAATTTGCGGCCCCATCAGTAGCAATAATGGGTAAATCCATTTCTCTAAAAAAACTGGCTTTTGGCAGGTCTCCATTTAAGCATAAAACGGATTTATATTGCTTAGGATCAATTTGTTCAAAAAAAGCTTTATACGATGCTGTGTCTGTCATAATAATATTTTTGCACAATCGATATTAAACTTGTAATGCACCCCACTATGTTGCTCCATACTACGAATGAAGAGCCTTGGCATAAGCCGTAAATAATCCAGCATATAGAACAAGTAAGATAATTAATCAGCATAATCATAGACACATCCAAGGTGGATCTAGTTTTTGCCGATTTGTAAATTTGGGGAATAAGCCCAATAATGGACGTAATAAGTGCTAATGTACCAAAAAAATTCTCTAAAAAAATCACATTTGTCTCCACTTGTTTTAACAATATTAGGTTCAAAGAGTTGGGATTTAATCTCGTTGAGCTATAAAAGTATCTCTTTGTAGAAAATATAGAGTTTTTATACTAAGACTCTATATTGTCAGGCAGCAACGTCCTATGCCTTATCACTATTCCGGCCAATAAAAATACTATCATTATATATAGTGCGATAGGTAAATATGAACCAGTATAATGCACGATAATTAAACATATAAATGGAGTGAGTTTGCCAATAGTGCTTGCTCCAAAGGTTGAACCCATACCTACTATCATATATTTCTCCTCTCCTCTTACTTGATTTTTACACCAGAGATTTAATGGGCACATGTAAACTACGCCCCAAATTACTATCCAAAATCTTACAAAGGTTACGTAATATATTGATGAATCTGCAATGAAATACCATAATGGAAGGATTGACAATGCAAGGATCGTGCTTGCTATCTGCATCAACTGACTGGGATTATAACCTGATACTAATTTTCCAATAAATGGAATTGATACCATATCAAAAAAAAGCATAAAACTATTTACTGCAATCATAGTTTTTTCTTCAATATTTGTAATCATTGGCACCATATGATTCATAGTAACAAAAGGAATTAGATAGGTCATATGAGAAAAACCTGTGACGATAGCTATTCTTAGTAAATTTAACTTATGGTTCCATAGAATTCTCAATCCATCTAGGCCATAGAATTTAAATTGGCTTCTCAAAATTCTGTTTTCTTTTGGTAAAGTTATTTTGCGTACAACGTAGCCAATTACTGCGGCTGAACCGCCCAGAATATGGAAAATTCTCCAAGAATCTGTTATGTCTATATAATGGACAATAGTTGCTGCAAGTGATGCAAGAATAATACCTAGCATAGTGGATACTTGGTATAAATAAGAACCCTTAAATGCTTCTTTTCCTATCTTGTTTTCTAGAATATATAGCTTTGCAATACTAGTCTCGCCGGCAGCAAATATTTCTCTTAAAACACGAAAAATCACAAATAACAAAGGTGCAACCGAGCCCATGGTGGCATGACCAGGCAATAACCCTAGTAATACAGTAAAAACTCCTACTCCAATTAACGAGTGAGATAAGGCGACGACTGGCCCTTTAAGCCGTGCAATCATTCCAAATAGATATGTTCCTAGTGGTTTTGTGATAATTGACGTAGCTAAAATGCCATAGGCCATTATTAAACTTAGTAGTTTGTCAGTATTTGGAAAAAATACTGGTGCAATAATAGGAGCAAGAAAAATATAAAGAGAAGTGTCAAAATGATCGATTGTATTACCAACCAGGATAGTAATATCTCTTTTGTGTGGGTTGTATCTCATAAAAAAACTCCAACATTTGCTAATAAACAAATACCAGAGTCAGAAAAGATTCTTCTAAAGAGCAATCTTTAAAAACTAAACTATAGCAAAGCGCATTGAATTAGATTCGATGAAAAAATGGTTCTAAAATAAAGTCAGGATTATTGCGACTATAGTTTAGTTTTTCTAATCAGCTAGTTCTAATGGAACTTACTACAAACTCCAATTTGTACTAAAATTGAATATTTAGTTTCCAAATTTACCTCCCTTCGCAGGCATTACCCTGGAGCAGGTTATAAGAGTATAATCTCAGCCTTGGTAAGTATTTCCAAAGCACCTCTGGTATCTTAAGTATGAGGATACTAAAACCATGATTAATTTCTGTCAACAAGAATTATGAGATTATTTGATTAGTTATTTTGTGGCTAGGTAGCACAGGGGGGAATTAGTAATACCTTCAAACCACTTCATTAATTGACTCTGTACCATAGTTGATATTTAATTCAATGAAACTGAAAAATGGCATATTATATGAAAGTAATCACAATAGCTCAGCAAAAAGGGGGGGCTGGTAAAACTACTATAGCTGCGCATTTGGCTGTGTCATTAGCCCAAACAGGAAAAAGGGTTGCTATTATTGATATTGACCCGCAAGGGAGCCTAACAAATTGGCATAGTTTGCGGGAAAAGAAATTTGGTATTGGGTATACGGGATTGAATTTTGTAACTAGTGCAGGTTGGCGAGTTGAGAGCGCGATAAGCAATTTGCGTGGGAATGTTGATTACGTGGTTATTGATGCGCCACCACATACGGAGACTGAATCTAAGACCGCTATTCGCGCATCTAATCTTATTATAATACCTATGCAACCAAGTCCGACTGATTTGTGGGCAACGAGCTCTACGACTGAATTTGCTCAAAGCGAAAAAATACCAGCGAAAATTTTATTGAATAGGTACAATCCACAATCAAAGCTTACAAAAGAAATAATTTCTCAAATACCGGGTGACTTATTTAACTGTTCACTTGGCAACAGAGTAGCATTTAGTAGTTGTTTCTTAAGTGGAGTTACAGTCACAGAATGTGCGCCAAACTCTATAGCGGCGGAAGAAATAAGAGCATTGGCTGGTGAGGTACTTGGGATGTTTGATACCGCAAAAATAGGTAAAGATAATTCATCAAATATTGATATAAAAAGATCCGTTGCAAAAGTGTAAATTTCCATTTAAAGTAGCGTCGTGTGAGTAAAACGATATAATCATCCGGAACTTCAATTTGCAAAAGGTGGTTTGGTAATTTCAGGATCGTTCTAAATAAAATTTACGATAATTTTATTATCTGCTGCAAATAAGTTACTCGCCATCGTATGTAATTGCAATAATTTTCCGGTTTTAAAGAGCTAATCAAGTTAAGAATTATTACATATGAAAAGAGTGATTTATAATTTATACATGTCCGTAGTAAAGATGATCGACCATGATGGAGTCGAGCATTCAGGCTATATGTCGTTTATGGTGCTGGTATCAATTTTCCCATTTTTTATTTTTATACTAGCTTTTACTAGTTTTCTTGGGGCTTCAGAGCTTGGTGAAAAATTTGTTGAGCTTGTTCTCGAAAATATGCCAGAACATTCAACCGAGTCAATTAAGACAAGAATCAATGAGCTAATATCGGCTCCTCCCCAAGGTTTATTGACACTGGCAATTGTGGGAACGATATGGACTTCTTCTTCTTTTGTGGAGTGTTTGCGAACAATTTTAAATAGGGTCTATGAAATAACTGCTCCGCCAAACTACATCTTGCGGAGACTGCTTAGTATTGCACAATTTTTAATCATCAGTTCGGCTATTTCCTTTGCTATGCTTCTTTTAGTTATTATTCCTATTGGACTTGAAAAAATACCTAAGTTTATGAGTTTTATTGAAGATTATAAAGCCGTACTTAATTTTGCTAGGTATGGGGTAGTTGTACTATCATTATTTTTTGCAGTCTGTTCATTGTATTATATCATTCCTAATGCGGACCTAAGATTTCTTGAAGTTGTGCCTGGTGCCTGTTTGACTGTTATTTTATGGGTTTTAAGTGGCTTTCTCCTTTCCAAGTACATTGTATATTACAACCAATTAAACATAATTTATGGGTCACTAGGTAGTATCATTGTTACGTTAGTATTTTTTTATATAGTAAATATGATTTTCATTATTGGTGCAGAATTTAATTATCTAATGAGAAGTAAAAATAGTGATTAGTATTATTTCTTCGGCAAAATCAATGAATTTTGATCCGGTAGATTCAAGAATTTTTTTTACTGAACGAGAAGAGCTGGAAGTGACCCAAAAACTTCTAAGAGAGTTAAAAGCTTTATCTGAATCTCAAATAAAAAAAATCATGAAAATTAGTGATGAACTTGCCAAATTAAATTTCTCTAGGTATCAACTATTTGGATCTCTGCCATCAAAGCAAGCTATATTGGCTTATAATGGTGATGTATATGCTAAAATGGGTAAAGAGGCATTTTCTCCTGAAGAATTCACATTTTCTCAAGATCATTTACGAATAATTTCTGGCTTCTATGGGTTATTAAAACCCCTCGATAAGATAAGTGCATACAGGCTGGAAATGTCGATAAAATTAGCTAAAAATGCTCCAAATGGATTGGATAAATTATGGAAAGAAAAAGTTACAAAAAAATTAAATCATGAACTTAAAATACACAAAAATAAGTATTTAATAAATTTGGCTTCAGATGAATATTCCGCTGCTATTGATAAAAAATTATTAGAATTCCCAATGATTAATATTCATTTTAGGCAGCTTAACAGCGGAATGATAAAAAATATTGCTTTTAACTCTAAGCGTGCAAGAGGCTCAGCAGTAGAGCAAATTGTTAGAAATAGAATTGATACTCCCAGAGAGATTAAAAACTTTAATGAATTAGGCTATAAATTTAATTCAGAATTGTCAGATGAAGGTAATTATTACTTTGTAAAACAAAATAATCAAAATTTTTAATTAATTCGTTCTCAAGCAATAGTAATTAATGTATAGTCATGAGCACTGTTACTAGAGGGAATAATGTTTGACTATAAAGCAGCTTTTGAAAAACAAATTGAGCAAATAAAAGCCGAAGGAAGGTACAGAAATTTTGTTAGCTTACAAAGAGAAGCTGGAAATTTCCCAATGGCCTTTTGGGGACCACTCAAGAAACAGGTTGTAATGTGGTGTATAAATGACTATTTGGGTATGAGTCAGCACCCCAAAGTGATTCAATCAGCAGCGCAATCTATTTTAGACAATGGCGTTGGTTCTGGAGGAACAAGAAATATTGGCGGAAATAATCGGGCAATAATTGAGTTAGAGCGAGAAATAGCTGACTTGCATAACAAAGAAGAGGCGCTGGTCTTTACATCTGGTTATGTTTCCAATGATGCAAGCTTGACTACTCTTTCTAAGATAATACCTGATTTAATCTACTTTTCTGATGAATCTAACCACGCATCTATGATTGCGGGGATAAGAAATTCTAAGGCAGAAAAAAAAATATATAAACATTTAGATATGGTGCATCTTGAGCAATTGCTTGACTCAGTAGAAGTTAACAAACCAAAGATGATTGTTTTTGAATCTGCCTATTCAATGGACGGATTAATCTCACCTATTGGTAAAATCTGTGAGCTGGCAAAAAAATATAATGCTATGACATATATTGATGAAGTTCATAGCGTTGGTTTATATGGTAATAGAGGCGCTGGTATTGCTAATATGCTTGGCTTTGAGGATAAAATAGATATAATTCAAGGTACCTTGGCTAAAGCTTATGGAGTAATAGGGGGGTATATTGCTGGCAATAGCCAGTTAATTGATGCAATTAGGCTTACAGCTAGTGGTTTCATTTTTACCACTTCTCTGCCGCCGGCAATTACGGATGCAGCTAGGGTAAGTATTAGCTATTTGAAGAAATCCGATGCGGAGAGAATTGCGCATCAAAATGTTATCTCTAAAGTAAAAAAATCTCTCAGCATGGCTGGAATAGCAGTGCTTGAAAATAAAAGTCATATCATCCCTATTATAATTGGAGATCCAGAGCTAGCTAGACGAGCTTCTGCACTTCTCATAGAAAAACATGGTATTTTTGTGCAGCATATCAATTTTCCTACCGTATCAAGAGGGACAGAAAGGCTACGAATTACACCAACTCCAGGGCACACAGAGGAGATGATTATTAATTTGACCAGGGCTCTTGTAGACGTGTTTGAAGAATTAGGTATTAAGCCAAAGATTATTGAAGCCGCCTAACAACTATTTTAAGTTAAAATTATATATGTTAGATTTTCCTGATATTGACCCTGTAATTATAGCGCTTGGACCTCTTGCGATTTCCTGGTATTCACTTTCTTATGTTATAGGCATCCTCCTAGGATGGTATTATGTTTTGAAGCTTATAGAAACTAATCATCTTAGTGTAAGTAAGCAGAATATAGATGACTTTGTTTCATGGGCAATTATTGGTATTATTATTGGTGGTCGCTTGGGTTATGTTTTGTTTTATGATCCAATGAAATATTTTTCTAATCCTATTGAGATTTTAAAAACATACGAAGGTGGAATGTCATTCCATGGGGGAATAAGTGGCCTTATAATAGCGTCATTCTTATTTTGTAAACGGCATAAAATAACTTTTTGGGGATTAATGGATCTATGCGCAGTGGTGGCGCCTATTGGCTTGTTCTTCGGAAGAATAGCAAACTTTATTAACGCTGAACTTTATGGGCGTGTTACGGATGTGCCATGGGCATTTATTTTCCCTGGTAGTGATGGTTTGCGTAGGCATCCTAGCCAATTATATGAAGCCATACTTGAAGGTTTTCTGTTATTTCTTATTCAGAGATACACTATTAGTAAGGTTGGTGCCTTGAAATATCCTGGATTACTTTCGGGTGTGTTTTTAGTATTCTATTCTTTCTTTAGAATTATTGTAGAATTTTTTAGAGAGCCAGATTTCAAAATAGGGTATTTAGCTGAATATTTTACTATGGGTCAGTTATTGTGTCTACCTATGATTATTGTGGGGATTATTTTAATTTATTTTAGCAAGAATCAATGCCAATCGATGCAAAAATAAGAAAAATTATTGAAACAAATGGCTATATCAAGATTGATGACATGATGGAGCAAGTATTGTCAATTAATCCAGATTCATATTATGTTGTTACTGAACACATTGGAATAGATGGAGACTTTATTACATCTCCAGAGATTTCACAATTATTTGGTGAAACTATCGCTTTATGGGTAATTGAGCAGTGGCAAAAATTGGGAAAGCCGAATGAATTTTGTTTGTTAGAGTTAGGTCCCGGCCAAGGGACACTTATGGATGATTTATTACGTACTTCTTCCAAAATCACTAGTGGCTTCCTAAAAGGCGCTAAAGTTCATTTGTTAGAAATTAATCACAAATTTATTCAGAAGCAAAAAATTAAACTAAAAAAGCATAGAAGAGAAATTACTTGGGTTGAAAAAGTTTTAGATCTCCCTGAATTGCCGCTAATAGTCATTAGCAATGAATTTTTTGATGCGTTGCCAATAAAACAATTTATAAAAACTCAAGATAATAAATGGCATGAATCTACTTTGGTCATTGATCCTATAGATGGAAAAATTAAATACAGCAAAATTGAGATAAAACAGGCTTTACAAACCCAACTTAGCTTAGAGCATCTGAATGCTAATGATGGAGCCGTTATAGAAGAGTCAATTGAATCTCTAGAGATAATCCGAGCTCTGAGTGATCACATTATTAAATACTCAGGGGCTGCTTTAATTATTGATTATGGTTACGATATCCAAACTCCAGAAAGAACCAGAAACCAATATAACTCAACTCTTCAAGCTGTAAAAAACCATCAATATTGGCCAATAATTGATACATTAGGGGAAGCTGATTTAACAGCTCATGTTGATTTTAATGCATTAAAGATAGCTTCAAAAGAGCGTGGAATTAAAGAATTTAGAAATTTTTCACAAAGAAATTTTTTACTATCATATGGTATTGAGTTCAGGCTCCAAGAGCTCAAAAAAACTATAGTTCAAGAAGAATATGACGTGCTTAATAGGCAAGTTTTACGTCTTACTTCTCCCGCTATGATGGGAGAGTTGTTTAAAGTTCTCGAGATATCTAAATTATACTAATTTTAAAGGATAAATTTTCCAGCTATTCCCTTGCAAAAACTTGCAAAATATTCTATCCTTTCGAAGCAAAACAATCAGTAAATATGAGCATATATAGTGAGTGAGTCTGAACTAAAAAACATGCTACCTATAAGCATTGAAGATGAGATGAAAAGTTCTTACATGGACTACGCGATGAGCGTAATTGTAAGTCGTGCAATTCCTGACGTTAGAGATGGTTTAAAACCAGTTCACAGACGTATTTTATTCTCGATGTATGAAGGTGGATATCATAGTTCGAAGCCGCATAGAAAATCAGCCAGAATTGTCGGTGATGTAATAGGTAAGTATCATCCTCATGGTGATGGAGCTGTTTATGATTCTCTTGTCAGAATGGCACAAGATTTTTCGTTAAGAGTTCCTTTGGTCGATGGTCAAGGTAACTTTGGTTCGATGGATGGTGATTCAGCAGCGGCAATGAGATACACAGAATCACGTCTTACTAAAATCGCTCATACTCTCTTGGAAGATATTGATAAAGAAACAGTAGATTTCTTACCTAACTATGATGGTTCAGAGAGTGAACCAAAGGTCCTGCCTGCTATGTTCCCAAACCTTTTGGTAAATGGAACTGGAGGGATTGCTGTTGGGATGGCGACCAACATCCCACCGCATAATCTTGGAGAAGTAATAGATGCAGCTTGTGCTTATGTTGATAATAACAATATAGAGTTAACAGAGTTAATTTCTTATATAAAAGGGCCTGATTTTCCAACAGGTGGAACAATTTTAGGGAGCTCAGGCATCCAATCTGCTTATCTCACGGGCCGTGGAAGTATTTTATTCCGCGGTAAATGTGAAATTGAAAACAATAATGGACGAGAAGCAATTATTGTTAAAGAAATGCCATACATGGTAAATAAAGCAAAATTAGTTGAAAGAATTGCTGACTTAGTGCGTGAAAAGAAAATTGAGGGCATTAGTGATCTTAGAGATGAATCAAATAAGGATGGCGTGAGAGTTGTAGTTGAAGTAAAGAGGGACGCGGTAGCAGAAGTTGTCTTAAATCAGCTTTATTCCTATACTCAGCTTCAAACTAGCTTCGGAGTAATAATGTTAGCTCTCGATGAAGGAATGCCAAAAGTCATGAACTTGAAGGAAGTTATTGGCGCATTTGTTCGCTTTAGGGAAATAGTAATTACTAGAAGGACTATATATTTGCTTAATAAAGCGCGTGATAAGGCTCATATACTTTTGGGTGTCAGAATAGCGGTCAGTAATATTGATGAGGTGATAAGAATCATCCGTGGTGCATCAAACCCTTCTGTGGCAAAAGATCTTTTGATGGAAAAACCATGGGATTGTGCAGCCATAATAAACTTGATAAAGCTGGTTGATGATAAAGCTAACATCAAAGATAATAGCACTATTCATCTCTCGGAAATTCAAGCTAAAGCAATTCTTGAAATGAGATTGCAACGTTTGACTGCAATGGAGAAAGATAAGATTGAAAACGATCTTGGTGACTTAACAAGAGAAATTACTGAGTACGTAGATATATTAAGTACCAGAAGCAAGCTTCTTTCGATTCTTAAATCTGAGTTAATCAGAGTAAAAGATGAATTTTCCACGCCGAGAAGGACAGATATTATTGAAGGGTCTTTTGACCAAGATATCGAAGATTTGATCCAAAAAGAAGATATGGTAGTAACGGTAACGCTAAGTGGCTATATTAAACGTGTACCTCTTGCAACATACCGAGCTCAAAAACGTGGTGGTAAAGGAAGATCTGGTTTGTCGATGCGGGATGAGGATATTACAACGCAGCTATTCATTGGCAACACTCATACACCATTATTATTTTTCACGGATCGTGGACAGGTATATAGTCTAAAGCTTTATAAATTACCTTTGGGTAATCCTCAAAGTAAGGGGCGTCCGATAGTTAATATTCTTCCTCTACAAGATAAAGAAACCATTACTAATGTTATGCCTATGCCTGAAAATCAGGAAGAGTGGGATAACATGCATATTATGTTTGCAACAGCAAAAGGTAATATTCGCAGAAATGATTTATCTGATTTTAAAAAGATACAATCAAATGGCAAAATTGCTATCAGGATGGATGAAGATGATAGTCTTATTAATGTAAAATCATGTAGCGAAGATGATCACGTATTACTTGCAAGTAGACTTGGTAAAGCAATACGTTTTCCAGTAAATGCAGTCAGGGTATTTAAGAGTAGGACATCTGATGGTGTACGTGCTATGAGATTGGCATCAACAGATAAAGTAATATCAATGACAATTTTGCGTGGTACTAAGTCAACGGTAGAAGAGCGCGAGGCTTTCCTATCTATACCTTTTGAGAAGCGTGTAGCTATTTCTTTGGGTGATCATGAATTTAATCCAGCTGATTTTGGCTTAGGACTTTCAAAGGAGCAGATTATTGAGATGGCTTCTGCAGAAGAGTTTATCCTAACAGTATCAGAGAACGGGTTTGGTAAAAGAACATCAGCTTATTATTATAGAATTACTAACCGTGGTGGAAGTGGGATCGTGAATATGGTTCTATCTGACAAGACTGGTAAAGTTGTTGCTTCGATGCCGGCTAATATGAAAGATGAGCTTATGCTTATTACTAATAACGGGAAATTAATCAGGTGTAAACTTGATAGCGTTCGTGTTACTGGAAGGAGCACAAGTGGCGTTATATTATTTAAAACTGAAAAGGATGAGATGGTAGTTTCCGCTTCTTTGATTGCTGAAGCCTCTCCAGAAGAGGACGAGGAAGATGAAGGAGAGGATTTTGAGACGCTGACCGAGTAGATTCTTTACGTTTTCTAATAGACAACTCATTGCGAGTTTCAACTTTTGGCATATAAGATCACTCATCCCTTGTATTTAAAAGCTTTGTAGGTATATTGATTATTTTAAATCTTACCTATGGTAGTCAAATAGAATGAAGATAATGAGGCGGTACAATAAGATTCCTACGGCTTTGAGCGAAAATGAGTTTAATGAATTTGTCTTACCTCATCTTA
>CAMDSB010000010.1 GCA_945907105.1 Rickettsia typhi | reverse complement strand
AACTCAACCACCTTAGTATTAGCTTTACTTGTGGGTATTGGCTCTTATTTCTTTCTTGAAATAGCTCTTCGCATTCTTGCTTACAGTGGATTTTCTCCATTTTTAGCAAGTTTATTGCCAATAATAGTTATAATTCTGATTAGTAATTTTGTTATTTTACATTTTCAAGAAGCTTGATATAATACTTGACAACATTATTATCATCTATTTAACACTGCACTTTTTTGGAGCAACATACCATGAAATTTCTAACTTTTCTTGATCGATTTTCTACAGACATTGCTATTGATCTGGGAACAGCAAACACTCTGGTTTACGAAAAAAATAAAGGCATCGTCCTTGACGCTCCATCAGTAGTAGCCCTTATAAAGAAGGATGGAACACTGAAGCCTTACGCCTTTGGTCATGAAGCAAAAATGATGTTGGGCAGAACTCCAACTGACATAGAGGCAAAACGACCTATGCGAGATGGAGTTATTGCGGACTTCAAAGCTGCTGAAGAAATGATCAAGTATTTTATACGCTCAGTACGAGATAAGAGGTCTTTCACAGGGCCAAGGATAGTTATATGCGTTCCTTCTGGCTCTACGCCAGTTGAAAGACGAGCAATTCAAGAAGCCGCTGAAAGCGCTGGAGCCAGAGAGGTGTTTCTTATAGAAGAGCCAATGGCAGCAGCAATTGGTGCCGGACTACCAGTCACCGAACCAACTGGCTCAATGATTGTAGATATTGGCGGAGGAACAACAGAAGTTGCCGTACTTTCTTTAGGTGGCATAGTTTATGCAAGATCAGTTAGAGTTGGTGGCGATAAAATGGACGAAGCGATTATATCATATATAAGACGACATTATAATCTGCTTATTGGCGAGTCAACGGCAGAAAAAATAAAGAAGCAAATAGGTACAGCGTGTGTTTTACCTGATGTCCATTTAAGGCAGATGGAAATCAAAGGTAGAGACTTGATAAACGGTATACCTAAAGAAATGGTTTTGAATGAAAAGCAAATTTCTGAAAGTTTAACCGAACCAATAAGTCAGATTGTAGAAGCGGTGAAAACTGCTTTAGAATGTACTCCACCAGAGCTATCATCTGATATTGTTGATAAAGGTATAGTCTTGACTGGTGGTGGCGCCCTGCTGAATAACCTAAGTTATGTCCTCAGAGAAGCTACCCAATTACCAGTCTTCGTTGCTGACAACGCCCTTGCGTGTGTAGCGCTTGGTATAGGAAGAGTACTTGAAGATTTTACAAAATTAAAACATGTATTGTTTAAGCAGGAGTAATTAGTGGCAATATTAGAAAATAGGGTACGCACTAAGAATAGTTTGATAGAATTGACTAAATTCATGTTATTTTCTATTAGAAAATCCCTAGTTGCTATACTAGTATTGCTTTCATGCCTCTTGGTATATTTTTCTTATCCCCGCAACGTAGCCACATTTTCTCTTGATTCTATTGGAAAAGTACTATCTCTTGGAACAATTATATATGACCAATCGGTCAATAAGGTAAAATCTGCATATTCGATGATTTCACATTTTCAAAACCTAGAAGCCGAAAATTTAAAGTTAAAACTTGAGATAGCCTCTATCTCAAAGACACAAGAACTAGAATCTTTTTTAAAAGCAGAAAATACCGCTTTAAAAGAGATACTTAATGTACCTCAAGATCTTGAAGAGAAATTTGTTACTGCAAAAATAGTAGGTACAACCATAAGCCCGTTTACTAGTTCAGCAATTATACAAGCCGGTGAAAACGAAAACATAAAAGTTAATGATATCGTAAAAAGTGCACAGGGTTTGATCGGCAGGATTACAGAGGTAGGGAAACATTATTCTACTGCAATGCTTATAAATGACCATAACTCTCGAATTCCAGTTATCACTGGAAACTCTAGGAATCGAGGAATTTTGGCTAAACAAGAAGATAATTTGAAAGTTATCTATCTAGAAGAAAATCATAATGTACAGGTTGGAGAAATGATTCTAACTTCTGGCGATGGAAAAATATTTCCTAGAGGAATACCAATTGCAACTATAACTAAAGTTAAAGATAAAGAAGCATTCGTAGAAATTCTTGACGACCTTAGTAAAATTAACTTCGTAGTTGTAGTATCACATGCAGAATAGTACTAGGACTTATTGAATTGTGATATAGTTGGAAAAATGAACAATTTATCAAACAGTGATATCGCACAATAACCTATGTATATCTACAGTAAATATATTGCCAAAACCATTTTTCCGGTCTTATCCGTCATAGCTGTAGTTTTAACAAGCCTTGTTTGGATTGTACAGGTATTGAACTTAGTAAATCTCCTAGATAAAGGGATCGAATTAAAGACTTTTATCAAGCTCGTAGTGCTTTTGGTACCGTACCTATTATTCATGATAATGCCTATTATTTCTGTGATAGCAGTAATTTATATATATAACCGTCTTAAAGAGGAGAGACAGTTAATTATATTAAGAGGAGCTGGTCTTAATAATTACGAAATTGCAAGACCAGCCTTATTTATTGCTACGATAGTGACGATTATAGCAAGCTACATTTCTGCCTATCTAATGCCAGTTTCTTATGCTAACTTAAAAAAAAATATTAGTAATGTTAAAGAAACTTATGTATCAAATCTAATCGAAACTAGAACATTTAACCAAATCTCGAAATACGCTACTATATATGTGGATAGCAAAAATCAAAACGATGAGATGCACGGAATAATTTTATTTGATAATAAAATACCGGCAAGCAACACGGTTTTTTTTGCTAAAAAAGGAGAAATACTAAATTCTGATCAACAGAATCCCAAATTTCTATTGTCACAAGGATTGAGACATTCCTATGATGCCCACGGGAATATTACTATACTTCATTTTGATAATTTAGTAATTGAGCTAAGTAGCGAGGTGCAAGATGATTCTGAGCGCAACAAAACCAGCATGGAATTATTTATTCCAGAAATGCTCTGGCCAGATCAATCTATACCTATGGAAAAACAGAATCGCTTAATCACTGATGGCCATCTAAGATTAATTTGGCCTTTATATAATTTTGTTTTTGTTTTTCTGGCTCTTGCAATATTTTTGAGCGTTCCATACTCACGCAAAACTCAAATTAAACCCTTTATTTACACTTTTGTACCAGTGCTAGTTGCATCATATTTTCACTTTACATTACAAAGAATGGCTTATAAAGATTTGGATTATATTTTTCTCTGTTATGGCAATGCGTTTATTTGTATAATCTTCAGCATATGGCAAACTACTAGAAGAACTTTGTAATACCAGTGTGGGATAAAAAAGATATGTATTTCAAAGAGCTTCCGGAATTTCTTACATTTCTTGAAAAAAATAATCACCTAAAAAGAATTACAACGCCAGTTTCTGCCAAACTCGAGATTACTGAAATAAGTAGTAGGTTTTTGGCACTAAATGGGCCAGCATTATTTTTTGAAAATGTGATAAAAGATGACGGCACATTATCAGATTACCCCGTGGTTACAAACCTATTCGCCTGTAAAGAACGAATCTCGCTTGGTCTTGGAATAAAAAATTCGCAGCAGCTACGAGAATTTGGAAAACTCTTAGCTTTTATGAAAAGCCCAGAACCCCCATCATCACTAAAAGAAACTTTTGCGATGCTTCCAATTGCTAAAAGAATTTTGTCAATGAATCCAAAAACAGTCTCTAAAGGAAGTTCTCAGGAAATAATAATGACCGATCCTGACCTTAGTATATTGCCTATCCAGACATGTTGGCCAGGAGATGTTAGCCCGTTAATTACATGGCCATTAATCGTAACAAAAGGAACTGGCAATGACAAAACAGATAATTATAACTTAGGCATATACAGACTTCAACCAATCGGTAAAAACAAACTCATAATGCGGTGGTTAAAAATGCGTGGTGGGGCAGGTCATTATGCAAAATGGCAAAACCTTGGCAACAAATCTATGCCTGCAGCTGCAGTAATTGGAACTAGCCCCGCCATTACATTAGCTGCAGTAATGCCTATTCCAAATACTATTTCAGAGTATAGTTTTGCGGGATTACTGCAAAATAAGTCAATTGAACTTGTACAATGCAAGAGTATTGATTTAAAAGTTCCAGCTCACGCAGAAATAATCTTGGAGGGCGAAATTAGCCTTACTGACTATAAGCCAGAAGGTCCATTTGGCGATCACACCGGATATTATAATGACGTAGAAGCCTTTCCAGTATTTACAGTCACAGCCATAACCATGAAAAAGAAACCTATCTATTTAAGTACCTATACTGGAAAGCCACCAGATGAACCATCTATTCTGGGAGAAGCGTTAAATGAAATATTTGTTCCACTAATACAGCAACAATTTCCTGAGATTACAGATTTCTATTTACCACCTGAGGGCTGCTCTTATAGAGTAGCCGTTGTTTCAATAAAAAAGACTTACCCAGGACAAGCTAAAAGAATCATGATGGGTATTTGGTCATTTTTGCAGCAATTTATGTATACAAAGTTTATTATTGTCGTTGACGATGACATTAACATACGTGACTGGAAAGAAGTAATTTGGGCAATTTCAACCAGAACCGACCCCAAAAGAGACTCTACTTTTATTGAAAATTCACCTATCGACTATCTGGACTTTGCCTCAATTGAATCTGGTTTGGGTAGCAAGCTCGGAATTGATGCAACCAATAAGTTACCGCCAGAAACCCATCGTAATTGGGGCGAAGTAATTAAGATGGATAGTGATATCGTTAAAAAAATTGATACGATGTGGGTTGAAATTTTAAGATGATGACCCGCATTATGTCAAAAAAAAGCTAAGGACATGAATGGTCACCACTGCAATAAAACAACGAAACCCTCTGTCTTAACACTGAACCTTTAAACACGATGTAATTTTAATAAGCAATTTCTGGTAGGACTCTGCTAAAATCGAATCTAATTCTTCAATTACTGAGTCATGATCTATTTCTGTATTTGTATTTCTATTTAAACTTACTACTGCCACTTCTTCCTCATATAGTAAATCACCTAGACCATCACCAATCTTGCTAAAAGCTTTAACTACTAAATTTTTAATCTGACGTTGTTTTTCTTGTTCTATAAATACTCCTAATTCTTGTCCCATAAATCCTCCTAATACTTATGATTAATCTTAAAATATACCCCCCAGCGTAAGTATTATCTATTTAAGATATATTTTACCGACTAGCAAACTATAGATAAAAAAAAACCTAATTCTTTTATCTATATTTAAAGTTAGATTAGTTAGGTTGGCCTTAGAAATGAATAGGTAAAAAACCCCTAGGTTAATCATGAGGCTATTTTTTACTACCACTAAGGTGAAATATTGTGTATATATTTAGGATACTTACATTAAAACTATAAGTTAGGTACTAATATAAATAATAATAGCTTTTATATTATCTCAGATATACGTTTTACCTGTAGGGAAATTGATGTATTAGCCTGTCTATTACACAATAGAACGGAAAAAAAAATTGCAGAAATTTTATCAATCTCCCCTAGGACTGTTGAAACTCATATAGCAAACATAAAAATGAAGCTGTCTGGAGCTTCAAAAGATCAAATAATAGATTTTTTAGAGCTATCAGACAAAATGCCTGATTTAAAAAATATTTACAGCAAATTATTAATCCATAATTTATTCTTACGAAAGCTTAAAGAAATAAAATACTTACTTAATTCTAGGCATTATAATTGTTCTATAATTAATCAATCTCCTAACAAAGATAATCAATTATTAATTGAAAAAAATCTTAAAGAGGCGGGGATTATAATTAGTGAAACTAATAATAATATTATTAGTTTATATATACAGGATAAAGAACTTAATGTTTATCCAATCAAATCTGAAAGCGTAATATATATTATCTTTAACTTAGAGAATCCAATAAAAATACAGACAGCACACGAATATATCACCTTTACCCCTAATTCAGATTATGAATTGAATATATTAAAGCTATTGTTGAAAATAACCCAAAAGTCAGAAATTAATACGATAATAAATACGTTTAATCGTGAATCTCAAAATATTAATGATGGTTTTTTTAATTCAGCTATTAGCACACCAAAACCAACTAAATCATTATTAAAAAATAATTTCTGCAGGGGTTATAGCTCTTATATTCTTTATTACAATACTAATTTATACTATTAATTATCTTCGTCCTACCAAGGCGTTGAAAGTAACTAGTGGCGATCCTCTACCAAATAATTTTTATCTAGAACGCAGCTCTATTTTAAAGAAAATGGATAAGTTGCTTGGCATTCCTAATTCAATTAATGCTGTAGCTCTGGTGGGTATAGGTGGGTCTGGTAAAACCACTTTAGCCCAGCAATATGCTGACAGCCATAGTGTTTCTATAGTATGGAAAATTAATGCAGAAACACCTGAAAGCACATTCACTTCTTTGGAATGTTTAGCATACGCTTTGTGTGAAAACGAAACAGACAAAGTAGATTTTTACGAGATTCAAAAAATTACTAACCTTTTTAAAAAGGAATATATGACATTTTCTTTTTTAAAACAGAGAGCACAAAAATACGAAGATTGGATTTTAATTTATGATAATGTTACAAACTTTAGTGATATTCAGAAGTATTTGCCTCGCAGTTTGGAAGATTGGGGGCCGGGGAAAGTAATTATCACCACCACAAATAGCAATATTATAAACAATAATTATTTTGCTAAGGATAATATAATTTACGTATTGCAACTAGATGACGAAGAATCATTCAAGCTGTTTAATACAATTTTAGATAAAAATAATACTAACGTAGCAAATCAAAAAGATACTAGATCTTTTTTAAAAAACATTCCACCATTTCCACTAGATATTACACAAGCTGCATACTATATAAAAAATACTGGTACTGAATATACTAAATATCTTCAATATATTACCAATGAAGATAAAAATTTTGCTACTACACAAAAATCTATTTTAGGTGCTATTACTAGTTATACAAAAACTAGGGGCTATATAATCGAATTATCTTTAAAAAGCATAGTTGACTCAAATAAAGGTTTAGATAAATTATTATTGTCTAGTATACTAAATGCAGCAAATATTCCAAAAGATCTATTTATCTCCTGTCATGGTGATGTTGCTACATATAATTTTATAAATGAAATGCGAAAATTTTCTCTAATAACAGAAAATAACAATAACTTAGTAAATGTAATTTCTATCCACCCTTCTATTCAATCTATCATATTTCATTATGTACATAAAATGATACCAGCTGAAGAATATGATAATATAATTCTTGCCTTAGAGGGTTATATGGAAAATGAATTAGCATTAAATAAGGATCTCAACCAATTACAAGGTCTATCTATCCATCTTGAGTCGTTATTAGAATATGAGCATCTTTTCTCAAAAGAATCAGTTTTCACTATTCAAAATATACTAGGTAACTATTATTATAAAGCATTTAATGATATAGAAAAAGCTAAGAGTCTATTAGAACATGCCCGAATGGTTGCTCTGCAGTACGACAAATCACCTAGAATAAATTTAGCCAAAAACTCCTTATATTTAGCAGAGATTTATAATGTTCTTGGCTCCTTTCAAGAAGCAGAGAACTTAAAGAGCTATGCCCAATAGAGACTAGTCTTATACGTCGAGTAAGCTTGGCTATCAAGAAAGAGTTAACTTTGAACTCATTATGGTTTTTATTTGGTAAAAATCGACGCCCGTAATGAGCCCCACATAAATTGCACTATTTCTTAATATTAAGTGGCCAATAGATACAGTGTTAGTCTCCTTCCCCTGCAAGTTCCACATCTTGGGAGGGTGTTTCTCCCACTACCTCAGATGATGGTTCTAAGCTTCTTTGAAGAGACAAATTTTTACGCGCTTCTGAAGCACTCTGCCACTCTTCTTCCGTTAATTTGGGGCTGCGTACTAATAAGAATTTTGTCTTTGAAGAAGGTAGAGCAGCTTGTACTGAAGAGGCGGCAACATCAAGCATTGCAGACCAGTTAAATTTAGCTCCATTAGGTAATGGGCTAAATAATTCTTCCACATCGACTGGTAAATCCACGTTAAGACTTCTTATACTTGGTTTCATGACACCTCCAAATTACTATAATATGCTCTTTTAAAATTCATATAATTGCAGTAGCGCTAAGGGAGCAACTAAAGTAATTTTAATATTAAAATATTAATAATTAGTTAACTTGATTATTTAGCCACTCTATATAGAGCTAAGTAATAAAAAAAGAACCTCCTAGTACTAGTCTAAAAGGTTCTTCTAATTTTAGGAATATCTAAAAAACTTATATATTAAGCCGCGACTGCGCTAGAACTTAAGTCAATATTATCCCAAACTTCACCATTACCTAGAATTTCAGCTTCAGCTTGCTGATTAACATATTCTGGAGCTATCAACTCTACAATTAAGTTCTCAACTAAAGGAGTAACTTCAGGATTAACAACTTTTTCTTGTGTTAATACATTCCAATCTTTGAGGATCTCTTCCCGTTGAACAAGATGATTCTCTCTTATATCGAGAGAGTCTTGCTGCTTTAACAGCTCTTTACGAACTACTTCCTGATTGGCTTTGACTGCAGCAGTAATTTCATTATCACCTTTTAACTTAGAGATAGCTTCATTAGTAACATCTACCGCCTTATTCAAAGCATCTTGATCTTCTGATAATTTTTCCATTTTCTGAACTAGCTCAGCATCATCCTTACTAAGATCTACTAATTCACTTAGTACCATAGTTGGAGTACCGAACCCATCTTGATCGGAACCTGCTAATCTCGTTGCTGTTTCAACAACTTTAAGACCAAGAGCAGCAGTAGTATAAACCGTTGCTTTGACACCATCAATTGTTGCATGCGATAAATATGATAATGCATCAACAGTTTTTTTAACTGCATAAGCTGCTTCACTAACACCTTCTAAAAGCGTTCTACCATTATAAATTCCACCTACCACACCGCCCCCTAAAACTGCTTGCGTAGAGTGTCTTACAATAAAAACCGATCCTTCTATTAGCGCAGCTTGTATTGACGCAACAGCTCCTGAGCCAAGTGTAAACAAACCCAGAGTACCATTAACAACTCCAAGTGTTCCGGCCACAGAAACCCCAACTCCAACAAGAGGTCCAACAGCAAGCATTGCTCCTCCTATGGTTGCGAATGTTGATACTACTTTTACTACAGCGCTGGCGCCATTGTACAAAGCGTCTGCTTCAGATTTAATTGCTTCTGCAAAATTAGTTGCCGAAGAAACTGCATTATCAGCACTTTTTCCAAATAAACGTCCACTAGTTGTCGTAAATAAGGAGCTAGTCGCTTTCATTATTGATCCAAACATAATATTTATCCTTCAATAAATTAAATTAAGTGAAAACTATCTCACCGCAGATAATACTAATATATATTAACTAAATACGCAAGGTAAATATTTTATACTTCACAGGCTATTTGTGATATAGTTTAATTTTAATAAACTATTTCTGTATAATTTTGTCACACTTGCGCAAGAACACCTATTGGCTCACAGCGGAAAAACATTAAGTTTATGAGGTGCCTTTATGAAGCAAGATAAATTATATTCTTTTCAAATGACTTTTGTGATGGATCTATATGAGTGCTCTTATAAAAAATATACGCTGTACAAGCTCGATCTGGAAGTCATTCTATTATTTAATCTACGAACATGGTATTAGTCGTTTTGTTATTGACACTACACACTAGCTATTGCTAAAACTAATAGAGAACAAAAACTGAAGCATTTTAAAAATTTAGTAGGAGATTGATATGGTGAATAAACAGCTAATAGACACTCTCAAGGACGTGCTCGCAGATAATTATGCCCTATATCTTAAAACTCAAAATTATCACTGGAATGTTGAAGGTCCAAATTTTAATGGGCTTCACTTGTTGTTTGAAGGGCAATATATCGACCTTGCAGGAGCGATTGACACAGTAGCAGAACTTATCAGGGCTTTAGGGGAAAAAGCTCCCGGCACATTCGATAGTTACATCAAAAGAACCTCAATCAAATCTGGAAATGAAAATGCTTCGGCAGAAGAAATGGTTAAGGAACTAGCGGAAGATCAAGCGTTGATTCAAAAGACGTTGCAAAAGTGCCTTGAGCTAGCACAGAAAGTGGGCGATGAAGTAATAGCTGGCTTTACAATTGAACGTTTAACATTTCATCGCAAAGCATCGTGGATGCTCAAAAGCAGTTTATAGATCCGGAGTAGCTGGTGTTTGAATTTGATCCGATTTTACTAGCGCGAATTCAATTTGCATTCACGATTAGTTTCCACATTGTATTCCCAGCCTTTACAATAGGTCTAGCGAGCTTTTTAGCCGTGCTTGAATGGCGTTGGTTAGCAACCGGTAACAATCATTTCCGTGATATTTATAAATTCTGGATAAAAATTTTTGCAGTCGCATTCGGTATGGGTGTTGTGTCTGGCGTAGTTATGTCTTACCAATTTGGCACTAACTGGTCACTATTTTCTGATCGTGTAGCCAATGTTCTTGGACCACTGCTTGGTTTTGAGGTGCTGACAGCCTTCTTTCTTGAAGCCTCTTTCCTTGGTATAATGCTGTTTGGTTGGGACAGAGTAAGCAAAAAAATGCATTTCACAGCCACATGTGTAGTAGCAGTCGGTACGCTAATTTCTGCATTTTGGATTTTAGCTGCCAATAGCTGGATGCAGACCCCTCAGGGTTTCGCTATAGAACCAGATGGTCGTTTAATGCCAACTAATTGGCTGGAAATTATTTTTAACCCCTCTTTTCCCTATCGCTTTGTACATATGCTAACAGCCGCTTATCTGACTACAGCATTTGTAGTTGGTGGGGTAGGATCTTTCTATTTGTGGAATAAACGTCATTTACAACACGCACGAATAATGCTAGGCATGGCTACTATGATGGCGGCATTAGTGGCACCGATGCAACTTATGATTGGCCATATGCACGGCGAGAATACTATGGAATACCAACCAGTAAAAGTTGCTGCAATGGAAGGTAATTGGGATCATACGACTAATGCACCTTTATATCTATTTGGTTGGCCAAATCAGGAAAAAGAAACAACAGAATTTGGTATTACTATTCCAAATGGCGCGAGCTTCATATTGACTGGTAAGGCTGATGGCAAAATTCCAAATCTTAAATCTTTTGCCCCAGAAGACCGTCCGCCCGTAGTTTGGGTTTTTTGGAGTTTCCGTGTTATGGTTGGGATAGGAATGTTAATGATATTAGTGGGTGGGTTAAGCGCCACCCAGTATTTTCGTAAAAAATTATTTGACAGCAGGTGGTTACATGGCATTTGGATACTTATGATGCCTTCCGGATTTATTGCCCTGCTAGCAGGATGGTTTGTTACTGAAATTGGGCGCCAACCTTGGACTGCATACGGCGTGATTCGTACTATACATTCAGTTTCTCCAGCTATCCTAGGGCCACAAGTCGCATGGTCTCTGCTTGCTTTTGTAGTAATGTATATATTTGTGTTTGGCGCAGGTAGCTACTATATTCTGACTCTAATTGCTAAGGGCATTATTATATCTGAAGAAAAAGAGCAATTCTACAAACACGGTCTTGAGGCCTCTGTCATCGAAGCTAGTAAATCCAAAGGAGGAAATAGTGTTTGATTTTTCGACTTTTATTGATTTACCATTAATTTGGGGTTTCCTTATTGCTAGTGCAATCTTTTTTTACGTACTATTAGATGGCTTTGATCTTGGAGTAGGCATCATATTTCCCTTTGCCCCCTCAGATAAATGTCGTGATCGAATGATGAATTCTATTGCACCATTTTGGGATGGTAATGAAACATGGTTAGTCCTTGGTGGGGGCGGGCTTTTTGCCGCCTTTCCTCTTGCTTATGCAATTCTTATGCCAGCATTTTATATTCCCCTTATTGTTATGCTGCTTGGTTTAATTATGCGTGGTGTAGCGTTCGAATTCCGCTTTAAGGCAGAAGGAAAATCACGTAATATATGGGATTATGCATTTCATTTTGGATCTCTCGGCGCAGCTTTTTGTCAGGGCATGATTTTAGGCGCCTTTGTACAGGGAGTTGAAGTAAGTGGACGCAATTTTTCTGGCGGACCATTTGATTGGGCGACCAGTTTTTCTGTTATGACTGGTATTGCAGTAGTCTTTGGTTATGCACTTTTAGGATCGACATGGCTGGTTATGAAAACCGAAGATATAACACAGGATTGGGCACGTAAAGTAGCCTCTTATGTACTATTTTTTGTTGGTTTATTTATGATGTTAGTAAGCATATCAATGCCTTTTCTTAACAAATGTATACAAAAATTCTGGTTTAGTAGTCCAAATATTTACTACTTATTACCAATTCCTTTGTTTACAGCAGCTCTATTTCTTATAGTTTGGCGTGATCTGCACCGTCAAAAGCACGAATATCGACCATTTATTGCTAGTGTAGGGATTTTCTTTTTTGGTTACTTAGGATTAGGTGTTAGCTTATTTCCTTGGATTATTCCATATCAGTACGATATTTGGCAAGCGGCCGCATCTGGTCCGGGGTTGTCCTTAATGCTAGTAGGCGTTATCCCCCTGCTGCCATTGATTCTTGGTTACACAGGTTATTGTTACTATGTCTTTCGAGGGAAATCTGGTCATGATCCTATGTATTAAACAATCAATAATCTCATATCTCAAAGCCTCTCCTAAGCTAAGGCAATGGTTGTGGTTTATTATTCTTTGGTCTGGGGGGTTAGGCTCTGTGTTATTGCTGACCTATCCCATAAAACTGTTGATTAAATTTTCTCAGTAAGTCTAACTAATTACTAGAACAGCTCTCCCCAAATTAAATTCAGTCAATTATAAATATTAAAGTTTAAATAAACGTTAACATTAGCAATGAAAATTAATATTAGTTAACTTTATGCTTGACTTTAATTTTAATTATTGTTAACATAGTAAATACGAATTAATTAATTTAAATTTAGGTATCATTATGAACATAGTAGGAATAAAACATGGAACTCAAGTTTATTTTGTTAATGCAGATAAGTATTAATAATATTAATAGTATTGCGAAGAATACTAAGGGAGCAGTTATGCTTGGCTCGAATGCACTTCAGGCATTAGTTGGCGTTGCAGCTATGTTTGGCAATATTGGTAAAAGCAATTTAAATCATGAGCAAAGGGGCGCTGATGAAGATGCACAAATATTTTGTAATGATATAAAAAATGGTTTATCTGTTAGTTATAACGCATTGAAGGATTATGGGCTAGCTGGACCTGTAAAAGATGGGACTGTTTGTCCTATTAAAGATTTAGGCGGAATGGAAATGATGGATGGACTTTTTGGGTTAAATCTTGCGAAACATTTTAAATTTGATGCAGATCTTGCAAGGCCAGTAAAAGTAAGTAAAGTTAAAGCAAGTGAAGCAGATGAACTTGCACAAGCTATTAAGCTTAGCAAACTTAGTGCTCAAGAACAACAAGAAGAAAATGAGTTGGCTGAAGCATTAAGATTAAATAAAATTGAGGCTAATAATAAAAAACAAGCTCGACAAGAACAATTTAAATTAGCAGAAGCTCAACTTCTTTCAATAGTCCATAATAAAGCAATGGATGACGCAGAACAGGCTCAAGGGCATGAATTAAATTCTGACGAATTATCTGCAATTCTTGATGTGTCCATTAATAATGTAGAGGATTTTTTAAATCAACATTTAGACTTATTAGGATTAGATTCTGCTGTTTTATATGAAATATATAGTGCAGAATAGATTATATTTATTCTTTCGACCAGTAAACTAAAGAAGCTGATAGCATGTTGTTATCAGCTTCTTTACATTATGCCAAACAAATAATATATACCTAAACTCCCCCTAGTTCTTAATAGATATAAAATCATATTAAGAGTTAGTAAATTTGTAAGGCCTATTCTTATTTTCTAAATACTCTATTACCTTATGATTATCAGAAGCTACTTGTATATGGTGGATATAATGCTCTGGCTCAAAACATCCATTTATCTCTCTTTTTTCTATTCTTGCTTGCTCAATCTCAGCGTGTGAAATAGCCGTAGATTCTGCAATCGCATAAATTACCTCTAAAACATCACCAAGTTCTATTATTAGATCTTCTCGTGAGTTTGTTTCGGAAACCTCGATTGCTTCTTCAATAATTTTTTGTTTTAACTGAACTATATATTCTTGTATCTCAAGCTTTTGAGCATTGATAACCACGCCTTCTTCTATCATTCTGGCTGGTATTTTGCTACGAATCAATTTATTGAATGGGTACTTTCTCATTTCAGTGGTGGTTTTAAAGTTCAAATATTAGACGGAAAGCTTACTCTCAATTAGTTTAATAGTCTCCTTGATACCATAAAGTTTGAAAAACGATCCAAGCCTTGGGCCTTGGGTTTGACCGAGCAAGATTTCATAAAGTTCTTTGAAGAAATCACGCAAATTTTCTGCACCAGACTCAGTACCGATAGCATAAATTTTGTTTTGTATCTCCTCGCCAGTTTCTGCCTCATCCAAACTTGATAACATCTCAACAATCTGCTCCAGCACTTCTTTTTGCTTGCTATTGGGTTTATGATATTTTTTGGTACTTTTGACAAATTCGTTATAATAAGTAACAGCAAAGCCTGTCATATGATCAAGATACGGCGCAGTTTCTGGCGTGGCTTTAGGCGCGTATTTAGAAATAAACCCCCACAACACTTTCTTATCGTCAGGATTGCAAACTGAAGCTAAATTAAGCAGCAAACTAAAATTTATGCCGTATGTTTCAATCTTAGGAACATTAGCTTGATGAATATGAAACACTGGATTAGTTAGCCTTTGCTTTATATCTTTTTCTTCATGATATTTTTTGTTAAAGATTAAATACTCATCCACACATTTTGGTATCACATCAAAATATAAACGCTTTGCTCTGGCAGGGGATTGGTACATGAATAAACTTATACTCTCAAGTGGAGCATAGTGCATCCACTCATCCACACTGATGCTATTACCTTTTGATTTAGAAATTTTACTGCCATCTTCATCCAAGAACAATTCATAAAAAAACTGGATAGGCACTTTGCCACCCAAAATACGACAAATTTCACTATATAGCTTAGCATTTGGCATATGGTCTTTGCCATACATTTCATAATCAACATCAAGAGCTGCCCAACGCATACCAAAATCTGGTTTCCATTGTAATTTGCAATGACCACCAGTAACAAGTACTTCGACAAGATCTCCTGATTCGTCCCTATAGGATACAGTTTTTCTTTCTCTATCTACTTTCTCAATTGGAACTTGCAATATTGCACCTGTCTTTGGACAAACAGGCATAAAAGGCGAATAAGTTTTTTGCCTCTCCTCCCTAAAAGTTGGCAACATTAATCTCATAATCTCATCATACTTATCTATAGTTTTGAGCATCATGTGATCAAACATTCCCTCCTTATAGCAATCGGTTGCGCTATAGAAAATATAATCAAAACCAAAACGATCTAAGAATGATCTCAACTTTGCGTTCATATAGTGCCCGAAGCTTTCCTTCTCGCCAAATGGATCTGGAATTGCAGTTAATGGTTTGCCTAAATATTGAGCTACCATTTCCCTATTGGGGATATTCCCAGGCACCTTGCGAAGTCCATCCATATCATCCGAGAAACATATAAGCTTGGTGGGAATATCGCATATTTGCTTAAAAGCTTCTCTAACCATCGTAGTTCTAGTCACTTCAGCAAATGTTCCAATATGGGGAAGACCAGATGGACCATAACCAGTTTCAAAAAGAACATATCCTTTTGCAGGGGTTTTACCACCTATATGGTCATAAATTCTTTTTGCTTCTATAAATGGCCAAGCACTGGAATTTGATAGATCATCGAAATTTATTGTCATAATTTTATTGTGAGTTTAGTATAAGAGATTGTTATCCACGTACAATATTATTATAATCAGTTTATGTCAATAAATCTTAAAAACATTCACATAATCATGATCTCTGTCGCGGTCATAAGCTTGCTCACAGCTTACTTAGCAGAATATATCTTTTTGCTTGCGCCATGCCCTTTATGCCTTTACCAAAGATTTCCATATTTAATTTTTATTATGCTGGGCTTAATGGGCTATGCAGGCCAATATAGCTATCGCACCCACTATATTACTGTAATAATTATCGCCATAATTATAGCGTTCTATCATACTGGTATTGAGCGAGGAATATTTGAACTCTCTAGTTTTTGCAAACCTTTGGTCTCTGTTAGCAAAAATATTTCAGTAGCAGACTTTAAGGAACTACTATATAGCAAGGAGATTGCACTGTGTAATAAACCAGTTTTAGTAATTTTTGGCTTATCAATGACTGAATGGAATTTGCTTTTAAATATAGTTTTACTTACAATGCTATCTATGTTTAAAAATCAATCAAAAAATAGCTAATGCCTAAACCATATTTTTATCAAGAAAATAAAATCAAAGAAATCTTAATGGTAAATCACGCAGGGGAATTCGGTGCGCAGCGTATTTATCAAGGGCAAATTGCTTTTACTAAAAACCCTGATAATAGAAGAGTTATTCAGCACATGCTTCAGCAGGAATTAGAACACTTAAATTATTTTGAAAATGAAATTAAGAATGGCAAATCAAAACCAACTTTATTGCTCCCTCTGTGGAGTGCCCTGGGTTATGGGATTGGGGCTTTAAGTGCTATAGCTGGAGTAAAAACTTCTATGCTTATGACAGAGTCGATTGAAGAGGTAATAGTAAAGCATTATCAAGAGCAAATTGAGCATCTAGAAACTAATGGGACTGACAACAACTTACTTATGAAAATTAGAAAATTTAAGCAAGAAGAAGCGCAGCACATCGGAATTGCCATCGAGAATAATAGTCAGAAAGCAGCTCTACATAATATTTTATCAAAACTAATAAGAACAATGTGCACTCTGGCAATTTATCTATCAAAGAAGGTATAATTATGAAGCTATTTCTAATGCGCCATGCTCATACCCAGCAATCAACAACACAATCGGACTTTGAGAGAATTCTTACAGAACAAGGGAATTCAGAAGCTCGGGAAGTAGCTAGTTTTTTACATACCGAACATATTGATAAAATGCTTGTTTCATATGTAAAAAGAACCATGCAAACAGCAGATCTTATTCAAGAAAAAGTTACAATATCGGAGATTGAAGTAATCACCGAGCTCTATGATGGCAATCAAGAAGATGTATTAGGGCTACTTTGCACTCAAGATGATAGGTATAAAAACATTTTAGTAATAGGTCACAATCCTTTAATATATAACCTATCCCTTCAACTGGCTGATAATGAGTCCCCAGAATTTGAATTCTTAAGTCATTCCTCAATGCCGCCTGCACAGGTTGTGGTAATTGATTTTCCCACCATTAATAGCTGGAAAAATCTTAAAAATCATAAGGGAACCATTATCAAAATATTTACCCCATCTCTTTAAAATACAAGCCTTAACTTCAATACTCCTTGATGAGAAATATATTTTTCAGCAATGCGAGCATCATATGCAAGCCCATATTCGAATGTAGATTTTTTAATATCAAATCCAGCACCAACAAGGTATGTAGTCCTGGTCTGTACAGCTGTCTTTGGGACGAGAGCTAGTGGCGCTCCGTTTTGCCCTGGTAGTGAAACAGCCAACTTTATTCCCTTGTTTATTGTATTATATCGAATGAACCCATGAATTTCAGGAATAAAGGTAAAATCTTCCAACACTATTGAATGATTAAATTTTGCTCCTGCAATTAGTTCAGCTTTATTAAATACCTTCCTATTTATTGTTAAATTCTGCGCACCAGCTCCTGTCTCAGTATACTCTATTTTATTAAGTCGGGTGTATTCTATTCCAAATAATGGGGTAAGAATAGTATTAGCCGCCAAGAAGTGGGAATAGCCTCCCGTGATTTCAGTAGTATAACTTATTGAGTTATAGTCTGCACTTGCTGTAGAAGTGTTTGGAAAAGTAAATCTCACTTCTCTACCATCAATTTTACTGGAGCCAATTGATGCAACGCCCTGAACAAACCAATTATCAGTTAGGTTTTTTAGTCCATATAAAGACAATACAGCAGTTTGAATAACGGTTTTATCGCCATTATTTGAGTCTTTATGATTAACGAGGTTTTTTATAAAGGTTAACGCAAATCCAAGCGTTGAATCATCTTTCAGCAAAGTATCAAAACCTAAAATAGTGCCAAAATATTTGGCCGCATATCCCGGAGAAGTTCCGCGTTGTTTTTGCCTTATATCACCGAAAAAAGGAGTAACCCATGCGCCGTGGGTTTGAGTATCACCTGCAGAAACACCTGAAGAACCTATATCTGCTGTCTGCACACTATTGATCCGTGTATCAATTCCACGTGTCGTACCAGAAATCATCTGAGAAGCATTTTCAGCTGCCTGATTTGCTGGCTCACTTCCAAGTGCGATAGCATCTGGTTGCAACGCTTCAAGTAACTGAGCAACATTACTAGATTGATTGACGACGTTAAGCAAGTCTTCTCGTGCGGCAGAATTCAAAATTACCACGACATTTGGTTGGTTAGATGGGGCTGCGTTAATTACGACTTCATCAACATTAGGAACCATTACCTGACGCAAAATGCCATCAGAATATGTCCATTGCACGAGTGGATTAGCTGGGGGATTAAGTGTAACACCTCCATTATCAGGAAGATCGACACTCCCCGGTATTGCCACTTCCCCCTCTTGCAGGACACCTCTTAACTCAGCGAAAAGAGTATATTGTCTGCCTTCTGGTCCGGGAACAGGAGAATTATCTGTAAGATTTATCGTCACTGCCCCAACGTCACTCATGTTAATATTTATGCCTTCTCCGGCAAGATGCCCGCCCTTTGTACCATCAAAAGTTGTATTAAAAATAGGAGCGCCTGTAATGGTTGCACTATTTCTAGCAAATAAAAGGGTATTTAATCCAAGATCAAAAGTTGTATCAGCGGCTGTAGTTTGGCCCGAAAGTGCTATTTCTTCGGCATCAATGCCAATTTTTGAACCTCTAATTTCAATATTATCAGCTGATATATTATTTGTTAATGATGATCTATGGGTTGGATTATTTGAAGAAAAAATAACCTTAGAGCCCCCACCCAAAATATCTATTTTTTTTAAAATATTGGAGGCGCCTTGAAATTCAACGATGTTAGCTGCAAAATTTTGAGTAATTACTTCTGCATTTAAAGTTGTATTATTACCAAATATAATAGTACCAAAGGTTTCTCCATTAAATGATATATTATTTGCATTAATGGAAAAACCGGGGTTAATAGTAAACGTCGCCTGTTGTAACGTAACATTGCCTGATAGATTAAGATTAGTATTTAATACTGATGAACCGTTAAAAACAAATAAAGATGCTACTCTAGTTCCTGGTGTAGCATCAAATAATCCTGATAAAGTAGAGTTTTGTAGAATCCTTATTGCTCCATTATCACCGCCAGTGCTTTTGAAATTACTTGTATAATTTACACCTGCAGCATCTAATGCCAGTATCCCGTCTTGATTACTAAAGTCTACCAAACCTACGGCAGAGTAATTATTTAGTCCAATAGTACTAGTTCCTGAACCCGCAGTACCTGATAAAGTTATCGTTTGCGCTCCGCCATATAAAATTGTTAAAAATTTTCCTGCCAAACCTGAATTACCAACAGATCCTAAAGTAATATCATGCGATATAGTAAATACTCTACTATTATTACCATTAATATCAATAGCACTTATTACATGATTTCCTGAAGTGAGCAAATTATGTGCACCACCTAGTTTGAGGCTATCACCATCGAGAAACCCGACCAAACCATTATTCACCGCAATACTCGCTGGAGTACCAGTAGTTGTTAACTCACCTGCAATACTAGAAAACGATAGATTTATAGCAAGAATTGAAGCAAACGCAGCTAGTGCTTTAAATTTAGGCATAAGGTAAATACTCAGATTAATTACATGAAGCAATTAATGATAGTAGAAGTAAGCTATTATTTAAATCAAATGTTTATTAATGCCTCAATAGATTATTTATACAGTAATATTTCTATCAACAAGACTTACAGATAATATTGAAATAGACTATAATTCAGATTGAATAAGTTTTATATTGATATGAATTCATTACAAAATAAAGCATCAAACCCTGAAATCTCAACCTGGGTATCTGCTTCAGCTGGAACTGGAAAAACAAAAATACTTACTGATCGGGTACTGCGTTTATTATTAAAAGGTGAGGTATTTGATAAAATACTCTGCCTTACCTTCACAAATGCAGCAGCTGGAGAGATGAAGGAGCGTATTACTGCTGCTCTTGATGCTTGGTCAAAGCTTAATAAAAATATATTAGCCAAAGAACTAAATAAAATCATTGGCAGGGAAGCAACTACTCAAGAAATAAGTCTTGCTAGGTCTTTATATGATTCATATTTAAAAGCTGAAGATAGTATTAATATTCAAACTATTCATTCTTTCTGTCAAAAGCTACTCAAGAAATTTCCTCTTGAAGCCTCTGTTTCGCCAAGCTTTAAAATTATCGATGAAATAAAGGTGGACTATGTATTAAGTCAGATTAAAAAACATTTAATGCACCAAGAGGATTTAGCACCCATAACTGAATATTTATCAATCAATTTTCATGAACTAATTATTGACGAAATCCTTAGCGAAATTATCGCATACAAAACTCACTTTCTTAAGTCTAAGATTTCATTAGATAATTTTAAAAATGAATCTATTAAACTAATTTCAGATCTTCAAAACTCGAACAATAGCTATTATGATTCAATTAAGCAAAATCCAGTCGTGCAAAATATTGTAGGGTTCAATGCTACGACAAAAGACCTGAAAGAGTTCTTTTTAACAGAGCAAAGCAAAAAGAAAAAAAGAATAGTTACTCAAAAAATAGCTAAAGCTGGGTCAAACTTATACTCGGACTTAGAAACAATACAAGATCAAGTATATACTCTTGATCAAAAAGAAAAAACTGAAAAGCTAAAAAATCACTCAAAATTACTTTCTCTTCTTGGTTCAAAAATAATTAAAAAATATGAGGATTATAAATCTACAAAAGCATTATTAGATTACGATGATTTGATTATCTATTCCCGTAGACTTTTAAATGATAGTGCTGCAAAGGAATGGGTTCTATATAAATTGGATGGAGGCATTGATCACTTACTTGTCGATGAAGCCCAAGATACAAGTAATGATCAGTGGAGCATTATTGAAGCCCTTATTGCCGAATTTTACTCCGGCCATGAGTCAGAAAAAAATAACCGTACAGTTTTTGTGGTTGGAGATGAAAAGCAATCAATTTTTAGCTTTCAAGGGGCTAATATTGATTCTTTTTCTCATATGAATCAATTTCTAAAGAAGAAAATGTCTGATGCCAGAAGAGATTTTGAAAATGTAAATCTTGAAATATCATATCGTTCAGCAAAAGAAGTATTAGATGTAGTATATCATGTTTTCAATAGGGTAAGAGAACAAATACCTGGCACGTTTTCCTCAACTTTAAATCAACTGCATGCCTTTCGCAAGGATCATACAGGAAGTGTAGAATTATGGCCGATTTGTAGGACTGAAAATCCTACTAATGAGTTCTGGCCAATAATTAAATCAGAAGGGAATACCACTTCTTCAAAGGTAAAGCTTGCACAAAAAATAAGTTCTTATATCAAACAAAAACTCGCCTCTGGTAAAATACTTGCTGCGACGAAGAAAGCTATAGCGCCTCCCGATTTTATGATTTTATTCAGAAAACGAGATGAATTTACTAAAGAAGTAATTAGCGCTCTACAAAACGATGATGTGCCTGTAGCAGGTCTTGATCGAATCACCTTGAGAGAAAATTTAGCTGTACAAGATTTGCTATCAATTGGAAAATTTGTTCTAAATTCACAAGATGATCTTAACATTGCTACTCTTCTTAAGTCACCTATTATAGGGATTAATGAAGAATTTTTATACGATATTTCTACTAAACGAGGCGAGCACTCGATTTGGGATTATATTAAGCTAACCTCGCACTCCTCAGAGAAACATCAAATTTTATTTGAACAACTTAGTATATTTCCTGAAATTTATCAAAAGACGAATGTTGAAACTTTTTTCCAATATCTAGTAGACATACTAGGATTCAGAGAAGTATTTAATATGTCATGTGGCCCAGATAGTAACGACGCGATAGACGAACTTTTATACGCTTGCCAAGATTATGCTGCGGAAAACAACAACTCTTTACAAAGTTTTATATTTTGGATCCAAAGCAGCGATTCTTCTATAAAGAGGGATTCCAGTAGCTCTGATAAAGTAAAAATAATGACATTGCATGGATCAAAAGGATTACAAGCTCCTATTGTAATCCTTTGTGACACCACAAGCTTACCGACTAACAACGATCATTTTATTTGGGACAAAGATGGCAATTGTTTATCCGCTCAAAGTGCAACCGATGCGCCTGATTACTACAGCCAGCTCAAACAACTGGAGCGACAAAAAATTTATGCAGAATACTTAAGACTTCTATATGTTGGTATGACAAGAGCAGAAGATCATCTTGTAGTATGCGGCTATGAAGGAGGAAGATCAGTAGCTGAAAATTGTTGGTTCGAGCTAGTTCATAAGGCAATGAAAGATTTTGCAGTAGAAGTTGATGACGGCCGCTTAATTTACGGCACCAACAGTGATCATTTCAATTCCATAATTGATAAATCACCTGATATTCAAAGAATAGAATATTTCTACCCGAGAAATAAAATCTTTAAAAAAGATCTTACCAAAGAACCACACGTGCAATATATTTCAACCTCATTATGGGAAATCACGCCAGCCCAATATGGAATTGTATTTCATAAAATTCTGGAAGATTCCGTTGCAGCAAAAGAAATAGCTACTATGAGTGATCACCCCCTCATTGGTACTCTTGATAAAAAATCACAAAAACGTATTAAAAAAAGTATTAAGCTAATTGCCGCAAATATAGAATTTAATCGCTTGATTCAGAACCATACTCTAACAGAACTATCAATGGGAACTTTAAATGAGGAAAAGGTCAAACTCGGAAGAATCGATTTGATGATTCATTTAGAAGAAGGAATAGTAATTATTGATTATAAGTCTGACCTCAATCCTGCAATTAATCTAGATAATATCCCCGAAAATTACATTACCCAACTTCTTTCTTACAAAGAAATAGTCGAGAAAATTTATCGAGACCATAAAATTTATACTAAAATTTTATGGTTAGAAAGCGGAGATTTAATGGACGTTACGACAATTATTTCCGATTGAAAATAGTACATTTAATTTTTGGCTTGATATCAACACTCAAAATCAAAATCTTTACCTATGGAAATATAATCTCTGATTCTTTGCATGAGTCTCTGAAAGTATTGAATATTATGCCAAGTCATTAACATTGATCCAATCATTTCTCCAACTTTGACAGTATGGTGCAGATAAGCTCTCGAGTAATTCAAACATGCTGGACAAGAACAATCCTCTTCTAAAGGAGCTGGATCATCTGCATATTTACTATTTCTGATATTAATAGCTCCATACTTGGTAAATGCTTGGCCGTTTCTGCCTGACCTAGTCGGAATAACGCAGTCAAACATATCTACCCCGCGCCTTACCGCGCCAATAATATCATCAGGCTTACCAACCCCCATAAGATATCTAGGTTTATCCTGTGGCAATAACGAAGGTGCATAATCAAGGACGGAAAACATTTCCTTTTGCCCTTCTCCAACAGCTAGACCCCCAATGGCATAACCTTCAAAATCTAGACTAATCAGATCCTTTGCAGACTTTGCACGCAGTTCTTCATATACGCCGCCTTGAATTATACCAAATTGGGCGTATCCATCCCGTAATACAAATGAATCGCGAGATCGCTGAGCCCAACGAGACGTGCGTTCTTGTGATAAGCTTGCTTCTTCAAATGTTGCAGGAAAAGGCGTGCATTCATCAAAAGCCATAGTAATAGTGCTGTCTAATTTATGCTGAATTTCTGTTGAATACTCAGGTGTAAGCATATGTTTGCTACCATCAATATGCGAATTAAATTGCACCCCTTTTTCAGAAATTTTGCGTAAATCTGATAATGACATTACCTGAAAACCACCAGAATCAGTAAGCACTGGTCCAGGCCAATTCATGAATTTTCTAAGCCCGCCAAGCTTCTCGATTCGATCAGCTCCAGGCTTTAGCATCAGGTGATAAGTATTCCCTAGCACAATGTCACTACCAGTTTGACGAACTGATTCCGGAAACATCCCTTTTACTGTTCCTCTTGTACCAACTGGCATAAATGCGGGAGTTCTAATATCACCATGAGCAGTCTTAATCACTCCTGTTCTTGCTTTTTTATGAGTAGCAGTAATTTGTAGTTTAAATTTCATTTTTTATTTCATATCTCTCTGATTTCCAGGCCATTCGTAGTATCCATAAATTCCTACTGCCTTAAAGCCAAGTTTAGAGTATATTCTAAAACCATAATCGCTTGAGGTAGAAAGACAAATCTCGTTGTATCCTTTTTGGTAGGTAAAATTCATTAGATATTTCATCATGTTTGTTCCAATTCCATGGCCCCGTAAATTGTCAGCAGTTATGATATCATATATACCGACAATATTATCAGTAAAATGTAGAGATCCGTTACCCACAGGCTTTCCATCGATATAGGAAACAAAAAGTGGATTCCTTTCCATTACTTCTGAGGAAATTATTCTATCATTAAAAAAATCTCTAACATACTCATCATATGAACTAAGAGTTATCAAAAACTCATCAATTTGCTTACGAGTATTTACTTGCTCAATTGTAATATTCTTATTAAGTTCAAAAGGTTGAAAATCAACAAATTTATAAAACATTACATAATCCGTTTCTTGCCTTCTAAACCCATATTTTTCTAGCTCCGAGCCCAAATCGGCTGGTATATCCATAAGACCAATCCACCAAGCAAAAGGTTTGTTATTATATTGATCTACGATCTCTTGAATTCTGGTGCCAACCTGGTCATCAAATTTTGCTCTACAAGTGACATTAAACATTGAGGTATTAAGATTGCAATTCGTAACAGAAGCAAAACCATTGTCAATTACAGAATACCCCAAGGCACGGGGCAGATAAGTACATTTTGAAAATTGATTAGTTTCAGCTTTAATAAAGTCCGGATTTGCATGAAATATGGTTAAATCTTTTTCAACAAGACATCTAAAGTCTTCTTGAATATCAAACCACGAATTAACATCAATCGTAATTGATAGATCAGATTCTTCAAATTCCCCTTTCAACTGGGCTGGGAGAGATGCTGGTTGTGTTTCATCAATTATAAATAGATTAATATCTGAGAATTTTTGTTGGTTGCCTTTTGTTCTGGACCCGTAAACATAAAAGCTATAGGGATAGCTTTTCAGAATCTCCTTAATTATTTCTAAATCCCTACCTTTAGCCCCATACCTCATATCATTTACTTATCTTTTTTTTCAATCATCATTGCATCACCATAGCTGAAAAAACGCATTTTATTATCTATAGCATATTTGTAAATATTTTTCATCTCTTCATAACCAGCAAATGCACAGACTAACATAAATAAAGTTGATTTTGGTAAATGGAAATTGGTGATAAGTACGTCTGCTAGCTGGAATTTATAACCCGGCGTTATAAAAATACTAGTTTCTTTCGACCCAGCTAAGATAGTATTATTTTCTGAGCATGACTCTAATGTACGCATTGCGGTTGTACCAACAACGACCACTCTTCTACCATCTTTTTTAGCGCTGTTAATTTTATCAGCTGTTTCTTGCGACACCTCACACCATTCTGAGTGCATTTTATGATCAGCAATATTTTCTGTCTTAACTGGTAAAAAAGTTCCCGCACCAACATGAAGCGTGACAAAAGCCGTATCAATATTCTTAGCGACTATTTTCTCTATCAGATCATGACTAAAATGCAGACCAGCGGTAGCTGCGGCAACAGACCCCTTTGGCTGACTATAAACATTCTGGTACCGCTGCACATCTTCTTCATTTGATTTAACTCTTTTTATGTATTGAGGCAGAGGAACTTGGCCATACTGATCAAGGAAATCAAATAAATCCAGTTTATTAAGACAGAATTCTATCTCAATTTCACCAAATTCGAGCTTCTTCTTTATTTTTAATTTATGCGTACCAAAGTTAAATTCGTCTCCTTCATCCAGTTTTCGCGAAGGACGGGCGAAACCAAGCCATCTGTTATCTCCGATAGGCCTGTTCAAATTAATATTAATCTCTTTATCATTTTTCTGGATACCTAATTTAGCATTAATGACCCTGCTATTATTAAAAACTAACAAATCTCCAGCAACAAGGTAGTTCGGCAAATTATAAAACCCTACTATCTTCGGGTTAGCGGATGCTATAAGTAAATTAGAGTGATCCCGAATAGTAGTTGGTTCCTGAGCAATCAACGTTTCGGGTAGATCAAAATCAAAATCAGAAAGTTTCATAGTTATTTTTTACCAAAAGAAAAACCCGCCGTTCAAATTAAAAACGACGAGTTATAAATTAATTTGCAATATGTAGTAAATTCGGTTAATTACAACTTAATGGAATTGATTAGTTCTTTCACGCTGTTTACTGATTTTTTGAAGTCAGATTTTTCTGAATCGTTAAGCGTAATTTCAACAATTTTCTCAACGCCATTCTTACCAATAACAACTGGTACACCAACATAGATGTCTTTCTCACCATACTCACCATTTAAGTACGCAGCACACGGCATAATTTTGCGTTTATCAAATAGATAGCTCTTGGCCATCTCAATCGCAGAGACAGCAGGAGCATAAAATGCAGAACCGGTTTCTAAAAGCGCTACAATCTCACCACCACCATTGCGTGTCCGCTCAACAATAGCATCAATTTTGCTTTGTGTACTCCAGCCCATTTTAATCATATCAGGCACTGGAATACCACTGATTGTTGAATAACGAATCAACGGCACCATTGTGTCGCCATGACCTCCTAGTACAAAACTATTCACATTTTCAACAGAAACTTTAAACTCTTCGGCTAGAAAACAATTAAACCGCGCAGAATCTAGGACTCCAGCCATACCAACAACTTTTTGAGGAGGTAATCCACTCTCTTTTTGCATTACATATACCATCGCATCTAGAGGATTAGTGATTACAATCACAAAGGCTTTGGGCGCATATTGTTTAATCCCTTGTGCTACCGTCTTAATAACCTCAGTGTTTATGGCAACCAAATCATCTCTGCTCATTCCTGGCTTTCTTGCGATACCAGCTGTAACTATTACCACGTCTGCACCAGTAATGTCTTTGTAGTCATCAGTGCCGCTAATGGAGCTGTCAGAATTATCAATGGTTGAAGATTGAGCGATATCAAGGGCTTTACCTTTAACCTTGCCCCCGGATAGATCAAATAATACAACATCCCCAAGAGCTTCTCTCGAAGCGATATGGGCTAATGTACCCCCAATATTACCACCACCAACTAATGCAATTTTTGGCCGTTTTATCATAATATCTTCCTCAAAAAATTTTGTTTTTTATGAATTCATTGTGTTAAAAAAATCAGTATTAGTTTTTGTCTCTTTAAATTTTCCAAGCAAGAATTCCATGGCATCGACTGTACCCATCGGGTTAATAATACGTCTCAATACCCACATTTTCGACAATACCGAACGATCAACCAACAATTCTTCTTTTCTAGTTCCTGATTTCGTAATATCAATAGCAGGATAAACTCTTTTATCTGCAATTTTACGATCAAGTACAATTTCAGAGTTACCAGTTCCTTTAAACTCTTCAAAAATAACTTCATCCATTCTGGAACCAGTTTCAATTAATGCAGTTGCAACAATTGTCAATGAACCTCCATTCTCAATATTACGAGCCGCTCCAAAAAATCTTTTCGGCCTTTGAAGAGCATTCGCATCCACGCCGCCAGTAAGTACTTTTCCTGACGATGGTACAACAGTATTATACGCTCGTGCAAGTCTAGTTATCGAGTCTAATAGTATCACAACATCCCTCTTATGTTCAACTAGACGTTTTGCCTTTTCTATTACCATTTCAGCAAGTTGAACGTGCCTTGCCGCCGGTTCATCGAAGGTTGAACTAACTACTTCTCCCTTTACAGAGCGTTGCATATCAGTTACCTCTTCTGGCCTCTCATCAATTAGCAAAACTATGAGATACACTTCAGGATTATTCGTTGTAATTGCATGGGCAATATTTTGTAGTAAAACCGTCTTACCTGTTCTTGGTGGAGCAACAATTAAAGCCCTTTGTCCCTTGCCCATTGGAGCAACCATTTCAATTGTTCTTGTGCTGTAATCTTTGTTTTCATTCTCCACTTCCAGCATTAGTTTTTGATCTGGATAGAGAGGGGTTAGATTGTCAAAATGCACTCTATGATACGCCTTCTCGTTATCCTCAAAATTAACTTTATTAACTTTCAAAAGAGCAAAATATCTCTCGCCAGATTTAGGGGCTCTGATCTGTCCTTCAACAGTATCTCCCTTCTTTAAACCAAAACGACGAATTTGACTAGGTGAGACATAAATATCATCAGGACCAGCTAAATAGTTTGCATCTGGTGATCTTAGAAAGCCAAAACCGTCTGGCAAAATCTCAAGCACCCCTTCACCCGAAATCTGCCCTCCTTGTTCGACAATTTTCTTTAAAACTGAGAAAACTAATTCTTGCTTTAGCAGGGAACTTACATTCTCAATTCCGAGTGATTCCGCTTCAGACTGAAGATCTTCTGGCGCCTTTTTCTTAAGTTGCTTTAAAGTAACTTTAATACCATTACTTTCCTTAGTTTCGTTGGCTAATTCATCCTGATACAGCTCATCATTGTCAATCATCTCAGATTGCTTCGTTTTTTGAGAAGGTCTATCAGATTTCTTTTGGATTTCTTTTCTTTGTTTAGTCATTAAATTATACTTTAAAAATTAAAATTAGGATTATTATTGAAGAATGTTAGGGCAAACGTACAAAAGCAAGGTGAATTTGACAAGATGAATCTGACTATAAATATTTTAGGGGAATAGGCAAAACGTCGAAACCGCTATGCCCAAGCTTGATATGTAGATTATCAGTGATCAACCCTCCTGTCAAGTCATAAGTACTTGTCCTGTAGGTAATCAATGAACATACTAGGTTGCACTGAATCATAACCCGTAGACACTTTGAGTAAATCAGGTGAAGACTTGCTACTTCCATATTGTCTTAGATTATCATTCAAATATTTATTCAGGCTCTGGAAATTTCCTTTGTCCAACTCAGAGCCTATTTCTGAGTATTCCTCTTTGGCTGCACTCATAAGCATGCTAGCTATCATCGCACCGTTAGTATAGGAAGGAAAGTATCCAAGCCAACCAGAAGGCCAGTGGATATCTTGCATACATCCATCACTATTTGTGTTTGGAATAATTCCTAAATATTGCTGCATTTTACTATTCCACAGCACTGGCAGATCTTGTGCTTTCAAATTATCTTCTAGAATAGCTTTTTCAATTTCGAATCTTAAGATAATGTGCATAGGGTACGTGACCTCATCGGCATCAACCCGGATAAAACTAGGTTTTACTCTAGTTACTAATTTATATAAATTTTCTTCGGAATATTCTGGTCCAGCAAATTTAAAATGATCTCTTAGCAATTTAGCCAAAAATTGAGTGAACTCCCTAGAAGTTCCAGCCTGCATCTCCATAATCAAAGACTGGCTTTCGTGGAACGCCATACCAAGCGGTCCTCCCACTGGTTGATTGCGGTACTTGGCGGGCAAATTTTGCTGATAAAGCCCATGCCCTGTCTCATGAATAACTCCAAACAAACTCGAGATAAAGTTATTTTCATCGTATCTTGTCGTTAGTCTGACATCATCATTTGAACCAATACAAAACGGGTGCACTGACTTGTCCAGGCGACCGCGATCCATGTTAAACCCCATCATCTCCATTATTTTTAAACCAATAAGCTTCTGAGTAGTCTCCTCTATTGGCTTTGAAAGAGGTATTACTTTTTCTCCTTTTTGCTTTTGAATTATTTTTTCAGTTAACTGCGGCAATTGCGCTTTTAAAACATTAAAAATATCACTAATTTCCAAGCTAGTCCTTCCTGGGTCAAAGGAGTCGATCAATACATCCATGGAGGATTTTTTTAGTTTTTGTGACTGAAGATCGGCAATTTTCCGAACAACATTGAATACCCTATCAAGGTAAGGAATCAGTGATTTAAAATCATTGTTAGCTCGTGCCTCACGCCAAGCAAACTCACTTGCGCTCGATGCTATACTGAATTCATGCTGGACATCTGAGCTAATGGCTGTCTCTCTATCATAAGATTTTTTAGTAAGTGCTAGATTTGATTTTTGCCATTCATCTAAATAATCAAATTCGCCTTGAGAAGCCTCAATCAATTGACCAATTTTTTCGGAAGTACTCATCTCATGAACAACAGCCGAAAATGTTGCGATTTCTTCATTTCTACTACGTACCGATCCTTTCGGCAATCCAGTAGCTGCGTCCCAATGAGCAAGCATACTAATATTACGAATATGAGTAATTCTTGCTAGTTCTTGCTCTAGTCGCTGATAATTTTCTATTTTCGATGGCATAATTTTTATGTAATTTTATAGGTCAAAATATTTCACAAGATCTGCAGATGATAACCCATTGCGCTCTGAGCCATGCATATCTCTGACAAGCTCACCATGATACATCATGATTGTCCGATCACCATATTCAAGAGCTTGAGTCATACTATGAGTAATCATCAAAGCTGTCAACTTGTGCTTTTTTACTATTTTATCCGTTAATTGCATAATATTTTTGGCAATTTTAGGATCAAGCGCGGCAGTGTGTTCATCTAGTAATAATATTTTTGAACCAAGTAGGGTTGCCATAATCAAGCTAAGTGCTTGCCTTTGACCGCCAGAGAGAGATGACACCTTATCCTTCAGTCTATCCTCAAGACCTATATCAATACTCGATAACTCCTCTCTAAAATGATCTCGCAAAGATTTATTCAAACAAAGAGATAAACTGCGTTTGGCCCCACGCTTATAAGCTATTGCCATATTTTCTTCAATTGTTAGGTCTGCAAATGTTCCTATCATCGGGTCTTGAAACACACGAGATACCATACCAGAACGATTTTCCACCGACATGCTTGTTAGGTCCAGTTTATCAATAAATACCTTACCCCCAGTAGGCGTTATGTTTCCTGAGAGAACATTCATAAGAGTTGACTTACCAGCCCCATTACCACCTATAATAGTCACAAATTGTCCATCCATTACCTTAAGATTAATGGACTTTAGGACATGGTTTTCTATTTTTGTTCCTTTATTAAACACTACATCTATCGCCTGAAGTTCTATCATATGACTCTCACACTTCTTTTCTTTTTTAGCTTACTGGCAATCATAGTGAGTGCAACTAGCAAAGCTGTAATCAGGTTTAAATCAGAAGCCTCCAATCCAATGTCGTGGGCATTAAGGGCAAAAGCTATTACAATACGATATAATATTGACCCTACAGCACACGTAGCTAAGCCTACCCAAATCCTCTCAGGATGCAATAATGCATCTCCAATAATTACAGAAGCAAGGCCAACGATAATTGTGCCCATGCCCATAGAAATATCAGCAAAACCCTGAGACTGAGCAAAAAGTGATCCAGCAAGCGCCACTATCGCATTACTAATACTAAGTGCCACAATTTTCATCAAACCAACTTTTATACCATAAGCAGTGCTGACTTTTGGGTTAATACCAATTGCTCTGACGGCCAAACCAAATTCAGAAGCAAAAAATCTGGCAAGCATAAAAATACTGACGATTGTTACAATCAATATTGTTATAATTATGGACCAATTTTTAAATACTGTAGCAGAATCGATAATAGCAATATTTGGCCGCCCCATAATTCTAAGATT
>CAMDSB010000009.1 GCA_945907105.1 Rickettsia typhi | reverse complement strand
GACCAGAAGTAAAAAAAAAGTAACTGGAGCATTTCTAGGTACAATAGTTGAATACTATGATTATAGCCTTTATGGCTTTTCAGCTGGAATTATCGCTGAAAAATTTTTCCCGGGCGTTGATAAGGTTTCAAGTCTTATGTATGTCTTTGCAATTTATGCGCTATCCTATTTGGCAAAACCTATAGGCTCTATATTTTTTAGCAAGATTGGAGATAAATACGGCCGTCGGTTTTCTCTCAAAATCACCATGGTAGGCATTGCTATACCCACGCTAATAATCGGCATCCTTCCTGAATATAATTCCTTGGGCGTTCTTACTACTCAAATATTAGTATTATGTAGGTTTTTTCAAGGATTTTTTGTCGCAGGTGAATATGACGGTGCAGCTATATATGTCATCGAACATATTGGTGAAAAATATCATTATACCGCTTCATCTTTAACCCGCTCTGCTGGTGTAGTAGGGCTTCTTTTAGGCATAGCATCAACCAACTTATTTAATTCATCACTATTTCCTCAATGGGCATGGAGAATACCTTTTATATTGTCACTTCCTCTTGCACTTATCACTTTGTACTATCGAAAATTTCTCGAAGAGACTCCAGTATTTATTGAATCACAAGCTCAAAAGGTAGAATTTTCTAGCTTACTCCCATTTATAAAAAAACAATGGTTTGTTTTATGTTTGGTCATAATTCTATCTGGGGGATTTGGTGTAACTTACCAAGTTACTGTTATTTTTATGAAGCAATATTTGCCCCTGGTTATTCCCAATGCCAGTAACATAATGAGCGCTTTGTCAGTTATGATAGTAATTGGGTTCGGAATATCCATGCCTATTGCAGGACTTCTGGCCGATCGCTTTGGTAGAAATATTGTTGTCAAATTCAGCTTATTACTTACCCTAATTGCATGTGTATTATTAATAGTAGCAATTAATAATCAATTATTGAATTTGGCTCTTATTTCTTGCATGTTACTAGCAGTCTCAGTAGCTCCATTTAACGCTTTAGCACATGGGGTTATTATAAAAGCTTTTAGAACGAATGAAAGATACCGGGGAGTCAGTATTGGCCACACAACCGGATCTCTACTGATGTCTGGAACAGCGAATTATATTTGCCTATACTTTATGAAAAATTTTAATTTAAATCTGTTTCCAGTGTTTTACATAAGCTTTTTTGCAGTAGTGTCCTACTTTGCGATTGGATTCTTTAACAAGTATCCGCGATAAGCTTAGTATATTTACACCCAGTTCGGGGCAAGAATTATAGAAATTCTACACTATTTTACAGGCCTCTCTCTGCAAAATCTAGCCTAGTTTATTATTTGTCTTATTAATTGAAACAATAACTACTAATTCTTGTAAAGATAAGTTTAATTCAACTCTCTATTTAAACGTCTTTATCTTCACCAAGATGCCAAATTTTTTCTGCCTTACTCCCAAGTAACCAAAAGCTTATTGCGAGTATCGCAAAAAATATTGCTTTGTGGGTTGAATCCCAAAAAAATTCAAAGAACCTAGTATACAGGTTAATAAATAAAAAAGTAATACCAAATCCTTTAGTCATTCCATTATCATATTTTAAACCATGATAAATAGCTCCTCCAGATACAAGACCAAATAAAAGTGACCAATGGAATAACTCTATTTGCCTTACTTTGTACCATAAATCTATCTCTCCATAATTTCCAAATATAGACATTATCCAAAGTGAAACAAATAAGTACAACAATCCCATTGCAAGGGTTGAGCGAAAAAAGTAACCAAATTTTTCGTTATTTTCAAAAGTAAAAGCGGAGCTAATTAAAACACCTCCAAAAAGAACAAAACGTAGGGGATAATTCATACCTAAATAATAAGATCCCCATCCTGACATATACCCGGTTTCAGCTCCCATCCAACTACCAAAAGAGATCAAAGAAAAAAGCCAAATTAAATTTGACTTTAAATAGATTCCAAGAATTCCGTAAATTACTGAAGATATAAGTAGTAAAATCGAAAAGTGCCCACTCCCAGAATCAAACGCTCTTCCTAGTTGATAAACAGCCATAGCTGTAGTTACTACGCCTAAAAATAAGATGGCCTCATTACTAAAAATTTTTTCTGGTTTCTTTTTTCGTCTTTTACAACCAGCCCGGTAGAGTCCTCCAGACAATATTGAAAGACTAATACTTTTTACTAAATATGGAGCATTAAAAATAGATTCTAACAACTTCAATAAAGCCCTATCAGCTAAAACAGAGCTAATAGAGATAACAATACAAATCAAAGCAATCCAAAACGAATATTTTGCTAACTTCTTCCAATCAAAAGACATAACATAAATATCATTTTCAAGAGATGCTGCCATTTTATCATCAATCCGGCCTTTTATATTCCAATATTTTATGGCAGCTCTGATTGACGTAGCTTGAGATTTATCAACCTTCATCATAGCATGATTATACTATTTTACAGGTTTCTGCAAAATCTAACCTTGGTAATCTTGGATATGGATTTTCGCCATCTTTATACCCTAAATTACAAATGAAATTAATTTTAAAATCGGTTCCCGATAAAAATTCCTTTTCGATAGAATCTGCATTAAAGCCAGACATTGGTCCGCAATCAAGACCAAAACTACGCGCAACCATCATAAAATATGCTGCTTGTAATGTTGAATTTCTAGTAGCCGTATCTAGTGCTATTTTATCAGAAGAGGCAAAGTGGGTTTTCATAGCTGGGGACACAGGATTAGTTTTATCCATCTTCTGATAAAACTTAGTATCATAGGCAAATAGAGCTACAATAGGAGCAGACCTAGTTTTTTCAATATTACCTTCCATTAGACATTTTAGTAACTTTTCTTTCTGACCTTGTTTTTGAATAAAAATAATTCGCAATGGACAGGAATTAGCTGATGTCGGACCCAACTTCATAATGTCGTATATTTCTTGGAGTAAATCAGCCCCCACTGGCTTAGCACTGTACTTGTAACAAGTTCTATCGGAAAAAATATCTTTGACTGTGCGCATAGTATTACTCCAAATTATGTTATAAAATTTTTAGTCAGCTTGCAATTCCATCAAATTCAAATTTCCTATGGTAACTCCCTTATCAGAAAAAATAATCTTGAAGCTAGCATTTGCAATATCATCTTTATTTAACTCGGTGGCACTTGCCTTGCTTATCACTTTCTTAAAAAAGGATTTTGAAAAAATGAAACCTTCTGGTATTAAGGCGTCTACAACATCATGATATTGATGCATGGCAACATCTAGTTTTCCATGAGGCAAGCTGCTCCTACTAAATCTAACAACTCCCTTTACATCTAGAGATGCGTTATCAAACTTCAACTGAAAATTTGATAAATCAAACTTACGCTCAAAATCTTTTTTTTCTGATTCGTTTTCAAGAACTTCATGATAGCCCAGATCAATTAAAAGATGAGCTTTGTTTATTTCCATATACCTAACCGCCGAAGAATAGTCTCCAGACACCTTAATTCTCAAAACATTATTATCATCTTTCTTTTCTTGAATAGAGTATAACTTCACTGTCGCAAGGTTAAATACTTCTTTATCTTCTAAAAAACCTGACACTTGTGGAACTACAGAACTAAATGATTTTAATTGATCTTTCCAATTACTATTATCACTTACAAAAAACAACGAATTATTAAAACTAATATCCGAGTTTATATCAACGGGAGTTGTAATGGTGTGGGTCTGCATAATGCCATTATGCGCTTCATTATAAACAATTTTGCGCCCCAAATTAATGCTAGCAGACGTAAAGCTATAACCAAAACTCAATATTATTTCTTCAGTGGAAATTTCTTTAAGGCCATTTTGGTTTACAATGGTAAGCTTAGGGGAAAGCAGTTTTATCTTCCAAGAGAAAGGAAATCCAAAAATCTTTGCATCTTGGAACTGAAGCTTTACATTATCTGAGTTATATTGGCTAGCTTTATCGACAATTTTCCCCTTTATAATATGAGCCCCTACAACCCATAATGCTACGGCAACAACAATGCACAATAAAAGAATTTTTCGGATCACTTCAATATTATTATAAATTAATATTCCTAGTTGCAGATGGAAGCATAATGCGCATGCCTTCAAGCTCCTTTGTCAAGATAATCTGACAACCCAGCCTCGAAGTATGGGTAAGGCCAAAAGCCAAGTCAAGCATATCTTCTTCTGCCTCTTCTGGTTGCTCTAGTTTGTTGTATATTTTCTCTTCTAAAACAACGTGACAGGTTGCACAAGCAAGAGATCCTTCACAAGCTCCCTCCAAGTCTATATCATTTTGGTGAGCGACCTCAAGTATTGAAAGACCTACTAAAGCCTCAACTTCTTTTTCCTTTCCACCTTCTATAAAAATTATTTTTATTTTTTCCATTGCCATATTAAATATCACTTATTTCATTTATGTGACGCCCTTTCAAATGCATGTCTACCCCCTTATCCAAATGTTTTTGAATAAAATCAGTAGCCAAACTATTCAACGCGTCTATTTTTATCAAAATCTCTTCTTGATTATCTAAATTAACTGTCTTTTGTAAAGAATTTATTGCCTTCTCTATCTTAGTTTTTTCATTCCCTAGAAGAAGCCCTGGGGTTTCTTCTATAGCCTTTTGTAGCCCAGCAATTAAACTATACCCCTGTTGCCTTGCTTCAACTAACAATCTTTCTTTATGATCTTTTGCGACGTTCTCATACGCCACTTTCAGTACTTCAAATACTTCTTCTTCACTCATACCATAACTTGGCTTCACCTCAATAGCATGAATTTTCTTAGTAATGGCTTCTCGGGCTGTAACAGACAAGACCCCGTCAGCATCTATAGCAAAAACAACCTCTACTCTACCTTTGCCCGCTTTAGCAGGAGGAATTCCATTTAATTCAAACCTAGCTAAAGAGCGGCAATCCTTAGCCATTTCTCGTTCGCCCTGCACGATATGAAATGTCATACCACTTTGATTATCACTATAAGTGGTAAATTCTTGTGTAATAGAAAATGGTATAGGAGTGTTACGCAAGATAATCTTTTCGGCAATACCGCCATAAATTTCTAACCCAACCGATAACGAAACAACATCAATTAACAAAGATTTTGGTCGAGACGATAAATTTTCGGCTTGCAAAGCAGCACCAAACGCGACAACTTTATCTGGATCTAGGTCAGAATAAATTTCAGTTTTAAATGATTTTTTTAATAAAACTGAAATTAAAGGTATTCTTGTCGATCCCCCTACTAAAATTATACCATCCAAATTAATATTATTTGCATCATATAGGGTGTTTTTAGCAACTTGAATAGTCTTTTCAATGATAGGAAAAATCAGCTCGTCAAATTCATTGCGAGAAAGCTTTATCTTCTTATTCTTATAAACAATATCAACGTAATCGCCAATGGACAAATCTTCCTTAGCTTTTTGTGCCAGAATAATGATATCATCATTAACTTCCGCGCTTATCTTCTTGCTGATATAGCGAGCTAACAACATATCTATGTCATCTCCCCCGAGCATATTATCACCCCCAGTGGCCACTACTTGCAAAACACCTGTTTGCATGTTAAGTATAGACACATCAAACGTGCCACCACCAAAATCATATACTAGGTACGCACCCTCTTTCTGTCTATTGAGGCCATAGGCGTATGCTGCAGCGGTAGGTTCTGAGATTAATCTTATGACTTCTAGCCCTGCTAATTTCGCAGCAAAAAGCACCTGCCCCCTTGCATTATCATCAAAATATGCAGGCACAGAAACAACCGCTTTTTTTATCTTGTAATCAAGACTAAACTCCGCTTCTGATTTTAGATATTTAAAAATTTCGGAGGCTACTTCTGGTAAGCTTAAGTAATTTGAGCCAACTTTTATTTGGGGCATCTCAGAGCCTAAATCAATGCTACTAGCAAGTGCCATTAAATTTGGTGTGCTCATTATTTCTTCAGATGATTTTGCCAAAAACCTCTTGATCGAACGAATCGATTTATTAGGTCTACACTGGTTGATAGCTATCTTCTCATCCAAAATACAGATAATCGATGGTACTAATTCTGAACCATCACTCATCTTTATTATTCTGCTATTATAATCTTTAGATATAGCAATCAGGGAATTGGTTGTACCAAAATCTATACCAACAACTATTTCCTCAGATAATTCAGAGGTCCATGGCTCTTTAATCTCGATTATTTGCATGTTTAATCTTAAGCTTTATATTCCCGACTAAATTAGTAAGATACTTTAGTCTGACACTAATATCAAGCGCTTTAGTAAAATTATTTTTGTTAAAAAGATCCGTAATTTCTCTTATTAATTCTGCTTTCATAGCCAGTTTTTGCTGCTCTTTTGCCTCTAAATCCGCTGGGTCATGCATGGCTTCTATTTCTTCGTATTCTTCTAGAATTCCTTCTAACTCAGCAATACTAAGTTGAGAATTTAACTGTTGATCACTAAATTCAAAACCATTCAATTTTAATAAGTATTCAGCTCTTTTATAATCGTCGCTTAAGACCTTATATGCTTCATTAAGCAACATTGAGGTCTCTATATTCCTTATTTTTGATGCACCTTCTACAACTAAGTCTGGATGATGTTCCATCTGTTTGGCCAAATACTTATCCTGGAGCAATTTTTGCTCGATATCATATCTTTGCTCTAATTCCAAGTTTTGAAAATAATTATTGCCTAACACTGTTAATTCTTACCTGATAAAACTGTGATAATACCCCTTAGCGTCTGTAGTTCGCTTCGAGATAGATTAGTGATTCTTGCAAAAATATTTTTAATCTTCACGCTCATTTGTTCCCTTTTCTCTGGCATACGAAAGAATTTACGATCCTCAAGAACATCAAACAAATGAGTATAAAAATATTCTAACTCCTCTTTTTTTGCCAGCTCTTCTCTAACATGCGATCTAAGGTGAGCACCATCTTGGAACAATTCATAACAAATTACCGCTACTGAATGGGCGATATTCAACGAACTAAAACTCAGATTTGTATCAATTGTTATAATTTTGTTTGCGTATGAAATTTCTTGGTTATTCAAACCACAATTTTCTCTACCAAACATGATTCCAATTTTGCCCGCTTTTGGCAGATTGTTTTTTAAATCTCTTGAAAAAATACATTCTTTATTCATATCTCTTGAAGTAGCAGTAGTAGCATAAACATAAGATAAATCACTTATTGCATCAACTACGGAACTAAAAATCTTAGCATTGGCAATTAAATCGAACGCTCCAACTGACATGCTAACAGCTTTTTCATTGGGCCACCCATCCCTTGGATTTATAATTCTAAGATCATATATATCAAAATTCTTCATAGCCCTTGCTACGGCTCCTATATTCTCTCCCATTTGCGGGGCAACTAATATTATAGAAACCGACATTACAACATATCACCAGCGTTTAGGTTATACAGCTGCCCACTAGCGAGTTGTATACGTAGCGAACCATCCAGGTCAATCTCTTTAAAAATACCAGACAATCTACGATTACCATCGTCAATCGTTATTACTCTATTTATATTATATGCACGACGCATCCAATCTTTTCTTGTTCTATTAAAATTATTATCCTCAACCCATCTCTTATAATGAATATCAAATTTATTCATTACCAAGTCCAGCAACTCATCATAACTCTCTAGTATTATACCCTCATCATATAAGCTTGTTGATGGAAAAGAAACATTACTAGGAGCTTCTATGATGTTTATACCCATCCCAATGACAACATAATTTTTATTTAAGAGCGAAATGGATTCTAGCAAAATACCTCCAGCCTTTTTCCCATTAATGAGAATATCGTTTGGCCATTTTAGCTTTATATCTAGATTTACTTTCTTGTCTTGGGCAAGCTTAGTAATCGCCTCAAAAACAGCGTTGGCAATTACGAATGAAAGCTGAGAAAGCCTTCTAAAGTCGACGCGGCTTTCTAATAAAATACTTGCGTGCAAATTTCCCGCTATTGATTTCCATAAACGCCCCTTACTTCCCCTGCCTCCAGTTTGAAGATTTGAAACAATTACAAAATCGCCCGCAGCGCCCGAGCTAGCTAACCTTAGAGCCTCGGAGTTAGTGCTATCAACCGTCTGAAAAATCAATAAATTATAGTTTTTTAGCCAGTCTAGTCTCATATAAGTTTACAATATATATTTTTGTGCAAAAGCAAAAAAGAAGAGTATAAATGCCAATGTCAAAAATGTTACTATCCACAAGCCTCTCTTTGTTGGGATGATCATCACTTCTTTTTTTGACTCCATAAAATACATACATTTTACAATTTTCAAATAATAAAACGCGGCTACAACACTACTAAGTAGACCAATTAGAGCAAGCGTTATTTCCCCTTCAACAACTGCGTTGTAGAAAATATAATACTTACCAAAAAAACCAGCTAAAGGAGGTAATCCAATCATTGAAAACATAACAATTGAAATCGCCGCCGCTAAAGTCTTACGAGACTTTGCTATACCTTCTAAATCTTCAAAAGTTGCTTCATCGCTTTTAAGCCCAAATAGCGCAACTATGCATGTAAAAAATCCCATTACCCCAATTACATATATAAGCATATAAACAAATGCGGCATAATTACCTTCAGGAGAGCGCAGACATACACCAACTAATACATAACCAACATTTAAAACTGTACTATATGCCATTAGTCTTTTCAGAGAGGATTGCCTAATAGCTCCAAGGGAGCCTACTATCATCGATAAAATGGCAACTATCTTAATTAACTCATTTGATACCTGGGTGTAATCGCCAATAGCCCCATCAGTGATGTTGATAAGTACAACAAGCATACCTATTTTTTGAGCAACAGCAAAATATGTAACAGCAGAGATTGGGGCGCCTTCATAAACATCCGGTGTCCATATATGCAAAGGCGCAGCTGAAAGCTTAAACAAAATAGCAGCAATAACTAATACGCTTCCAACGATGAGACCAATGTTAGAACCATTGAGCGCATCTTTTATCTCAAAGAATTTAATACTACCACTAAATCCATAAAGAAAAGAAATGCCCAGCAGCATTAAGGCGCTCATCAAAGCGCCTAGAATGAAATATTTCAATCCAGCTTCGGAAGATTTTGAGCTCTTGTTATTAAACGCAGCTAGGGCGTAACCTGATAAGGCCTGTAATTCAAGGCCACAAAAAAGCAGCATAAAGTCTCTTGATGAAATCGAAATAAATATTCCAAGCGTAGAGAGCAGCACTAATGTTACGAATTCTATCTTAAGCTTGCTGTTTCTGATCTTAGCCAAATCATGATATACCACCAAACTCATTAAAGCGAGTCCCAGGGCTATAGCCTTAAAAAGCGAAATAGCCGGGGAAGTAGCAAAGGATGAAGTAAATCCTAGCTCATATTCTGGTGCAAAATATAGCAGATAATATACTATCCCGAGCCCAAGCAATATGGTAGCAAGTGCAATTTGTTTTGAAGCATTCTTAACGTAAACCGCTACAATTTGCATCACTATCGCAAGGGATGCCAATAATATTTCAGGGATTATAATTACAAATTGATTTATCATATATTTCTATTCCACAACTTTAGTATTATACCATACCGTACTGTAACGCTAAACGCTCAACAGGACCGCTTATCACTGACAAAATACATTCAGGTCTTATACCAATATATATTACTAAAATTATTAAAGGTAACATAGCTGCTTTTTCGTATAGCTCTAAGTCTTTAAACCTAGCAATAGCTTTATCCTTTACTTCACCAAACATCACTAGTTTATAAAGCCTAAGCATATAAACCGCGCCAATGATAACCCCAAATGCGCACATTATCCCAACAATTGGATTAATGGCAAACACGCCTAAAATACTTAAGAACTCTCCAACAAAGCCGCTTAACCCTGGAAGTCCCACTGAACCAAGCATAGCTATCATGAAGAAAGTAGCTAGCACCGGCATACTAACTGCCACACCTCCATATTTACTAATCTCTTTAGTGTGATGCCGTTCATATAACATCCCAACAACAAGGAATAAAGCAGATGAAATTACTCCATGGCTAATCATCTGAAATACAGCCCCCGTCATACCACTCGTTGAAAAACTGAATATACCACCAGTAACATACCCCATATGAGCCACCGAGGAATATGCTATCATTTTTTTCATATCATCTTGTGCAAAAGCAACAAAAGAGGCATAGATAACAGCAAAACCGCTCATCCATATTACATAAGGAGCAAAATACATAGAAGCTTCAGGTAATAGAGGCAACATAACTCTTAAGAAAGCGTACCCACCCAATTTTAACAAAATACCCGCCAACATGACTGAACCAGCAGTCGGAGCCTGAACATGAGCATCTGGTAGCCATGTGTGAAATGGAACCATAGGAACTTTTACAGCAAACGAAATAAACATCGCTAGCCATAAGAGCTTACCAACTCCAAATTCTGGTCTCATTATCGACGAAAGCGCGGCTATGTCGAATGTACCATAACTACTATAGATATATATCAACGCAATAAGCAAAAATACCGAGCCCCAAAAGGTGTATAAGAAGAATTTTACTGCCGCATAAACTCTATTTTCTCCACCCCAAATTCCAATTATCAAATACATCGGTATTAATATAACTTCAAAAAACCCGTAAAAAAGTAATAAATTAAGCGAGGAAAAAGCTCCTATACAAAAAGATTCTAGTAGCAAGAAACATAGTAAAAATTCTTTAATATGTTTTTTAATAGTAAATAGACTAGCAACCATACAAATCAAAGAAAGAAGGGCGCTAAGAAAAATAAAATATATTGATAAACCATCAACGCCAACATAAAACTCAAGGCCAATCGAATCAATCCATTTATACCGCTCAACAAATTGAAACTCATAAATCGATACTTTATTATCGAATCTTAATAGTAAATATGTTGTTGAAATAAGAGTAAGTGTTGAAGACAAAATAGCCACATACATAGCATAAATCCTCTTTCTGCTGGACTTACTATGACTTATAAAAAAAGTAATATATAAGGCACTAATCAGTGGCAATAAAATACTAATGGATAATATTGGTAAATCCGACATCTAAATACCCACTCCATAAAATAAATATTTTCCAACAAACACCGTAATACATACAACTAGTGCAAAGATCATATAGAATGCATAGTTAAAAATATAACCCGTTTGAATTTGGCACATACACCAGCTAAGCCCTCTAACGACTAAACCAAAACCATCTGGGCCAAACCGATCAATTACCCTTATATCAAAACTTTTAGAAAGCTTGCTTAAACAATTTATTGGACCAACAAACAGCTTACTGAATATCTCATCAAAGAAGAATTTATTCTTTAAAATATAGTAGGTATATTTTAACTGACCAGAAATTGTAGCATGCACACTTCCCTTATAGGCATATATGCCAAATAAAGCACCACTAATACCGACAATAAGAGGCAATAACTCAATAGCCATAGCAACATGATGCCCATGACTAGAGGTGGCTAAATTAAAGATGGAGCCAGAAAAAAACCCATGCGGATCACTTATGCCCAAAATATAATAACCAATCATGCCAGCAAACAAAGTACCCGCCGTTAGTACAAGTAGAGGTATATTCATTATCTTTGGCGATTCATGCGCATGAGCGTAGGCTTCTTTACTAAGCTTAGTTTTACCATGAAAAGTTAGAACTATTATTTTAAATGAATATATAGCAGTCAGGCTTGCTGCAATGATCCCAAGTGCAAAAGCAAAAATACCCACTCCGCCGTGAGCATAAGCAGACTCCAACACTAAATCTTTTGAATAAAAACCCGCAAAGGGGAATATACCAATAATTGCTAATGATCCCATCCAGAAATTAGCATAAGTTATCGGCATTTTTGACTTTAATCCACCCATCTTAAAAATGTCTTGCTCATGGCATGAATGAATAACACTTCCAGCTGACAAAAATAACAAAGCTTTAAAGAATCCATGAGTCACAAGATGAAAGATACCAGCTTGGTATGCAGATACTCCGCAAGCAAAGAACATATATCCAAGCTGAGAGCAAGTGGAGTACGCAATAATTTTCTTAATATCAGTTTGTGCAATAGCCACAAGTGCCGCAAACAAACAGGTTGCAGCTCCAATAATTGTGATTATTTGCAGCACATTTGGACTGTACTCAAACATAAACGAACAGCGAGCAACCAAAAATACCCCAGCTGTAACCATAGTCGCTGCATGAATGAGAGCCGAAACAGGAGTTGGCCCCTCCATAGCATCAGGCAACCAAACATGCATACCTATTTGGGCAGATTTACCCATACAACCCAAAAAGAGCATAAGGCATATCACATCCAACACTACGAATTCCTTACCAAAAATTTCTATTGATGATTTAGAGAGATCTTCAGATACTGCGAATACATCAACAAAATCGACACTTCCTACGTAAATAATAATCATCACAAGGCCGATTATAAAAGCAAAATCGCCAACTCTATTGACAACAAAAGCTTTTACAGCAGCACTATTTGCTGAATCTTTATGGTAATAATAGCCAATTAGCAAATAAGAGCATAAACCGACCCCTTCCCAACCAAAGAAAAGCTGAACGAAATTATCAGCTGAAACCAAAGCTAACATAAAAAATGTAAACAATGATAGATAGGATAAAAACTTTGGCAAATTCTTATCATCTACCATATAACCAAGCGAGTAGATGTGCACCACCGCAGAAACACAGGTCACAAGCAAAAACATAATTGCCGTGAGTTGGTCTACATACAACGACCAGTTGACATATACTTCGTATGTATCAATCCAGTTTGTAATCACAATATGCATAATTTCTTTATTAATGCCAGCCTTAATGAAGATTAATATAGAGCATATAGCAGAGATACCAATAGCTCCGCTAGAAATAATACTAGCCATGCAATTGGTAATTTTCCGACAGAATATACCATTAACTATCCCAGAAATAAGAGGTAAAAATATGATCAGCTTTAATATAAATTCCATATAGACTACCCCTTCATCTGATTGATGTCTTCAATTTCAATAGAGTCTCTATTCCGAGAATATAAAACCAAAATAGCCAGTCCTATTGAAACTTCAGCTGCAGCAATCGATAGAATAATAATACTGAATACTTGACCCACAATGTCTTGCAAATGAACCGAAAAAGCTACAAAATTAATGTTTACGGCCAAAAGCATTAGTTCTATTGACATCAAAATTGTAATCACATTTTTCCGATTCATAAATAACCCCGCTACCCCAACCGAGAATAGCAACGACGAAAGAATCAAATAATGTTCTAAAGAAATTTCGCTAATTGTCATAATTCAAATTACTCAATCCAGATTTTCCATCAACTTGCGCTACTGACAAGCTATTATCCTTATTTCTAGCCATTTGCTCCGCCACATTTTGTCTTTTTACGCCAGAGCGACGTCTTAGTGTCAAAGAAATGCTGGCAATCATTGCAACAAATAAAATTATCCCAGCAGTTTGGAACGGTAAGATGAATTCAGTATAAAGCAACCGACCCACAGCGTAGGCGTTTCCAATATCTGGTTGTATTGCAAAAGCTATATTACCCATAGGTATGATAGTTTTAGTACCAAGTAAAATTATTACTGTAAGATCTGCAAACAATAAGAAAGCCATAACAAAGGCAAATGACATGGCTGAATCCACTCCACCCTTAAACTCAGAAAACTTAATATCAAGCATCATTACCACAAAAAGGAATAAAACAGCAACAGCTCCAACATAAATAATAATAAGCATCATCGCTATAAATTCCGCTCCCATCAGCACCATCAAACCGGCTCCGTTACAAAAGGTAAATATCAACCAGAGCACAGCATGTACAGGATTACGACTCAGAATAACCATAATGCCACTAAGCACTATTAATGTTGCAAACATGTAGAAAAATATAGCCATTTTTATTTACCTGTACGGATAATCGTCTTTCAATTTCTGGGCCAGTTCTTGCTCCCAGATCTCCCCGTTTCGTAGCAACCTTTCTTTATCATACAAAAGCTCCTCATGAGTCTCTGTTGCAAATTCAAAATTAGGTCCTTCAACTATCGCATCAACTGGGCAAGCTTCTTGGCACATTCCGCAGTAAATACACTTTGTCATGTCAATGTCATAGCGAGTAGTTCTCCTGCTACCATCGGCCCGCTCTTCTGCTTCAATCAAAATTGCCTGAGCGGGGCAAATAGCTTCACAAAGCTTGCATGCAATACAACGTTCTTCTCCGTTTGCATAACGCCTAAGAGCGTGCTCACCTTTAAATCTTGGACTAATCGGGCTTTTTTCATAAGGATAATTCAGTGTTACTTTAGGCTTAAAGAAATATTTCAAAGTCAGTGCCATGCCAATCAATATTTCGTATAAAAACCAGGATTTGATATATTTCATCATAATATTTTTCCTACCCCGGTAGATTATCAGTTAGTGTCAAAAGCGAAGCTACAAGTACTACCCAGAACAAGGTGAGTGGTAAGAAAAATTTCCAACCAATGCGCATCAACTGATCATATCTATATCTTGGCAAAGTAGCCCTCATCCAAAGAAACACAAATAATAAGAAAGTAACTTTGATAATGAACCAAATAAGCCCGGGAACAACTTCTAAAAACTCGATGTTAAATGGCGGGAGATATCCACCCATAAAGAAAGTAACTGTAATGGCACTTACCAAAATCATGTTTGCATACTCACCTAAAAAAAACAACGCAAATGCCATCGAAGAATATTCGACATTATAGCCAGCTACAAGCTCAGCTTCAGCTTCAGGCAAATCGAATGGCAAGCGATTCGTTTCAGCTAAAACTGAAATAAAGAAAACTATCGCCATTGGCGCCATAAGTAGCTGAATCCAGAAAGGCATCCTCCTTTGATACTCAACAATCTCGCTCAAATTCAAAGTGCCAGTAACCAACAAAACCGTTACAATTACTAGCCCCATTGATACTTCATAAGATATCATCTGAGCAGAAGAACGAATCGCTCCTAAAAACGCGTATTTCGAATTACTAGCCCACCCGGCCATAATAATACCGTACACCCCAAGCGAAGAAATTGCCAGTACATAAAGAACGCCAACATTAATGTCGGCAAGTACTAGCCCAGGGCCAAATGGCACTACAGCCCACCCAATAAGACTTAAAACAAAGGTAATCATTGGAGAAATAATAAAAACGATTTTACTAGCACGAGTTGGTACAATAACTTCTTTAAATAATAATTTCACCGCGTCTGCAATCGGCTGCAAAAGACCAAATGGACCAACAACATTGGGCCCTCTTCTCATTTGCATTAGGCCAATCACTCTCCTTTCTGCATAGGTAAGATAAGCCACACACAACAATAATGGTAACGTAATAAGCAAAATGTTTGCTATAATCAATACCAGTGGCAGCCCATATTCGTTAAATATTTCTAGCATAGTCAGATGACCTCCTTCTGCGTAGTAAGGATAGCTTTTGCGCACCTTGCCATAGTCACCGAAGCGCGGCTAATTTGATCGCTCATGTAATAATTAAATTTCACTTTAGTTAAAGGTTTTTCTGTCAAGTTCGTTGACGATTTAAACTGGACAAAATCGGCGGGAATAATCTTATCAATATTTGCAAACACAGCATTTTCCTTTGCCATTAACTTTCTGACGTCTGCTAAAGAATTAATACCTAAATCAATATTTAGATTCTTAGATAAACAAGAAATTATATCCCAACTTTCTTTTGCTTGACCAACTGGAGCAACCGCCGCTCTTGCATATTGAGGCAACCCCTCTAAATTTACAAAAATCCCCTCTTGTTCAGTATAAGCTGCCTCTGGCAAAATAACATCCGCACGCGCAGCCACAACATCACCGTGATGCCCCTGATAAACAACAAAACAATCTTTGCTAATCTTGCTTATATCGAAATCATCTGCGCCAAGCAAGTACAGTATTTTTACCCTACCGGTTGTCGTCATCTCTAATATTTTTGCTGTTCCATCGCCGTCCTTACCATAGATGAAACCCACATCGAGCGCACCAACCATAGAAGCATGATTATGTAATATGTTTATTCCATTCCAATCATCACGAACAATATTGTATTTTTTAGCTATTTCATGGACAAGAGATAAGGCAGCAAAACTATCAGAGCGGACAAGGGTTGCATCACCCAAAATAATCATTGGATACTTAGCACCTTTCAATGCTTTTAGAACATCAGACTTACCAGATAAAATTTCCTCAAGCACCGACAAGTTATCCCCAAGTTCACTAATAGGGTAAGTCTGATCATCCACCTGACCAATTCTTGCAACTTTCATTTGACCATTCCTAACCATCTTACCTATTCTTGCATTCAAAACTGGCGCGACCTGTCTTGGATTAGCACCAACTAGCAAGCAAAAATCTGCTTTCTCAATATTAGCAATTGTTGTATTAAAAAGATAATTACTTCTGCTTGTTGCATCAATAGCGTAACCAAATTGATTTGCATCAACTATATTTGAACCAGCCCTAGCCAGCAGTTTTTTGAGTAAAAACATCGGCTCACACGAACTGGTAGTTCCAGCGATTGCAGCAATTTCATTACCACTTATAGAAAGCATTTTGTTTGCAACAGCCGCGATTGCTTGATCCCAACTAGAATTAACTAGCTTGCCGCCCTCTTTTATGTACGGTACATCTAATCTTTGAACCTTTAATCCATCATAAGAGAAACGAGCTTTATCTGATATCCATTCTTCATTGATATCTTCATTCAGCTTTGGCAAAATTCTCATAACTTCCAAACCTCTTGAGTCAATTCTGATGTTCGATCCCATTGCGTCCATAATATCAATAGATTCCGTCTTCTCAAGCTCCCAACTCCTCGCATTGAAAGCATAAGGCTTTGATGTAAGAGCACCAACTGGACATAAATCTATGATATTACCAGAAAGCTCAGACGTTAAAGTTTTTTCAAGATAACTTGTGATTTCCATATGCTCCCCACGATGGATAGCTCCCATCTCGGGTACGCCGGCTACATCTGTAGCAAATCGAATACAACGGGTACAGTGAATACAACGAGTCATTTGCGTTTTGACAAGAGGACCAAGGTTTTTGTCCACCACTGATCGTTTATTTTCTGTATATCGACTAGTCCCTTTACCGTACTTAAAGGCTTGATCCTGGAGATCACATTCGCCACCTTGATCGCATATAGGGCAATCTAGCGGATGATTAATCAACAAGAACTCCATAACCCCTTCCCGCGCTTTCTTAATTACTGGAGTGTTAGTTCGAATAACCATACCTTCAGCCACAGGCATAGCGCACGAGGCAATGGGTTTAGGAGATTTCTCCATCTCAACTAAACACATGCGACAATTACCAGCAATTTGCAAACGCTCATGAAAACAAAAATGAGGTATCTCTATGCCCACTTGTTCGCAAGCTTGCATGACGGTCAAACCGTCTTCAACTTCTATTTCCTTATTGTCTATAGTTAATTTTGGCATTCTTTAAAGTTTTTAAATATGAATTTATTATAACCCTACCTTAAGACATAATAAACAACGCATCCTTGAAAACCAATGTTTTTATTGTTAGTTAGAATTTATAATCAAGTTTTGCCCAAATCACTGTTGCAAGATATGACGTAAGATAGGCTATAACTGTTCAAGTAGTCAAATTGGGTTCCAAACTTAGTCTATTCTTACGACAGCAAACACTTATGCCACACCGTGATTTATTAGTCCTCTTGACAAAAATAACGGTTGGAGATAGCATTGCCCGTACGTTTATATTTCGAAAAATAATTTATATGCCCTTAAAAGACTGCAAAAGAGTTTTGTTCAAAGTTTCCGGTGAAGCTCTGATGGGCAGTAAAAAATTTGGTCATGATATTGATACTCTAAACGGTATTGCCGCTGATATTAAGGAGGTATGTGAACTAGGTATTCAAGTATGCGTCGTTGTTGGTGGCGGAAACATCTATCGTGGCGCTGATGCTTCGTTACTTGGAATGGATAGAGCTTCTGCTGACTACATGGGCATGTTAGCAACAGTGATTAACGCGCTTGCATTACAAAGCTCAATGGAGCGTGCTGGCATATACACCAGAGTGCAATCTGCCATACCGATGACCACCATTTGCGAGCCGTTCATAAGACGCAGAGCAAAAAGGCATATGGAAAAAGGAAGAGTAGTGATTTTTGCTGCCGGCATAGGTAGTCCTTTCTTCACAACTGATAGCGCAGCGGTGCTAAGAGCCGTGGAAATGAATTGCGATGTATTGTTTAAAGGAACTAATGTTGACGGTGTGTATAGCTCTGATCCGAAGAAAGACGAGGCTGCAACTAGATACACAGAAATAACCTATACTGAAGTACTTAAAGATAGTTTGAAAGTTATGGACATGGCAGCAATAGCTGTTGCACGAGAAAATGAATTGCCTATCAAAGTTTTTTCTATCAAAGAACGCGGGAATTTTGCTAAAGTACTGCAAGATCAAGGAAAATATACTCTTATAATGGGGAAATAATGGACAAATCATTGCAACAAGAACTAACTGAAAAAATGGACAAGACTCTAGCCGTGCTAGATAAGGAACTAAGAGGCCTTAGAACAGGTAGAGCATCAGTGAATTTACTAGATCCAGTCGTTATTGAAGCTTATGGCAGCAAAATGCCGATATCCCAAGTTGGTACCGTATCAACTCCAGACGCAAAAACGATTAGCGTGCAAGTTTGGGACAAAGCTATGGTTAAGACCGTTGAAAAAGCTATTGCCGATGCAAACCTTGGGCTAAACCCCAGCTCGGATGGTCAGCTCATACGTATGAGCCTACCGATAATAAGCCAAGAGCGCCGAAAAGAGCTGGTAAAGCTAGCGCATAAATACGGCGAAAATACCAAAGTCGCAATGCGTAATATCAGACGTGACGGTATGGACTCTCTTAAAAAAATGGAGAAGGATCATAACCTATCTAAAGACGACCTTCATGACCATGGAGAAGAAATTCAGAAACTTACCGATGATTTTATCAGCAAAGTCGATGTCATTATAAGATCTAGAGAAGAAGAAATATTGACTATTTAGCCCATTGATTAATCTAAGCTTGTCTATGATTATCAATCTTCAGAAGATTATAACTAGGTGAAGGACTCCTAATTAAATAATGGTCAGTTATGAATCATGTGCGCTACAATTTGTCGCTTTACTATTAGATATAGTGAAGGGTTATTTGGTAGGGTGAAAATCATCTTTTATTTTACCAATTAATGCCTGAAGCAAATTATCCAACGTCACAAAGCCAATTAGCTGCTCATCTTGATATACAAGGGCCAAGTGAGTGGTACCATTTTGAAATTTTGGCAAAAGATCTAACGCTTCCTCACTAATGTTAATTTTTAGCGCTGGACGCAACAAGTCATCAAAGCTAGTAATTCCTGCACTATTGACTGACGCAGCAAAACAATCTTTTGCATGAATAATACCCAAGATATTTTCTATATTTTTTTCGTAAACAGGATAACGGCTGTAATGATGGTCGGCAATTAAGGCTAAATTATTTTTTACAGGATGTTCATTGTCTAGAGCTACAAGAGCTACAATTGGTTGCATTACATCACCAATCAGTAACGCTGTAAACTCTAAAGCTTTAGTAAGCATTCGAGCCTCGTCGTGTTCTATCTCTCCATGCAAATGGCTACTTGTTAAAATTATTTTTAATTCTTCTATAGAGTAGGCGCCTTCATCCTCATTAACACTATCTAATTTAAACATTTTTAATAAAATAAAAGCGCAACCATTAAGGCAATAGATTACAGGGAATAGTATCCAATAAAACCCATACAGAGGTATGGCGGTTAAGAGAGAAATTTTCTCTGCTTGACGAATTGCCATAGTCTTTGGCATCAATTCTCCCACTACAATATGCAGAAAAGATATGATAGAAAATGCAATGACATATGAAATAATTTCTACCACAGTTTCTGATACAACGCCAAACACTTCTAATATAGGTCTTGAGAAATGAGCGAAAGCCGGCTCTCCTACCCATCCTAATCCTAAGGAAGCTAAAGTAATACCAAGTTGACAAGCGGAGAGATAAGAATCTATATCTTCATGAATTTTAGCAAGGATAGCTCCTCTAAATCCTTTAGTTGCTTTTAGAATCTCTATCTTTGTAGTACGCAGTCGTACCATAGCAAATTCTGCAGCCACAAAAAAGCCATTTAGTAATACAAGAAAAATTGCACATATAATAGATAGAGAGGTTACCATTTTTGTATCTACTTTATAAAATAACTGTTCGAAAGCAAAACTTTTCTGTAATAATTTTTTATTCAAGATAAGTTGTTTGCTCAATCACCCACAAATTAATAATTCAACTATTTTATTATATTAGCAACATACTTTGCACGCTCTGACCAATAATATTAGATACTGAGATTATGTTACATCGGCTCTAGTTAACTTTTATCTATACACCCTTTCAATAGCTCTATCATTTCCAGATACTTCCTGGAAAATAAGTCAACTCTCACCCCGTCCCTCTCATCATTGATCCAATTTTCAGAGTCCAATTTAACCATTTTTTTGTTGAACTTCTTATATACGCTATCATCTTGAGCTGAATCAATCACTATACATTGAGCAGTGTCATTGCCTAAAGTATATTCAATGTCATTATAATCCCTTAAACTTGAATGTGTTTTTTTATATAATTTAACAACGTCAGCATCAACATCCTTGAAAAAATGCTCAAGGCTATCACTTACCACTACTATATCTTTAATCGCAGCTAGTTCATGCCCTTTAAGTTGAATTAGTGACTTGATTTTAGCACGAGCTTTGCTTTTGTTGGACTCTACAACTGTTTTGAGGTCAGGAATTTCTTTTATAAGAATAGCTGCAAGCTCATCATGAAAAGCCAAAACATTATTAAGATCAAGCCAAAAGTGCCAATTTATCCCTTCCTTTCCGTCTTGAAAATTTAACGATCCAAAGCTACTAATTTTTACGACTTTACCTTCAAATTTTTCGGCTAATTTTGCAGCAAAACTATCAAAACTATCATCTATATAAATCAACATTTTGGACTCAAAAATCTTTGGTTTATCAGAGGGCCTCATCTGATAGTGATGCGGACATCCAGACGAGATGTTAATTGCAACCACATCAGCTTCATCTTCAGTTAGCATAGCAACTAAACTAGCAACAGGCGTAATGCTAGTTACTATTTTAGGTTTCGCATTGGCTGAAAAGTTACTTACCAAAATCAATAACAATAGTACTAATCTATATTTCACTGTTTTTAACCATATTAATCAGTTGTTCTTTATTCAAAGCAAAATCGCTTTCTATCCATTTGTCTTTCAAATTTTTTATTAATTTACCAAGCCTCTTGCCAACGTAGCCTAATTTTATCAAGTCACTTCCATCAAGTGGAAATTTTGGAATACTACTATTTTTTAAGGATAAAAATAAGTCGTAAACAACCTTATTATCTTCAAGCAAAGTTGAAGCAAAAACAAAATAACTTACAAAAGACTTATCTTCAAGCCAAATCGTTTTTAATAATAATGTCAGAGATTTTTCTCCTAACGATTCTTTTAGCTGCAGAAGTTTTATTACTCTCATTGCCGATGCTCTGGAAAACTTCAGTTTCAATAGTTCTTTCAAAGAAATATCAAACAAGAGTGCATATATGACTGTCAAATCAACTTGTGTATTAAATAACTTAGTCACTTTAATAGCCTTTAGGTGCAAAGCTTGATCATATTTAATAACAGGGAAAATAGCTTCCATAATCCCTGAATCGTACATTGTTGCTAAAATATACGGGCTACGATCAAGAGACAGTATATTATCCATTTCACTCTTAATTCGCTCACCTGAAAGCAATTTAAGCTGAGCTTTAAATCTGACGCAAGCTCCAAGAGCTTCATCATCTATTTCATTCGCGTATTTGCAGGAAAACCTAAAAAACCTCAGTATTCGCAAGTAATCTTCCTTAATTCTCGCGTCAGCACTACCAATAAATATAACTTTGCGATTATTTAGATCATCAATACCACTGAAATAGTCGTATATTTCGTGTTTTACTGGACAGTAGCTCAGCGCATTAATCGTAAAATCTCGGCGCTCTGCATCCTCTCTAAAGTCATTACTATACTCAACATGGGCATGCCTACCATCGCATAATAAATCCTTTCTTAAAGTAGTGATTTCAAAAACTTCATCATTAACAAGAGCCGAAACTGTGCCAAAATTTATACCAGTGGGTATGATTTTTACTCCATGAGATTCCAGGACTCTAGTAACTTGGACTGGTGTAAAGTCAGTTGCCATATCAATATCTTTTATTGGTACTCCAAGCAAGGTATCTCTCACAACACCGCCAACGAGTCTTACTTGCGCTCCTGCCTCATTAAGATATTTGATGACAGTTAGATAGTTTTTTGATTGGATATCTAAGATTTGATATAGTTTTTTCATACTGATTTAATTTCGAAGGGAACGTATCAAATTATAAAACAACACCAGCCATAAAGATCAAAGCTATGAAGTTTCCAAGACCTCTTCGCTGCCTGCACTATATAGTCACTTAGTAGACAAGCTTTGAGCCATAAATCCACATATTTTACTATAATAAAGATTAGCCTTTTCAAGGTCTTCTTTAGTGTCAACAGATAAAGGTATCTCATCAGATATGCAGACACCAATCTTCATACCGTTCTCAAGAGCCCTAAGTTGCTCAAGCTTTTCACAAATTTCATATTTGCTCTGTTCTAGTTTTATAAATTTCTCCAGTGCTTGGCTTTTGAATCCATAAATACCCACGTGATACAAAAACTCTTCTCCTCCATGCGGAATCATGCTTCTTGAAAAATATAATGCTTTACCTTGTTTATCTACAATCACCTTAACATTCGATTCTGATTGAGCAATATCTCTACCAACCCTAACTCCAGAAGTAACAATATCATACTCTTCAGTCTTTAGCATGGTAATAATCTGTCCAATTACTAGCAAATCAACAAATGGCATATCCCCTTGGACGTTTATCACGTATTTTATTTTATCATGATGTGGGATAGTTTGAAACGCCTGAAAGACACGATCTGAACCAGTAGGGCAAGCTTCAGCTGTCATTATAGCTATTGCCCCAGAGTGTTTAACTAAACTAGCTATCTCATCAGAATCCGTAGCAACATACAAATTACCATCAAAACCAGACTTAATTCTCTGCACCACGTGCTCAATTAAGGTTTTATCCCCAATTTTTGCTAAAGCTTTTCGAGGAAGTCTTGTAGAGCCGATTCTTGAAGGAACAATTATCACAACATCCGAGTATCGATCTTTATTGTCCATAATTAATTAGCTTATATTTTATAAAATAATTGTTGACATATTACCGTTTTTCCACCATAAAGTAAAACACAATTTCTAAGGAACTAATGAACACTTTAGAACTCAAAATTAGCTCTTGAGTTACTAGCGTCCCTAGATATTTATTAACAGTGGTGAGTTTTTTTGTTGCGCTCTAAGTAACAAACACGCGGCCCAAATAATAGCTTTGGCTATTTGTTGTGTATCATCTATTCAACCTTTCGAATAAAGATGATATTACTTGTGAGCCCGTAGCTCAGCTGGTAGAGCACTTGACTTTTAATCAGGTTGTCCCGGGTTCGAGCCCCGGCGGGCTCACCATTGTTTTTTTAAATAAAAATCTTCTGCTTAGATTATTACATTTTTAAGTAGACTCACAATTTTAAGTCCATCGCTTTTTACTGTGTCACCAAAAAAAATTATTAAGATCCTGGGTTATCTCCGTTTAAATCAACTAAATACAGAGCGATTTTATTTAGCTCTTTCTTTAGGAAAAGGTGATTTTCCTTCATGATGGTGTAAACACCCTATTTTTTGTACCTTTATGCACGCACAGCTTATTGACATATAAAAAAGCAAAAGCGGGATAACTCAATAACAACAAAGCTAATTGTGTAAGATTGAATTCCACTTTACAGCTACAATATAAGTAGAGAGTGTTAGAATTTATTAAGGCGGGTACTAACTCTAAAGCGCTCGTAGCCTAAACCATGACTACGCCCTATACCTTGCGTAACAGAAGGCTTGCATTAGTTCCACCGAAACCAAATGAGTTTGATAACACGTATTCTATTTTTGTTTCTTGGGCAACTAGTGGCACCAAATTAATCTTCGCCTCATCAATAGGATTATGCAGATTTAATGTAGGGGGAGCGATTTGATCACGTATTGCTAACGCGGCAAATATTGCTTCAACGCTACCTGCCGCACCAAGCAGATGGCCAATAGATGATTTGGTTGATGACATTTTAATCGACTTATTACCTTCAAACAAAGTTTGCACAGCTATAAGCTCTACGGAATCACCCGCTTTTGTAGATGTTCCATGCGCATTTATGTAGTTCACATCCTCGGGACTGACCTTAGCGTCTTTTAAGGCATTTTCCATGGCTCTAAATGCCCCACGTCCACTTGGCAAAGTCATATGAAAAGCATCGCCAGTCAAACCATAACCACAAACTTCAGCGTAAATCTTTGCACCTCTTTTTAGAGCGTGCTCATATTCTTCCAAAACTACTATACCCGAACCCTCGCCCATGACAAAACCAGCGTGATCTTTGTCCCAAGGTCTTGAAGCGCTAGCTGGACTATCATTAAAATCGATTGCAAGGGCTCTGGCAGAAGCAAAACCAGCCATACCCACTGGCGTAACCGGAGCTTCTGCACCGCCAGCAACCATAACATCTGCATCGCCATATTTGATCATTCTTGCAGCATCTCCTATAGCGTGAGCTCCTGTAGAGCAAGCAGTTACTACTGCACTATTTGGACCAGAAAAGCCATACATTATAGAAATATGCCCAGATATTAAATTTATAAGAGAAGCGGGAATAAAATAAGGACTTACCTTCGGGTTTTCATGATTATGAAATTCTAGAGAAGTCCTTTCAATCATGCCAAGCCCTCCTATACCAGAGCCTATCATAACTCCCGTACGTTCTTTGGATAGCTCATCTTCTGGTTTCCAACCACTATCTTCGATAGCTTCAATAGCTGCAACAAGACCAAAATGAATAAATCTATCCATTTTTCTAAGTTCACGGGCTGGAACATATTTTTCTGGGTCAAAATCGCTAACCATAGAGGCTATTTTGCACGGCAGTTTACTGGTATCGAACTCAGTAATAACCTTCACTCCACTCTTGCCAGACAATATGCCAGACCATGTATCTGGCACATTTTGTCCAAGTGAAGTTACAGAACCAACTCCTGTTATTACTACTCTTCTTAGTGACATACCCATCAATCTCTTAGTTTTCTGTAGCGGTATTATGCACTAATGTGCTTTTGCACATATTGAACAGCATCAGATACTGTTAAGATTTTACCAGCTTCTTCATCGGGAATATCGCAACCAAAAGCAGCTTCTATTGCCATCATCAGCTCAACTAAATCTAAGCTGTCTGCACCCAAATCATCAACGAATTTAGACTCTAGAGATATACTAGTTGCTTCAATTCTTAGCGTTTCAGCAACAGTTCTGATAACCTTTTGTTCGATATTATCGCTCATATTTAAAAACCCTTTTTAGTTTCTTTGTCATAGAAATTTCGGCTACCAAAATTCCTGGTTTCATTCTTTTACCACAAAAAAAAATCTTTTGCTAGAATAAAAAATCTTCAAACCAACAACATACCACCATTAACATGAATAGTTTGTCCTGTTATATAGGAAGAAACCGGACTTGCCAAATAAGCTACCGTATATGCTACATCTTCCGGCCTACCTAGAGTTTTAGTAGGGATTTTTTGTATAATTGCATCTCTCTGCGCATCTGTTAAAGCGGATGTCATACTTGATTCTATAAAACCAGGAGCCACAGCATTGATAGTTATACCCCTACTAGCAACTTCAAGAGCCAAAGATTTGGTCATACCAATGAGTCCAGCTTTCGAAGCACAATAGTTAGCTTGACCAGGGTTGCCAGATACACCGACAATAGATGCTATATTAATGATGCGCCCATATCGTACGCGCATCATTTTCTTAATTGCGGCTCTATTTAGAATAAAACCGGCCTTCAAATTAACCTTAATGACTTCATCAAAATCTTCATCCGTCATTTTAATCGCTAAATTATCTCTAGTTATCCCCGCATTACAGACAAGTACATCAATTTTCTCAATGTCATCTAATAATGCATTACACGCGGCAGCATCACTGAGGTTACATTGCTTAATTGTGTAATTATTACCCAGTTCTTTTCCTAGCAGCTCAAGCTTTTCTAGATTACTACCGCTAATGTATACATGCGCCCCAAGTTTGTGCACAAGCCTAACAATTGCGCTACCTATTCCCCCGCTCGCTCCGGTTACCAATACATTATTACCAGACAAATTTATCATTTTTTGCTCTTTAATTTATATTTATATCTCGTCGTGAGTTACATTTTCTTCTGCATCATCTGCAATTACAAAGCCACCCCCTAAATTTAGTAGATGAGCTTTTATTTTCTCCTCTAATTCACTTGCAACTTTTGGATTGTCCCTCATAAATTGCTTAGCATTTTCACGTCCTTGGCCAATTCTTATACCATTATAAGAAAACCAAGCACCAGATTTCTCTACAATCTCGTGCTTTACCCCAATATCCACTAATTCGCCTTCTTTTGATATTCCCCGATTATACATGATATCAAAATCTACTACTTTAAACGGCGGAGAAACTTTGTTTTTTACTATTTTTACTCTCGTTTGATTACCAACTACTTCTTCTTTATCTTTGATCGACCCAACTCTCCTGATATCTATTCTCACTGATGCATAGAACTTCAAAGCGTTGCCACCAGTAGTAGTTTCAGGGTTACCAAACATAACCCCAATTTTCATCCTAATCTGATTAATAAAAATAATCGTACAATTAGTTCTTGAAGTCGAAGCTGTAAGCTTTCTCAAAGCTTGGCTCATCAACCTCGCTTGCAACCCCATATGAGAGTCACCCATTTCGCCATCTATTTCGGCTTTCGGAACCAATGCGGCCACACTATCAATAACTATTAGATCTATAGCTCCCGAACGAACCAATGTATCAGTAATCTCCAAGGCTTGTTCACCAGTATCTGGTTGAGAAATAATCAACTCATCAATATTTACTCCTAGTTTTTTAGCATACACCGGATCGAGCGCGTGCTCAGCATCAATAAATGCACATGTTCCGCCCTTTTTTTGAGCTTCAGCAATTACATGTAAAGTTAATGTTGTTTTACCAGAACTCTCTGGGCCAAAAATTTCTATAATTCTTCCTTTTGGTAAACCACCAACTCCAAGCGCAACGTCAAGACCTACTGACCCTGTAGGAATAGATTCAATATTCATTTCTTGACGCTGACCAAGTATCATTACTGACCCCTTGCCGTAACTTTTCTCAATTTGGCTCAGCGCCGCTGCCAAAGCCTTGTCTTTTTCCATATTATTCCCTCTTTGATAAACTAAAAGTGGCCTGCCGGACTTTCCAAAAATCCAGCTAATAAACACTTATATTCCGACTAAAAAGGAAAAGCTAGCAAAAACTTGAATATTGTGCAAAAATTATTTTACACAAGTTTTTGTACTATTTTTTTAAAACAATATAATTTTATTGTTCATTTCTTATATCAATCCAATACTCAATAATTTTCTTTAAAGTAGTTTCTTTTACCTCTACTTCATGATCCTCAAAAGTTGGCAAAGATAACACCATTTCTTCTAGATATGGTAAATTATATTCAGGGATTTCCTCTTCAGAGTAAGTCTCTTCCAGCTCGATGGCAATTCTTTCTATATCACTCCAATGCATCATACTTCCATATTATTTAAAGCGCACATTACTATTACTATTTAATACTGGCTACCAGAAAAAAAATAATAGTATATATTTACTGAAGGAATAAGATTTACTAAGTGAGATTATTATGCAACTACAAATACGCACCTTACACAAATTACTTGATGATAGCTTCAAAGAAGACTACGGCACAAAGGGAGATATCACTTCAAACGCAGTAATAAGGAATGGGACAGAAGTTAAATTTGCAATTAACGCAAGGCAAAATCTAGTGTTATGTGGCATACAAATAGCCCAATATTATTTTAAAGAGTACTCTTCTATCAAATATCAAATTCATTATAATGATTCTGAAATAGTGAAAGAAAATGCAACAATCATTTTTGGGTCGGGTGAGGCAACAGAAGTGTTACTACTTGAAAGAATAATTTTAAATTACATACAACATTTGAGCGGGATCGCTACTACAACTAGTAAGTATGTAGAGCAAGTTAGAGAAACAAAAGCTAAAATATTTGACACTAGAAAAACTATACCCCTGCTAAGACAATTGCAGAAATATGCAGTAACTTGTGGTGGGGGCTATAACCATAGACTTAGCCTAGATAGTAGTATCTTAATAAAAGATAATCATATTGCCATTTGTGGTGGAGTTACCAAAGCATTACAAAAAGCCAAATTATATAGACCTCATTACACACGTATCGAAATTGAATGCGATACTTTTGAGCAAGTAAAAGAATCCCTGGCAGAAGGTGTGGATATAATCATGCTAGACAATATGTCCATCGACCAAATTCATGAGGCAGTCAAACTCATTGGCAACAAGGCCATTATTGAAGCCTCGGGCAATGTATCTCTTGACACTGTAAAATCTATCGCTCAGGCTGGCGTTGATGTAATTTCGGTAGGCCAAATAACCCATTCTCCAACCTCCGCTGACATTGGTTTAGATATAATATGATAGACCAAATAGATCCTCAAAAAGCTAAAATTGAAATAGCACAACTAACTGAGCAGATAAAAAAGCATAATCATCAGTATTATATTAACGATGCCCCAAGCATTTCGGACGCAGAGTATGATCAATTGTTTCAAACCCTGCTAAAACTTGAGGAGTTATTTCCTCAATTTAAATCAGACGATAGTCCAACGAACACTGTAGGTTCTAAAATTTTAGATAAATTTAGCAAACACGAACATAAAATACCTATGTTATCTCTAGGTAATAGTTTTTCTTACGAAGATGTGGCAGAGTTTATCGAGCGCATCAAACGTTTTCTTTCAATTAATCATTTCCCAGCTATTTTTTGTGAACCAAAAATAGATGGTGTTTCATTTTCTGCGACGTATGAACATGGAAAATTAACAATAGGCTCTACTAGGGGAGACGGATATGTTGGCGAGGACATAACACAAAATATTCAGACTATCCCTGGTTTGCCTCATCATATAAAAAACGCCCCTGAATTTCTTGAAGTTAGGGGCGAAATTTTTATTGAAAAACAAGATTTTGAACTTTTGAACTCCAAACAAGTGGCAGAAGGAAAAAATAAATTTGCCAATCCAAGAAATTCAGCCGCTGGTTCATTGCGTCAACTTGATACAAATATCACGGCAAGCAGACCGCTTAAATATTTTGTTTATGCCATTGGTTACTGTAGCGATCAATTTGCTGATACCCAAGAACAATTACTTGCTAGCCTTTCCCAAATGGGGTTTAGAACCAATCAACTATCTAGCCTATCACACTCTCTAGAAGAAATATTAGAATTTTATAACAAACTACAATTGCTGCGCGAGAATCTTGCATACGAAATAGATGGGGTTGTTTACAAGGTTAATGAGTTTGATTTTCAAAATAGATTAGGCTTTATCGCCAGGAGCCCACGTTTTGCTACTGCCCATAAATTTCCTGCAATTATTGGACAAACCAGGCTTAATGATATTACAATTCAAGTTGGTAGGACCGGGACTTTAACACCCGTTGCCGAGCTTGAGCCAATAAATATTGGGGGAGTAAGTGTATCACGTGCGACTTTGCATAATTTTCAAGAAATCGAAAGATTGGATATAAGAGTTGGAGACACCGTATTACTGCATAGAGCAGGTGATGTTATACCCAAAATCACTGGAATTAATCTTACAAAAAGAGCTGAGTATCTTGTAAAATTTATTCCTCCTAAGAAGTGCCCCTCATGTGGATCTAAACTACATATTGATCCAATAGAGATAATACTAAGATGCGATAATGGGCTCAACTGCCCAAAACAATTAAGTGAATCGATCAAGCATTTTGTCTCCAAAAACGCAATTGATATAGACGGCATGGGAACAAAACAAGTAGAGTTTTTTTTAGAGAAAGGTTTGATCAAAAACCCCGCGGATATTTTTCAGTTACGCGAATTAAATAATTCTTCTTTGGTTAAACTAGAAAATATGCCAGGCTGGGGCGCAAAATCGGCACAAAATCTTTTTGATAATATCGAAAAATCAAAACAAGTTACCTTATCTAAATTCATCTACGCGCTTGGCATTAGACATATTGGTGAGAGTAACGCAAAAATACTTGCTAAAGAATTCCTGTCAGCTCAACGCTTTTTCGATTCGATGCTAAAATTAGCACAAGGAGATCGAGAAACATTTGATTTATTAGATAATTTAGACGGGATAGGTAATAAAATACTTATAGATATCACTCATTTCTTTGAGTGCCAGCAAAATGTTACTACTATTAATGAACTGTTAAATATCTTGGATATTGCTGATTTTAAAGATAGTTCGAATTCAACGGCATTGTCCGGGCAAATTATTGTATTCACAGGCAGCCTGGCAAACCTTTCTAGAAGCGAAATCAAAGCTCAAGCAGAAAAAATGGGAGCCAAAGTTTCTAATTCTATCTCAAGCAGCACTAATTTAGTTGTTGCCGGCGATAAAGCTGGGAGTAAATTAAAAAAAGCTATCGAGCTTGGAATAAAGATTATCTCAGAAGAGGAATGGATAAAAATTGTTAAAGAAGAAAGTAAATGATCAAAAATAGATTAACTTTATTACGCCAGAAAATGGCAACACATGGCTTTGATGGATATCTTATACCATCCTCTGATGAATATTTAAGCGAATATACCCCTCTTTATGCAAAAAGGCTCGAGTATATAACTGGCTTTACTGGGTCGAATGGCCTAGCATTAGTCTTAGAAAATACAGTATTATTTTTTACTGATGGAAGATATATCACCCAATGTGAGACTGAGCTAAATCAGGAGCTATTTGTGATATATCATCAGCAACTTATTGCATCTTTTGCTTGGGATGATTTTCTCGATGACGAGGCTACGATAGGCTATGATCCCAAACTATTCACCCACACTAGTTTACAAAAATTTTCTAGGCTAAATCTAAAAGATTATAGTCCTAATTTAATTGATGAAATTTGGGTCGATCAACCGCCCCTACCCAACTCAAAAATATTTGATTACCCCATTCAATACGCTGGACTAGAGTGGAAGGATAAGATTCAACAATGTCGCTATGTGATTGAAGAAAATAACGCTGACGCCTTAGTAATTTGTGATCCTGCCTCTGTTTGCTGGCTATTCAACATTAGAGCTAGCGATATTGAATTTTCTCCCTTGTTACTGGCAAATATGATCCTTACGCGGGATAAAGCTTATTTATTTACCGATGAAAAGCGTTTCGATGCCGCGTTGATACGAGATGAGCTTATCATATTACCAGAAATTGATTTTCCTGAAATAATAAATACTATTGGAAATAACCCTATTCTATTCGATCCTACTCAATGCTCTATTTATACGTCTTCAATAATTGAGCAACGCCAATTCAAGCATATCTCGAATCCTTGCATGCTTTGGAAAGCCTGTAAAAACCCTATAGAAATTGAGGGCATGAAACAAGGCCATATTCAAGATGCTGTGGCTGTATGTGAGATGCTAAGTTTTATTTCGAGTGAAGATATTAGTTCTCTTAGTGAATATGATTTAGGGCTCACACTAACTAAATTTAGAGGTAAGAGAGAGGGATATATTTACGATAGCTTTCCAACCATTTGTGGATTCCAAGAGAATGGAGCTATTATTCACTACAGAGCAAATCAAAATAAAGCAAAAAAAATAAAGGGTGACGGCTTATTACTAATTGATTCAGGTGCACAATATTTGGGGGCAACAACTGATATTACACGAACAGTAGCTATTGGCAAAATTAAGCCAGACTATAAAAAATTCTATACCAATGTACTAAAGGGTCATATAGCTCTTGCCATGGCAAGATTTCCTCAAGAAAAAGTAACCGGAGCAAATCTTGATATTTTAGCACGACAATATCTGTGGCAATGTGGTCTAGATTATGCTCACGGAACAGGCCATGGGGTTGGAAGCTTCTTAAGTGTGCATGAAGGACCCCAAAGTATTAGTTTAACCGGTTACGGGGCCCGAATTAAAGCTGGTATGGTAGTCTCTAATGAACCAGGATATTATTTACCAGGAGAATTCGGAATTAGGATAGAAAATTTGATGTTTGCTAAAAACTCAGTTTTACCGGAATTTTTAGAATTTGAAATGCTTACTTTAGTTCCTTACGCAAAAGAACTAATCGATTTTACTATGCTAAACCAGTATGAAATTTCATATTTAAAAAAATATTATCAATCTATAGATGATAACATATCATCTATCTTGTCAACACAAGCCAAATTATGGCTAAAAAACCAACTGGATATATTTACTTGAATTCTACGCCAAAGCACTGATAAGTAATACTTTGGCGTCATAACTATTTCGCAGCTTTTTTAGCATTTTTAGCTGCGCGTTTTTCTTTTATTGACTTGTGAGTCGGTTCTTTTTTTGCTTCTTTCTTTTTATCTTGTCCTTTAGTCATTTTATTTACTCCTAAATAATTATATTATGCATGCTATCACATTCAGTGTATTCCATGCAACAAAATCGATCATAATAGCTAAGTTTGATTATCTTCTCTAATCAACTAGATGGGTTAGTTAGCATAATTAAGTGTTTTGTGATAGAATCTGATGTAGTGTAATTAAAAAAAGGTAATAGTCATTGATTCTCACGATACCTTAAGAGCACTCTCGTTAACATTATTTCTTGCGTTCCTTATATTCATGTATTTAAGGAGAAATAAGGGGGCTAACTCTTTTGCAAATGTAATATTGTGGGGCGTGATTTTTTCTGTTCTAATTATATTGTACGCCTTCAGATTTGAGCTGGGGTCGTTAAAAGAAAGGGTATTATCGGTATTGGTACCATCTTACAGCTGGACAAATCAGCAAGGACAACTAATCATTGCACGAAGTAACAATGGGCATTTTTATCTTGATGCAACAACAAAAAATAATCAAAAAATTACATTTTTAGTAGATACTGGGGCAACTGATATCGCGCTTACCAAAGAGGATGCACAAAAGCTAGGGTTTAATGTCTCTAAGTTAAAGTATACTCAAAAATATAGTACAGCTAATGGAGTCAGCTATGCTGCGCCAGTTCGAATTGATCAACTGACCATCGGCAACAAGAGAACTTTCCATAATCTTGAGGCTCATATCACTTCTGGAGGATTAGACATTTCGTTGCTAGGTATGAGCTTAATAGGAAATTTCAAAGACTTTAAAATTACGCGAGATATGCTTATTTTAAGTTATTAGTAACCCATAATAACCAAGCTTAACACCTGAATCAGGTTTACGGCTTAGAACTTTTCAAGTTTCTCAGCTACAATCTTTAATTCTGAGAAAATTGAGGAAAGCTGTTGTTGGAAATCTACATTTGCACTTTCTAAAACCTCTCCTCCAGACAGTTGCATTTGGGACTGCCTTTGATCCAGATGTTTTAATGCTATCATAACCAATAGCAGTTCAAGCGATGCATATTGATTAGCCGCTGACATTTCTTTAATCTCAGTATCAAGCTTTTGAGAGAGCATAACTAATCTATCTTTACTTGCCTCAGAACAAGCAAGTTTAAAGTCTTTACCGCTCAGAACTATTGTTACTATCGACATAGTGGTTTCTAATTTGTTCTAATTCTTTTATATATTCTTTAATCTGACTAAGAGTTTCCTGATTACCGCGCTTTAAATCATTGTTTTGAGTTTCTAAATCTAAAATCCTTTGCTCTTGCTTAGAAATTTTATTTAGCAATTCATCAATTTTCCTATCCGTCTGATGAATCAAATCAAATAGATCATACTTGGTTACTTCCATTTTCATAAATAATATTTTCTATTAAGTCATTACTAGAGTAGTCTACTTCATTTTTTTTCAAAACTGAATAAATTCCTACTGTTACAATCAACATTATCACCGATAGAAGCAAGACTAATTTTTGTTTGAAAATACTTTTTTTTCCTGATTCACAGGGCCTGATAACAGTATGATTATTGTCATCATTTATCTCTAAGCCAAGAAATTCATAGTATATTTTTGTATAGCCATCAATATATACTTGCCCTGGTATATCGCTAAAATTTTCTTCTTCTAGACCTAGTATATACTGCTTTCTTATTTTAAGAATCTCTGCCACTTGCTCTACAGTATAGCCAGCACTTTCTCTAGCTTCTCTTAATTTTGATGTCATTGACTTGCCTTTAACTTTCTTAAGAAAATTTCTAATTTCTTATTTGCGAGTATTATCATATTAATATTAATCGATTCTTGCATCTTTACTTCTTCAATAAAATTCGTAAATATATTCGCATGCGTTATATTAATTTTTAACCACGACTTAAAACTAACAGATTTTTGACCATTAGCAACAATCTCTATTACTAATCTTCTTTGTTTGTCATAAAAATCATCTTTTAGAGATTGAACAGATAATCTATTCCAATAAGATCCATTAATTTGCGCCTCACAGGAATCTCGAAGCCAATCAATGTTAAGAATATCACCACATTCAAAATATAAATTGGCTATATCTTCATTTTTAGCACTTGTCTGCTTAGCAATATATATTATATCAAATGCCGAAACTAACACTTCAAGAGTAGCAATAGACTTCGCAAGCTTCTTATCTACTGACGAATTAGTATAATGCTCAATTTTATTAAAAAATCTCGTCTTCGCTCCACCTACTAAAAGCTTGCTGATAATGCTACTCAGCTCTTCTGTCTGCTGCCTATATTCTTCAATTGTATCAGTAATGTGTATTGGCGACTTAATATTTCTTACAAACCAACTAATTCCACGACGCATTATTTTTCCTAAATCAGAAAACATCTCCACTTTAATAATTGTAGGGATATTATTACCAAGCTTACCGACCTCTTTCCAAAGATCCTGCAGATCAAAGATCCCCGCCACAACTTCGTGAGCTCTGGCTATATCACACAGATGCCCGCCCGTTTCACGCTTTATGGCACTAATTACAGATCCGCCAAGTTTATTAATCATTGTATTGGCAATAACAGTTCGGATTATCTCCTGTTTTAGTGGATGATTTTCTATTTCCTCTTTGAATTTTTCTTGCATTATTTTTGGAAAATACTCAAGCAAATGATTTTTGAAATGCTTATCTTTAGTAAGTTGAAATGAATTCAAATCACGATCTAGGGACATTTTGCTATAAGATAGCAAAACTGCTAATTCTGGTCTTGTCATCCCTTCATTAGCAATAGATCTTCTTGATAATTCTGCCTTATTAGGCAAAAATTCTACTTCTCTGTCTAGTAATCCTTCTTTCTCAAGCTCTTTCATTAACTGACTAAAAGATTCGAGATTAAGCGAAGGTGATAATGCAGAGATTGTTATAGCAAGATTTTGGTCGTAATTATCAACAAGAACTAGATCTTCAACTTGTTTTGTCATCTTGACTAATAAATCATTGCGCTCCTGTGTAGTAATTTTGCCTTTTGCAACAGCTAAATTAAGAGCAATTTTTATGTTTACCTCGTGGTCAGAACAATCAACACCAGCAGAATTATCAATGAAGTCTGTATTAATAGCGCCACCATTTAATGCATATTCAATTCTTCCAAGTTGAGACACCCCAACATTGCCGCCTTCAGCAATCACCCTTGCTCTAACTTCATTACCGTTTATTCTCAATAAATCATTTGTCTTATCACCGATATCAATATTGTTTTCTAAGGAAGCTTTAATATAAGTACCTATCCCTCCATTCCATATCAGATCAACTTTAGCTTTTATAATAGCTCTGATTAATTCGTCTGGGACAATATGATCTTTATAAATATTCAATAGCTCTTGTATTTCCGGTGAAATATTTATTACTTTAGCCGACCTTTCAAAAACCGCCCCTCCTTTTGAAATAAGAGAGCTATTATAATCATTCCACTTACTTCTTGGTAAGTCAAATAACCTTTGTCTCTCTTTATAACTACTTTCATAATCAGGATTTGGATCAATAAAAATATGTTCATGATTAAAAGCAGCAACTAGTTTAATATATTTTGACAAAAGCATACCATTACCAAATACGTCTCCTGACATGTCGCCTATTCCTACTACAGTAAATGGTTCTTTTTGTACATTTATACCCTTATCCTGAAAATGTAAAACAACTGATATCCACGCTCCTTTAGCAGTAATACCCATTTTTTTATGATCATAACCACGCGATCCACCGGAAGCAAAGGCATCTCTTAGCCAAAAATTATATTCCTGGGAGACAGCATTAGCATAATCTGAAAAAGTTGCTGTACCTTTGTCTGCAGCTACTACTAAGTATGGATTCTCATCATCATAAATAACAGTATCTGTTGGCGGCACTATCTTTCCCTCCACAAGATTATCAGTTAAATCTAGTAAGCCTCTTAAGAAATCTTGATAACATGCTACTGCCTTTTGCATATAGGAATCACGACTCATATCATTTTGCAAGAAATTAAGGTAAAAGGTTCCTTTTGAGCCAACGGGGACAATAACAGCATTTTTGGTCATCTGAGCTTTTAAAAGCCCCAGTACCTCGGTACGATAATCTTCGCCACGATCAGACCAACGAAGGCCGCCTCTAGCTACTTTTCCACCACGAAGATGAATCCCCTCAAACTCATTTGAATAAACAAAAATCTCAGCATATGGTACAGGTAAGGGTAAATCTGGAACCTTACTAGAATCAAACTTAAATGATAAATAATTCTTGATACCACCATCTTTATTTTTTTGGTAAAAATTCGTTCTTACAATAGCTTCTATGATTAAGCGCATATTATGCAATACCTTATCTTCGGTACTACTTTCGACAGTATCTAGATAGCTACTCAGGTGTAACGAAAGATCTAGAACTTTATCCTTATACCCTCCTTGTGGATCTAACCTAGCTTCAAATAAATCCATCAGTAGCTTAGAGTATTTATGGTGCTTCACTAAGGTTTGCTGAACATAACCCTTCCCGTATATGAAGCCAGTTTGATGGAGATAACGAGTAAGTGACTTGAGCAATTTTACTTTGGTCCAATTAAATCCTGCAAGAGCTATAAGCTTTCCTAAAATATCACTTGCCAGCTCTCCTGTGCTCATCTTGCTTAAGGCTTCTTCGATATTATTCTTCAGCACGTCAACTGGAACATCAATTTTAACAGGACTCTGTAGCTTAAATTCGTAAAGCCAACTTTTTTTAAAATCCAATGACTCAGCAATAGCAAAACTTTGCTCATCAATGGCTATAAAGCCAAGATTTTCTATAGCAGGCAATGTATCAGAGAGTGTGAGACTTACTTCTGGACTATAAAATTTTAAGAAAAATTCATTATTATCACCAGCCACTAAGTTTGATATCAACCTACCGTGCTTCGACGCTTGTTCTAGGTGATGCACGTCATCAATTGACGTATCCGCATCAAACCTATGTCTATATTCAGTTGGAAAAGAAGGTTCAATTTCTCTATGTCTTAAACCACCTTCATATTCTCCCAATTCCTCACAAAGTTTATGCAATAAACCTTCTGACCAGTTCGTGGTTATTTTTATTAAATCAGCTTCCATTTCGTCATGTGAAAAATCTAGTTTTGACTTATCATGAATTGGCAAAGTAATAAACAGATGGGAAAAATCTTGAGCTACTACTGTAATATTGTCTGATATTATCTCGCTATCAAATTTTTTGGTTAAGTAATGGCAAATTTCATTATACACTTCAGGTGTAAGTCTTTCTCTTGGTAAGAATACAATCACATTAATGAATGAACCAGACCAGTCTTGTTGGATGAATAATTTTAGCTTATGACTGCGCATACTCGAAAGCATATGAATACACATGCAATATAAATCTTC
>CAMDSB010000008.1 GCA_945907105.1 Rickettsia typhi | reverse complement strand
TTATGTTGTTTCTCCTTTTATTTTGCACTTGTAGCTCAGCTGGATAGAGCGTTGCCCTCCGAAGGCAAAGGTCGTTGGTTCAACTCCAATCAAGTGCACCAATGTATATAAGTTTCTTTCTCTTAAAGTTATGTTTTATATATACCTATATATGTGATTAATTGTAAGAAATTAATCTGCAGGAATTTAGGAATTAGTTTCAAAGCCATTGATTAAAGGCCTCTAATTAGGAATGGCAGAGTGCACTATGATCCTGCCTCCTTATCTCGCCCCAAGCGTAAAAGTTGGGTAAATCAAGTTCAGCGGACGAGGTAAAGGTTAGCGTAATGTGTCTTACCGTTCTTGTTGGCTAGCTTTGGGTTTCATCACGCTTTGTTTGTGGTTTGCAATACCGGCTTTGTCTGCTATAGCTCCTGCCGCTCTCTGCACCTTAGCTATCTCATGATCAAGTTTACCTTTTGTTGAGCCCATTTGTTCTAAATAAATTTTGTTTAGAGCCATTTTTCCCACCACAGGCACGCCTTCAATAGGTTTACCATCAGGGGGGCTAATAACATCCATCATAGCTTTAACTAGTTTATCATCTCCCTTACTTATTGCGGTAGAGATAGCTTCCATAGCTTGTTTTGTAGTTTTATTTTTTAGCATGTCTAGAGCGTCTTTTCCTTTATCTATTTCGGGTTTGGGTTCTGAAATTCCTAGTACTACGTTTTTAATTTCGTGTACTTTACTTATAACCGCTGCACTTACTATACCGCCTGTAATTGGATTAGTAATAATTGGTTGCTCTATTTTTAGCATTATTCCCTCAGTTACAGCCATCATTGTTAGCTTCGTTGGTTCTGGTATCGACACATGGCCAACTTCAACAGATTGAACGACAGTTGGGTGCTCGACTTTTAGTATTATTCCCTCAGTTGCAGTCATTCTTGTTAGCTTCGTTGGTTCTGGTATTGTCACGCGGCCAACTTCAATAATTGAGCTAACCTCCCCTACTGGTTTTTCTACCTTTACTGGGTGCTCTACCTTTAGTATCATTTCCTTTAGTGGCACTTCTACCTTAAGAGCAAGAAGACTAGACTCTTGCTCTAGCTGTATATTTCCAACAGTAACGAGTGTTGGATCTACTATTTGTAATGTTGGATTAACAATGACTTTCTCAACAGCGGTAAGAGGTTCTGCTTGCAGTTCTGGCCCTACAGTCCGGGGTGGAACACTCACGGAATCAACCGATTGTCCTAAATCTACACTTAAACCGTTATTGAGCTCCACTTGTTGCATCATTTCCCTATATTTACCTTGAGTTACAGGCAGAGTATAAACCTTCCCATTACGCTCAATGTAACCAATTGCATCATCTCCATCTCCCATGAATTTTACGGGTACTGGTGAGCTCACCTCAGTTAACTTGCCAGCATCATCGTAGTGAGCAGTAAAATAGACCGCATCCTTTGCCGAAATATTGTTACCATTTTCATCTTTCACGGCCATTGAAAAATGCACTGGCCCTTGAATATCTTTAGGATTTGTTGGAAAATCTATTTGTCTGTAGCTTTTAACAGTTCTTGTTGTACCATCTTCAAGCGTAACTTGTGTTGGTGCAGCATTAACTGTAGTTTCTTTTAGAGAGGCAACGATATCCCCTGCATCATTCGTGATTTCAGCAATACGAAACTTGGTGCCTGTTTCCTGTGTCCACCCAACATTTTTAAAACTCTCTATCTTGTGTATTTCCCTATAACCCTCGACCTCAATCTTATTCATTGCTGATTGAGCTTCTTTGGTTTTCATCACCTCTTTTATGGCGGCCTTTCCTTCTTCTGTTCCCAAATAAGCTCGCATTTCTTCTGGAGTTTTTTTGTTAAAGGCAACCCCATCTTTTACACTCATTGTCTTTGCAATCTCTCCTTGCAAATAGGCTTGCTGCTTTGTTATTACGTTATCACGAATAGATTGAGTGATTTCATCGCTACTAACTAAACCCATGGTGTCTAGTGCAACTTCTACCTCAGGCTTTTTTAAAGTAACATTCTTTACCACAGGACTCACAAGAGCTTGCTTGGTAGGATCGTTCTCATGATACTTATTAACTAAGTCAAGAATAGGTTGTGCTTGCTCAGGAGTCAGATTCATGACTACTTCATCAAGACATTTGGTTAAAGTGTCTACATCCTCCTTATCTCTAATATGGGCAACACTTTGGCTTAATTCTGCTACCATCAATAATTCGGGGGCATCTAACTTTCTACCAGCTAACCCTTCTAACTCTGTCCTCATTTGCTTATTAAGCTCATTAGCTTTAAATGGTTCAACTGAGTTTATAAAGGTCTGTTTTACTGGATTGTCCTTATGATAATTCTGGATGAGGTCAATGAATGGTTGGGCTTGTTCTGGCGTGAAGGCTTGTAGTGCTTCATTAAGAGATTTACTTAATAAATTTGCATCGTCTCTACTACCAATATAAGCAACGCTTTGACTTAACTCAGCTAACGCTTTAGATGTAGCTTCTAAACCGGTTAAATCTTCTCCTATTAACTTCTCTACTTCTGTCCTCATTTGCTTATTAAGCTCATTAGCTTTGTCGCTTTCAAGCTCCTGAGGGGTTTTCTCTGGTGGTTTCATTATTAAAACTCATAATTAGTATTATTTGGCCTGTTCTACATAGGCTCAATTATGAACTAATGGTATTTTATTTCATAATCTAATTCAACTAATTACATCAAATACTAATCATAATGTTATTTATATTTGACAAAAACTCTACGCTTATTGTCATTAACTATTTCAATGTTAATTTCAATGGTATCATTTGGCAAAATTGCCTTTATAAGTTGTGGCCATTCAATAAGGGATATATTAGCGCTCATAGCTTCTTCAATGCCTAGCTCATAAATCTCAGAAGGATTTTTAAGGCGATAGAGATCGTAGTGGTAAATAGAGCAAACATTCCAATCATAAATTTGAAGCAAGTTAAATGTTGGACTTGTAACGTTTGTTTCAGAGCCGCATAGTTGTTTAATGATCTGACGGCAAAGGAATGTTTTACCCGCCCCTAGATCTCCACTAAAAGTTATTATATTGCCTGGTTTAAGATCATTTGCAATTTGAAGGGCAAAATTTTTAGAATCTTCTTCATTATACAGAATATATTCTCCAGCTTGAAGTGACATTTATCTAACTAATTTGAGTTACGAATGTTGGCCAAATATCAATGTTTTTTGCATGCTCTGAGAGCGCAATTAGTTTATCTGTCAAAGATTCGTACATTTTATGAATAGTCACTGAATTACCAGAAAGTACTAAAGCAGAATGAATTCCAGATCTATTCGCACCAAGGATGTCAGTTTCAAAAGTGTCGCCAATCATCAATATTCGATCTTTACTTATCTGGGGTTTGCGTTGAAAAACAAGATCATATATTGATGTTTCGGGCTTGCCAGTATAAATCACATTGCCACCATGTTGTTCTATTATCTTGGCGAAATGGCCCGGGCAGTATCGCAGAATCCCATGTTTGGGTATAGTTATATCGGGGTTAGAGCAAATATTTAACAAATTCGGTATTTGTGCTGCCCTTTTTAAAAAATCATCAAACTCGTGAATATCTTCATGATCATCACGAAATACACTCATCAATAATATATCTGCTTCATTTATATTGTGAGTAGCTAGATAATCTATTTCAAGCAAGATATCGTCATTCCGATCTGAACCAAGGTGGAATATTTTGGGAACTTGGTCATTTAGTGATTCTTTTCTATAATCAACTATAAGCTGCCTTGCTACATCCCCAGACGTTAATACCATCTCGGGGGTTACATTTAAAACGCCCCAATTTCTTAAATTTCTAGCCACTATGAAGTCTGGCCGAGGTGCATTGCTCAAAAAAATAACTTCTTTCTTTGCGATTATTTTATTTAGTGCTTCCACTACTCCGGGATAGGTCTCTCCTCCTTCTATTATAACTCCCCATAGATCAAATAAAAATAGATCATAATCATCCATACATTCTTCAAGATGGATTAAGTTTAGTTCAGTCATAATTCTCTCCATTTTTATAGTATTTTTCCTTTTAAAAACTACGACCCTATAGTATAGTGAGCCCATAGTTTTTTATCACGTTAGGGATACAAATGTCAAATCTACAAGAAGTTAAATCGTCAGACTATGATGCAGACTCAATTAAAGTTCTAAAAGGTCTAGAAGCTGTTCGTAAAAGACCTGGTATGTATATCGGTGATACAGACGATGGTTCTGGTTTACATCACATGGTTTACGAGGTTGTTGATAACGCTATAGATGAAGCGCTGGCTGGTCACTGTGATCTTGTACAGGTAATTCTCAACAAGAACGGCTCGGTAACTGTTCGAGATAATGGTCGCGGTATTCCTATCGATATTCATGAAGGTGAAGGAGTGTCGGCAGCTGAAGTGATTATGACTCAGCTCCATGCGGGTGGGAAATTCGATCAAAACTCATACAAAGTATCGGGTGGATTACATGGTGTTGGTGTTTCTGTGGTAAATGCCCTCTCAGACTGGCTGGAGCTTAGAATTTGGCGTGACCAAAAGCAGTATCTTATTCGATTTAAAGATGGAGCAGCCGAGGCACCACTGAAATTAGAATTTGATAATGTTGCTCAAAAGGGTACCGAAGTGACATTTATGGCTTCTGTAGAGATTTTTAAAATCATCGAATTTCATTTTGTTACTCTTGAAAATAGATTAAGAGAACTTGCCTTCCTTAATTCAGGTGTACGTATTCTGTTAATTGACGACAGATTTGATCCAAAACAAGAAATCGAATTTCTTTATGAAGGCGGTGTGCAAGCTTATGTTGAGTATATTAATCGTAGTAAAATTGCTCTTCACCCGTGCATTTCTTTATCTTCAAGCGAAGATGAAAGGGGCATGAGCCTTGACTTTGCAATGCAATGGAACGACTCTTATCACGAAAATATTCTTTGTTTTACAAATAATATTCGCCAACGTGATGGTGGTACTCACCTATCAGCTTTTAAATCTGCTTTAACTAGAGTTATTACTTCTTACGTTGATAAAAATGGTTTAGCAAAAAAAATGAAAGTAACTTTGGCTGGAGACGATTCAAGAGAAGGTTTAGCCTGCGTTCTTTCAATAAAAGTTCCTGACCCCAAATTTTCATCCCAAACAAAGGATAAGCTTGTTTCTTCAGAAGTAAGACCAGTGGTTGAGTCAGCGGTATACACAAAGCTTCTGGAATGGTTTGAAGAACACCCTACCGAAGCAAAAGCTATCGTTGGTAAGATAGTTGAAGCTGCTAGCGCAAGAGAGGCTGCGCGCAAAGCAAGGGAATTGACACGAAGAAAATCAGCTTTAGAAATATCAAATTTACCTGGTAAACTAGCTGATTGCCAAGAAAAAGATCCAGCTCTATCAGAACTTTTCATAGTTGAGGGAGATTCTGCTGGTGGTACTGCAAAACAAGGTAGAGATAGAAAAACCCAGGCGATCCTTCCTTTGCGTGGTAAAATTCTAAATGTCGAAAGATCTAGATTCGATAGAATGCTTGCTTCAGAACAGGTTGGCACTTTAATTACGGCTCTGGGAGCTGGAATAGGGCAAGAATTAGATACAAATAAAATTAGATATCATAAAATTGTTATCATGACGGATGCGGATGTTGATGGATCTCACATCAGGACTTTGCTGTTGACATTTTTCTATCGTCATATGTTGCCAATTATCGAGAAAGGCTATTTATATATCGCTCAGCCTCCTCTTTATAAAGTCAAACGTGGCAGCTCTGAAACATATCTGAAGAATGAACAGGCTTTGCAAGAATATCTTATTAATAGCGCTCTGAATGACACACATATTGAACTTAATGATGGCAATCTCTTAAGTGGTGAAGATCTGAAAGATTTACTTCATCAAATTACTATTTTAGGCGAGAGATTAAATTCATTATCAAGAAAATTTGATCCATTGATTGCGGAATGTTTAGCAATCAACGATCTATTTAACCAGGAATCTTTTTCGGTCAATAAAGCTCCTGAGCTTTTAGCAGCTTTATCACTCCTCAATCTAGGTGAAATTGAGCCAGATAAAACTGATTGGGAAGTAGCCGTGCTGAGTGATAGTATAGAGTTTTATAGATTTGTCAGAGGTGTAAGGATTAGCAAAATGCTTCATCGTGCTCAAGCCGAATCCCCTGAGTTTGTTCAGGTTAATAAGATCGGTAGCGCACTTAAGAATTTATTTATTGGTGGATGTAAGATCACAATTAAAGGACAGAACTATAATTTATTAACACCAAGTAAACTGCTTGCTTTGATAATTGATCTTGGGAAGAAAGGTCTAGCCATTCAACGGTTCAAAGGTCTTGGTGAAATGAATGCAGAGCAGTTGTGGGAAACTACCCTTGATTCTACAAAACGTACACTGTTACAGGTGAAGGTAGGTGATGTTGATGAAGCTGAGCAAGTAATCTCAACCTTGATGGGAAGTGTTGTTGAACCAAGAAGAGATTTTATCAATGCTAACGCATTAAATGTTACTAATTTAGATGTATAGACGCTTTCTTGACCGCCAATATAAATGCAAAGTTTGGCACGGGGCGGCTAATTAGTAACAAAGCACCAATTCTCAATCAATTTTAGTATACACAAACGTATTGACAGCAAATATGAATAGTCATTACTAAAATAAAATGCAAAAATCTAAAAAACTCAATTGAAAAATTATGAAAATAGGTATTTTATCACGCGGCCCGACAATTTATTCCACACGTAGATTGATTGAAGTGGCAGAGAAAAGAGGTCATACTGTTACAGTAGTTGATCCACTTAAATGCTTTATGAATATCACCGCTAATAAGCCAGATGTGCACTATATAAGTGATAAAGTAGAGAGATTACTGGAGTTTGATGCAGTAATTCCACGAATTGGAGCATCTATTACAATATTCGGCACTGCAGTTTTAAGGCAATTTGAGGTAGCTGGAATTTATGTATTAAATGGCTCAGTTTCAATCACTAGATCAAGAGATAAATTAAGAGCGCATCAACTTCTTGCTAGAAAAGATGTAGATATACCTGTTACAAGCTATGCGCATTCTGGTAGTGCTACTAAAAGCATCATAAAATCTGTTGGTGGCGCCCCGTTGATAGTTAAGGTGACTGAAAGTACCCAGGGCAAAGGAGTGTTACTTGCAGAAACCACTAAGGCAGCAGAAAGTTTGATTAATGCGTTTTTGGATTTACAAGCTAACTTTTTAGTGCAAGAATTTATTAAGGAATCTGCAGGTAGTGATATACGTTGTTTTGTAATTGGTGATAAAGTTGTGGCGGCGATGAAAAGGCAAGGACCAGAGGGAGAGTTTCGGTCTAATCTGCATGCAGGAGGCGTTGCCCACCCAGTAAAAATAACTCCAAAAGAGCGAATAATGGCCGTGCAAGCTGCAAAAGTTTTGGGACTTAAGGTAGCTGGTGTTGATTTGATCAGATCTGCGAGAGGCCCTCTTGTACTCGAAGTAAATTCATCTCCAGGCTTAAAGGGGATAGAGGGTGCCACAGGCAAAAATGTTGCAGATGCAATCATTGAGTTCATTGAGAAAGATATTATTAAAAAATCAAAGACTAGAATATTTATGAAAGGATGATTGTTCATGACCAAAGCTCTGACTATAGATGGCGTTACGATAAAAAAAGGTGAAAGAAAATACCTTGAAATGCATATTGCGAAGCTATTTGATAATACCGAGATGACTATCCCAGTTGAAGTTATCAGAGGGAAAGAGGATGGTCCAACGCTTTTCATTTCTTCAGCGATTCATGGTGATGAGATAAACGGGGTTGAAACTATTAGACGATTATTGCAACGTAAAAAATTACTCTCATCCATAAAGGGTACGCTGATTGCGGTACCTATTATTAACGTATTTGGCTATAACCGTAACCTTAGATATCTGCCAGATAGACGCGATTTGAACAGAGTATTTCCTGGATCAAAGAAAGGATCTCTAGCCAGTCAAATTGCTTATAAATTTATGAAAGAGATAGTAGAAAAATGCGATTATGGCATTGATCTACATACTGGCAGTGCTCATAGATACAACTTGCCACAGATTAGAGCATTTTTAGATAATAAGGAAATAAAAGCTCTAGCTGAATCTTTTGGAGTTCCGGTTGTACTTCATTCCAATATGAGAGATGGCTCTTTACGTCAAGCAGCAACCGACAAAGGGGTAAAAATATTGCTATTCGAAGGGGGAGAAGCTCTTAGATATAATGAAGAGATAATTCGCTCAGCTGAGAATGGTATTCTCTGGACAATGTGTAATATAGGAATGCTTGACAAAGAGTTGGTCAAACGCAGAATTCCTAAACGTCGGGAAGTATTTCATGCGGCTTCCAGTCATTGGATTAGGGCTCCTCACAGTGGTAGTCTTTATGCAAAAAAGAATGTAGGGCACAAAGTTAAGGCAAATGAAGTGTTAGGATTTATTTCTGACCCACTAGGCAAAGAGAAACACTATGTTAGAGCTAGAGAAACTGGTGTAATCATTGGAATAACAATGATGCCTTTGGTAACAAATGGCGATGCTTTATTTCATGTTGCGACTTTTGAGAATGCAGAAGCTGTTGCGGAGGGTGTGGAAGACTACCAAGAGGATCTTGAATGAAGGGTGATCCATTATTAATTGGGTGGAGAGAATGGGCTGAGTTACCAGAACTTAATATACCCCTAATTAAAGTTAAGGTTGATACAGGAGCAAAAACTTCTGCGCTTCATGCTTATGACATAAAGATTATAAAATTAAATCAAAAAGAATTTGTGGAGTTTTCTATTCATCCAATTCAAGCCAATGATCAGGTATGTGTTCCATGCAGATCAGAAATAATTGGGATGAAGACGATAAAAAGCTCGAATGGTCATAAACAAATAAGGCCTGTTATTCATACTCCCATTAAGATAGGTGGTCAGAGTTGGGATATTGAGATTACTCTTACTAATAGAGATATTATGCACCATCGTATGTTGCTGGGCAGAACTGCAATGCTTAATCTCCTTATCAATCCGTCTAAATCTTATTACCAAGGTCTTATTTCTAAAAGCATGGTTTTGAATGAATATATAATAAACTAATTTTGGTTAAGTATTATGTCTAAATCACCAAATGAAGATCCTGGGCTATCGAGGTTAGCAGTTCTAAAAAACACTTTTAATTATGTCAAAGATTCTGCGGCTGTTAAAATAGTGACTGGTAGTGCAGTTGGGCGTGCTATCGGTGTAGTTACAGTGCTTGCAAGCGCTACAGTTGCAACTGTTCCTGCAACTGTAGTTGGGCTTGGTGCCATTGCGATAGGTGCTACCATGGATACTATTGACACTAGAACCCTCAGGTTATTAAGAAAAGAAAATTCTCTTTTAACAAAAAATAGAAATGCCCAAGATCGGCAGAATGAGTTACTTAAAAATGAACCTATACTTTCTAGAATTTTAGAAGATAAGTTGTACGTTCCAAGCCGAACCAATCAAACTTCTTTAACGAAAAGATATATAGATACAACACCTAATTCATCTGTAAATATTAGTTCTTATGGTAAAGCTTTACTTAAAAATTCTATTGATGTTGTTAAAAATGTGTCTAGCGCAGTTTTTGCACCTTCTATTATAGGGGCGGGCAAAGTAGGTAAAGCTGCTTTTGGTCTTTATGGTGAAAGTAAAAAACAGGCAACTAAAGAAGAAATAGGACTACAATTTAAACAAAATATTGATCAAGAACGAAATAAGCCAGATACCCCAGGGTACAGCGATTTAATTGAGCTTGCACAAGCTACAAGAGAGCAAAGGATACAAACATTGGCGATTCAAAAAATGGTAAATGAAGGATCATTTCGTGGAGCAACGGCCGAAAAAGTTATTGCTGCTTTTGAAACGGCAAAACAAGAAGTCCTTAAAACGGAAAAAGTAATTCAAGATAGTAGAGGGGTAGTTGGAACGGTTAAAAGCTATGGTAAAGATTTTATTAAAGCACATGACCCTCTCTCTAAATATAATAATCTAGACCAACTAAAGGCTAGCTTACCAGAATCTGGTCAGGATAAAACTCCCAAGTCACCCAGTTCCAAAGTTCTACAAACGGATAAGATTCAAGCTAAGGTAAGTGCAATCAGTGCGGCAAAAGTAATTAAGGAAAAATTAGTACAGCCTAAAACAAAATCACCCCGTAAGAATAAACATAAGCGCTCAAAGCCCAAAAAACGTCAACGCTGAGCAATAGATAGCCAACAGTTTGACATGTCATGATTACGTATGTAGAATCCCTATATATTTACGTGTTATATATATTAAGGGGTGATTATGCGTGTCTTATCTAATAAAATTCAATCAATGGTTAGTTATAAGCTGCTTAGAGTAGTTCTTGGAATAGCGCTTATCTTTCTCTCTGCGCAAGTGCAGATACCGATAGGTACAGTACCAATAACATTGTATAGTGTTGGTGTCTTGATCATAGCACTATGTTATGAGAAAAAGGAAGCTATAGCTTCTATGATTGGTTTTGTTAGTCTTGGTGCAATAGGTGTTCCAGTTTTTTCTGGCTTTAGGGGGGGCGTATATGTTTTGGCGGGACCTTCTGGAGGATATATATTTGGTATGATCCTTTGCGTATATCTGGTAACTAATATGCGGGAGAAATTTGGTGAAGATAGTTGGGCAAAGCTAGTGCTTTACAGCGCAATTGGTTCTGCTTGTTTGTTTATAATCGGTGTGCCACAACTTGCACTTTTTGTTGGTAGCCATAAAGCACTCGAGGTTGGTCTATATCCATTTATTATCCCTGGTATTGTTAAAGCGATTTTTACTGCTTCTTCTGTGAAATTGCTGAAGAAGCATGCAGTATGGCAGAAACAATAAAGTTTAGACCTCATCATTTTATGTGTACCCTAGGTTTTCGAGGCAAAGGGTACTCTTTGGGTTTTGTCCGTAATTACAAAAAAATAGTGCAGCAACTAAACGACGATGAAGAAACACAAATTGAAGTAGTACCATTCATGGACAGCATATGCTCTGCTTGCCCAAACAAAATTGATGAAATAGTTTGTAAAGCACAAGATAAGATCAGCAAACTAGATGTTGGTCATGCTTCTGCTTTATCACTTAAAGAAGGAGATATCTTTACTTGGAAACAAGCTAAAGAACAAATCAAAACACATATGAGTGTAGAAAAATTTCACATAGCCTGCGAAGGCTGTTCTTGGAAGGCGTATGGAGTTTGTCAGCAATCTCTTGAAGATTTGATAAGTCAGACTTAAGAAAAATATTACTATTTTTTAATGCTTGCAATAAATCACAAAAGGGCAGACAATGAGCCGTATGAATAAAAATTGTACTAATTTGATGCTGACAGATAATACAAAAAACCGTATTTCCGAGTATGGATTTAAGGAAGAGCTGCTTAACATCCTGACTCATGGCGCTGGCGCTTTATTAAGCATAGTAGGGCTAGTTGTTCTTTGTCAACAAGCTAATGCTAAAGGCACATATCTGCATCTAGTGAGCTACATAATCTTTGGAAGTACTCTAATTGCTCTTTATCTAGCTTCGACGCTCTATCATTCCTTTTCTAATACAAAGTTTAACCAGTTTTTTAAAAAAATTGATCATCTCTCGATATATTTCCTAATTGCGGGAACCTATTCTCCCTTGATGCTAGTAGGTATTGAAGGTTCTATTGGATTGATAATGATAACAGTCATTTGGGGGTTGGTTATTGTAAGTTGCATTTTTAGATGTAGTAAAAATAAAATTTTGCAAAGGATAGCCTTTATAAACTATTTGCTAATGGGATGGTTAGTGCTGATAGTACTAGACAAGCTATTCATTAGTCTTTCAACAAGAAGTGTGTATTTATTAATTGCCGGGGGGTTATTCTATACCGTAGGAGTGATATTCTATCTTTGGGAGAAATTACCCTTTAACCACTCAATTTGGCACCTCTTTGTTCTTGGAGGTAGTACATCTCACTATTTTTCAATTTACTCCTTGCTTGCTATTGAAGTTTAAATTGATTTGGTCTACCTAGCCATTTAGCAACTCAACATTACCACCAAATGCAGTTGTGTTGACTGTTGTTGTACGCTCAGTCATAAATCTAAGTAGATAATGAGGTCCTCCAGCTTTAAAACCAGTTCCATACTTATTTTGTCCGCCAAACGGTTGGGACTCTACTTTTGCTCCAACGATTGAACGATTAGCATATATATTTCCTACTCTCATTCTAGCTCTAATATATTCTATTTTTTCTTCAATCCGGGAATGAATACCAAAGGTTAAGCCGAAACCGCAATTATTTATTTCATCAATGACCTGGTCTAAATTCTTTGACTTAAATTTTGTGATGTGAAGTATTGGGCCAAATTTCTCATCAGAAATATCATTAATTGATTTTACTTCGATGATATGCGGGTAAAAATAACAACCATCCTTCATAGCCCCAGCCTGTGGGTGAACAAATATTTTAAAATCTTTAATACTCATATCATGGATATGGTGTTCCAAAGCATCTTGAGCCTTCTTATCAATCACTGGGCCAATATCAATACTAAAATTAGCAGTATCACCAATTTTTAGCAATTCAGTAGCTCCTTTGATCATCTCAAGCAAATCATCATAGATTTCTTCCTGCACATACAACATTCTAAGAGCAGAACATCTTTGCCCCGCAGAGTAAAAAGATGATGTAAGCACGTCGTCTGTAACTTGTTCAAGAAGAGCAGAACTATCAACAATCATTGCGTTTTGTCCGCCTGTTTCAGCAATTAGTGGAACTATACCATTGCGCCTGGTTGCAAGAACAGAGTTGATGGATTGAGCTGCAGAACATGATCCAGTAAAAACAACTCCTGCAATTCTCTCATCAGCAACGACAATTTTGCTTATGTTAGATGAAGGGGTGATCACAAGTTGCAATACAGATTTTGGTACGCCAGCTCTGTGCATAAGCAAAGTAGCAAAATTAGCAATAACAGGTGTTTGCGTGGATGGCTTTGCAAGCACTGTATTACCAGAAACAAGTGCAGCCACAATTTGACCAACAAAAATTGCGAATGGAAAGTTCCATGGACTGATACATAAAAATACCCCACGTCCATGCATGCTTAGGGTGTTACGCTCACCAGTAGCGCCAGGCAGCTTTCTCTCTGCCATTATGACTCGTGCTTCATTAGCATAATAACGACAAAAGTCGATAGCTTCGATTACTTCATTTATTGCATCATGAATCGATTTGCCAGCTTCTTTTATCAATATTGCATATAGTTCGAACTTATTATCTTCAAAGGATTGGGCAATTTTTTCTAAAATGCAGGCTCTTTTGTCGACTGGAAGTCTACTCCAGTCCGAGAATTCTATGCTGGCAGAATGAATAGCAGTTTGGATCTCTCCTTCAACAGCATTTGATATTGATGAAAATTTCTGAGCACTTTTGGCTGGGCAAAAACCATCATTACTATGCTTATCACTAATTATTTCTTTGCCATCTATGATCGAACCTACGTTATGTACTTTATCAAAATAGCTGGATACTTTCTCTTGTATGTAATCATAGTTACTTTTGTAACCTAAATCATATCCCATAGCATTTTTCCTGTTTGGATATATTTTTTCTGGCAAAACAATCTTATCGTCGTGGTCTAACATACCTAATACCTTATCACTTACGTCATATACAATTTCATTAATTGGAATTTCAGTAGAATTTACTTTACTGACAAAATTTGCTGATGCTCCATTTTCTAGCATCCTACGCATAAGATACGCGAGTAAATCTTGAGTAGTTCCAACGGGTGAATAAATTCTAACATTTCTATGGTTTTGTAGCTCTTTATGAAGAGCATTACCCATACCATAGAGTTTCTGGAACTCAAATTTCTTATCACCATTTTTATCTTTGGCAAGCTCAATTATAATTGCTGCTGTAACCGCATTATGAGTTGCAAATTGAGGATAAATAAACTCAGTATTTTCTAAAATTTTTCGTGCGCAAGCTATGTAGCTCAGATCGGTATAATCCTTTACTGTAAAAACTGGATAATGTTTGAGACCAAGCTCTTGAGCTCGTTTAATTTCCGAATCCCAATATGCCCCTTTTACTAATCTTATTGGAATTTTTCTCCCCATATCTTTAGCAAGATCAATAAGGTATTGCAGGGTGCGCATGCTATTTGTTTTATATGCTTGAACTACGAAACCTATACCATTAAATTCTTTAAATGATGTATGTTTGATCAACTTTGTTAGGAATACTAAATATGCATCTGTTCTAAAAGCTTCTTCTGCATCAAAAGTTATTGTTAAATTATGATCTCTCATTCTTTCAACTAATGAAACTACTTTTGGCAGAAGAACTTCCTCTAACTCCTGCATTTTTGCTAATTCAAACCGAGGATGCAGTGCAGTTAATTTTACTGAAAGATTTGGTCTATCTTCAATTTCTTCCCCAGTATTAGGAAAATCTTTAGCTATAAGTTTAATTGCATCTTCATATTGCTTGTAATAAGTCGCAGCTTGCCTATGAGTTCTTGCTGATTCACCAAGTAAATCAAAAGCAAATTTATTTTGGGGGAAAGCAGCTTTTCTTATCAAAGCTTCGCGCATATCATTGGCAAAAACAAATTCTTTGCTTAAAGCCAGAATGGTGGCTTTTAATATTTTGACAAAAATTGGCTGGCCGACTCTATCCAGAAGTTTTGAAATAGTGTTCTTAGAATTAACAATGTCAGTAAATTTTCCAGAAAAATATAAGCCAAATGAGGCTATAATAGTTTTAATAGATTTACTTCCTTTAAATAAGAACGATTCCCAATTTTTGTTTGATAATTTATCGGCAATAAGTTCTGCACTTACTTTGGAATCTGGAATCCTAAGTAACCCCTCGGCAAGGCCTAGTACCGCAATACCTTCTTCATTAGAAAGGTTGTAGCGCTGAAGAAATTCCTCCATTGAAAAACCACGAGAGGCTCTTATTTTTGTAACAAACTTTCTGCCCATAGCAAGAACATTTTGCTGCTCGGCTTGACGTAGTTTAGCCATTGGCAGTAGCTCTTTTACCAGTTCATTTTCACTACTATCTTGTCTTCGAAAGATTTGTGCAGTCATTAAATTTGCATGATAATATTAGGGAGTTATAAGGTGACCAGCTTCTTCGCTAATTCGGACTTTATAGTCTTTTAGCGATCTATCTTTATAAAAATATAATGCTATCAACCCCAAGATAGAAGAACCAATTATATAGTAGACACTGGATGTTATAGTTCCTGTATTTTGTACTAAGGATTCAATAACGTAAGGCGCTGTTCCACCAAATATACTTGTAGCAGTATTATATGAAACTGATAAAGCTGTATTTCTTATAGAAGTTGGATAAAACTCAGCTTGTAATGCCGGTTCAGGACCGATATAAGTTGCAGCCATAATAGCAATAACAATTTGTGCAAATGCCACGGCAACGAAGCCGGAATTCTCAATTACATCTAGTAAGAATGGAGTCGCTGTGATGATAAATACTAAGTTAAAAACAAATATTTTTCTTCTACCTATTTTATCAGATAACCAACCAGCAAACAGAGTGATAAAAATCATTACTACGTAACAAAAATTAGCCAAATGACTTACATCTGCCTCAGGAAATCCACGATTTAATTTTAAATAGGAAATTAGATATATAGCCTCTAAATAAAAGATAATCGACCCTGTAGCGTTGATAAAAATAGAAACAATCATATCAAACCAATATTGTTTAAAAGCAATTCTCAGAGGGGATTTTGTGATTTCACCCCGATATTGCGCTTCAATAAATAATGGTGTTTCTAAGGTATTTTTCTTAATATAAATACCAACAAAGTAAATAATGATTCCTACAATGAAAGGTAATCTCCATGCCCAGTTGTCAAATTGTTCTGGGGTAAAAGTATTTTTTACAATAAATGATACGAGTGAACCAAGTAAAATTCCTACACAAATGCTAGCCATAGAAATACTTCCAAAAAAGCCTCTCTCTTCTTTATTTGTATGTTCAATGATAAAAGACACCGATCCAGTTAGTGCGCCTCCCATTGAAAGGCCTTGTAACATACGCACAACAATCATCAAACCTGTTGAAACTATTCCCCAGGTTTCGTAAGTTGGTAAGAAACCTATAGCGGCAGTTGGTATTGCCATACACATTATCGATGAACTTAAAGCAACTTTTCGACCAAATTTATCCCCGACAATCCCGAAGAATATACCACCAAGAGGCCTCATTAAATAACCAATTGCAAATACTAAAAATGCATGAAGTAATGCTGTGCTTGGATCACTCCCTGGGAAAAACTTGGCTCCAATAATCGGTGCAAAATGCCCAAATAGGGCATAGTCATACCACTCAAAAGTGTTGGCTACCCCGCTGGTAAATACTAACTTCTTTTTATTCATTACCAACTACCATTTTGTTACATAATAAACTATTTTTACTACATCATCAAAATAACATTTTTATACTATTTCGATTTTATTCATATTATATTCATATTAAGAGTATGAATTTATTTTTTATCTGCTCTCTTTTCTAACTCTTTCTTCTCGGAATAAATAATAAACAAGGTTGATGGTATAACGACTAGCGAGCCAAGTATGGTAGCGTCTTTAGGTATTTCGTGGAATACAATATAAGCAATTATCGCAGAAACAACGAGCTCGAAATAACGATATGGTGCAAGAGCGGTGGCATCTGCAAGCGAAAAGGCTTTTAATAAGAAAAATAATATTAAGCTACCGCCAGCCCCTAAAATAAACAACAAAACCAATTCTTCTAATGTTGGTATTAGCCAATATTGTAACGCAAAAGGCAAAGCTAGACTCGCAGTAACAATAGCAGAATAAAAGAGCATACTGATCATACTCTCTTTAACAACAAATTTTTTGTTAATAATATCAAGACCAGCAAATAGGACCGCCGATCCAACAAATACTAGTATTTGCGGATTAAAATCAGATGCGTTTATGTCAAGGGTAATTATTAGCCCAATAAATGCCACGATCGTTACAAGCCATCTTTGCCAAATAATATTCTCGCTCAGAAAGAATACTCCTAGTACAAGAACAAAAATTGGAATAGTAAAGGTGATGACTGTCCCAGTAGTAACAGGCGCGATTGTCAAGCCGTAAGTCCACCCAGCCATTCCTAAAAATAAGAATAATCCTCTAAAAAAATGTACCATTGGCCGCGAAGTTTTTAAAGTTGATACTCCATAATACATTACGAATGGAAAAAGGATCATAGTACCAAACATAAACCTAAAAAAAGTAATCTCATAACTATGAAGACGCATACCAATATATTTGGAAATCACATCATTAATAGAACTACTTACCAAGCTTAGAATAAACCAACTAACCCCAATAAAATAAGAACGTAGTCTAGTATCCATTTTAAACCCCATTGTACTTAAAGACGTAATATAGCATTAACTTAAGTTATATACGCTTAACATTTTAAAAAGTTGGAAGCAGAATATAACAAAATAGAGAATCAGTGCAAGGGATTTTTCAAAAAATGATGTTGCATTAATCACACCTATTGATTTCATAGAGGTACTCAGTTACCCAAAGCGTCTTTTCATGATAGATACTTCTAGTTCTTTTAGTATAGAATGATAGCTTGGATTATAGCAAAAATTTAAAATTTGTTTGGATTATGAAAATATTAAGAATTATACCTGTCATTGTTTTTTCAGCCTTTGTAGCCTCAGCGAGTATAGCTTTTGCAGCTCATGATGATTATTATGCTAACTACTACGAAGACGAAGGTGATCTTCTGTTTAAAATTAGAGGCTTTTACCTAAACACCTTGTCAAAACCCAAAAATTTCCCAGCTTCGGTTGCAACAAAAGAGAAACCAGGCACTTTAGTGCAGGTAGGATATGGAGTTGATACTGCCACTACCTACTTCTTTACTGATAACATTGCGGCCGAATTATCCTTAGGGATAGGGATAATGAGAGTTAAAAGTTCATCCTTAAGCAAAGCCGCCTTATCTCTTGGTGATGGCACAGGGGTCGCTGGCAAAAACAATCAAATCATTATTGTTCCTGCTGCAGGAACAATTCAATATCACGTGGCACCTTTTGGAGCAATAAGGCCTTACGTTGGGGGCGGAATTCATGGTACATACATGTATACACGCTCAAAGGCTATTAAGGTCTCAACTGGTTATGGGCCAGTAGCCCAAATAGGCGTTGATTTCATATCAAAGGATGATACGCTATTCACCTTTGATATAAGAAAATATTTCTTAAAATCAAACGTTACATTTAAGAAAGGCTTTTTAGGGCCAAATAACGCTGCTGTAACTGATGTTCGTTCAAAAGTGGATTGGAGCCCTCTAGTTATTTCTGCTGGTTTCGGATTTAGGTTCTGATCCAAATTGTTACGCCGGAAAATTCTAGAGCCAAACTCTATAAAAACTATAAAAAGTCGTGCTGAACTTTCAGTACGACTTTTAGTTCTTTAATGTTTGAGATTTGTGCTGCCTTAGTTTTTTCTAAAGATTACTGTCCTTTTTCCAACTCTTCGTAAAATTTTATACAAATTCTTCCTAGAGTACTAAATATAGAAGTTCGTAGTTTTCAACCCCGTGTTTTTTGTCCCACATTCTGCTTAGAAGACTCTAAGAGTTTATCAGTGTGGGACTTTGGCCTTTTAGAGCTTAATATATCGCGAACAACATTATTTCTTTTTTTAGAGTTAGTTAGATCAATATTTTCTTTTTTTCTTGGTTGCAGCTTAGTTTTAGACTGTGGCTTATCTTGCTGAATTTTGTTAAGAAGCCCGTCGAAATCTGAAGCCTTAAACTTATGAGCAACAATGCTTTCAGCTTTAGATTGGCCTTTTTTCTGTTTTATCTCTACTTTAAGTAAATCAATAAAATCTTTCTTGATTATCGAAGGAGTTGAGGGATCATTGAGTATATCAACCATTTTCTTCATCGTTGCCGTTCCGCTAGTTAATTGGCCGTCAGAACGAGAAGTTGCAGCGGCGGTTACAAACTGAGATAATATCTCTGTTTTGTTCTTTCCCTCCCAAGGTTCAGGTTTACAAAATGATAACAAATCATTTGACTTTTTTTCTTTGCCCCCGAGGATTTTATCTTTCCACTTTGAGATGATTCCCTTGCTTTGAGTTTCTTCAAAAACCTTAAGCATAAATTCTTTTCTATCCAGATTTTTATCAGGATTAGATCCAATATCATGATTCTCAAAGTGCCTAGCTGTTTGAATAGAGCCCTTAACATGGAGATACTCAGCCTTTTTTTGCGCTTCTGCAAATGATAACGTACCAACATCCTTAGTATCAAGTATCACAGCATTCAAAGCATTCTTCCGCAAACCGTCATAGGTTTTATTTTCTTCTTTTGAATATTCAAAATTTCCACCAACTTTTGCCAGGAATTTAAAAACAACGTCCATAAGGAATTTCACAATCATACTAGGATTAGAAATTTTTTCCTGTGCACTATAAACAGCTACATGAGCAGCACTATCTCTACTATCTGATCCAAAGGCTAGAGCAAGTGTTCTCCCTTTCTTCTTGGCTTGTCCTATTTGCTCTTTGGAACCAGTAATATCTTCAGCGCCTTTTGGCTGTTCTTGCCCTTCGAAATACTTTTGTGGAATATTATCCCTGTAACCCCCATCAACATATTCAACTCCATTAATCTTTACTGGTTCAAATACGATTGGAATTGACGCAGAGGCACGACAGGCGAGGGCAATCTCAACCTCGGGCGTTTTTCTTGCATCGAAGATTGTAAGTTCACCAGTAGCTCGATTTGTAGCTGTAACAACTAAATCTTTAAATTTAATTGGATCAATTAGATGAAGTAGATCTAAATCTTTGAAATATATAGTACCCGTCTCTTGTGCTCGTTTATTCAGCTCGGCAAATTGTACACCATCAGTATCTATTACTGCTTGTAGCTTAAGTTTCTGATCTTTTAAGACCTCAAGTTGTTCAAGAGATGCAGGACTTTTATCGTTTTTCAATTTTTCTATTTCTTTTGTAATAGACTCCATTCGTGTATTACAAACTTCCATTATATCTTTATCTTTTAGATAATTAGTAACATTGCTACTAATTGTATCATGCATGAGTTTATATAGAGGTTTGCCATCTTTATTGACGATAAAGCCATCACCAAGTAACTTCTCAAAATTTGTTTCATTAGATAATTTCCTAAAGTCCTTTGAGGTGATTCCGGTTGCAATAAGTGCTGCTGTCATTGCTCCCGCTGAACTACCGGCGACAGCTTCTAGTCCACCAAGAACACCAGATCTTTCTAGTTCCTCGTGAACACCAGAATAAATGGCACCCTTAGCGCCGCCGCCACTAAATGCGGCATATTTAAATGGCTCATTTTGGGCTGCTGTCAGTTTCTTCAACCTAGATTCTAGCTCTTCTTGGTAAGGATTTTTTGTCATGATCACCCTGTTATATTAACTATTATGTATATATTTAACTATTGTTTTACTATTCTATACACAAAGCCACGGATCCAACAAACTATTCTTTACATGACATATAATGGTTTTGCTGATATAGTGTAATTTTCTGACGAAAAATTCATTTAAACAACAGTTCAATAGTCCAAGTTCAATAGACAATGCAATTCATAGACGAAGCAAAAATTTATATAAAAGCTGGAGATGGTGGTAATGGTGCAGTTAGTTTCCGTCGTGAAAAATTTATTGATCGTGGCGGACCCGATGGTGGAGATGGAGGCGATGGTGGCAGTATTATTTTTCGCAGCAATTCCCATTTAAATACCTTGCTTCAATTTCGTTTTAAACGTCATTTTATGGCAGATAGCGGGCAGAACGGGAAGGGACGGAATAAATCTGGTAAAAGTATGGAGGATTCAATTCTCCAAGTACCGGTAGGAACTCAGATCTTTTCTGAAGATGGTCATTTGTTAATTTATGATTTTACCACTGACAATCAAGATTTTGAGATTCTTAAAGGGGGTTTAGGAGGCCTTGGTAATGCTCATTTTAAATCTTCCACCAACAAATCACCTCGCAAGCGCACGGAAGGGGAAATTGGCGAGGAAATGAATGTAGCTTTAAAGCTAAAATTACTTTCTGACGCTGGTTTAATAGGGTTACCAAATGTTGGCAAGTCGACTTTCCTTTCAATGACCTCAGCAGCAAAACCTAAAATAGCTGACTACCCTTTTACCACTCTAAAACCTGGTCTTGGTGTTGTTTATATTAGCGATGAAGAATTTGTGCTTGCAGATATTCCGGGGCTTATAGCCGGTGCCCATGCTGGAAGCGGGCTTGGCGATAGGTTTCTAAAACATATAGAACGTTGCGGAGTTCTCTTGCACATCATTGATGCAACTCATGACGATATTAGGCAAGATTATTTGACTATTCGAGAGGAATTAGAATCTTATTCACCATTGTTAAAAGAAAAAACTGAAATTATCTGCCTGAATAAAATCGATAGCATCTCGGAAGAAGAACTTTCCGAAAAAACAGAGATTTTAACCAAACTTACCGGGCAAAAAATCTATCCCATTTCAGGGTATACTGGTAATGGCATTGAGATCGTTCTGAAGAAAACTCTTGAATCCATTAAAGCATGGCAAAATCCTGAAGAGTAAGAATAGCTATTTAAGTTGGCTTATAAAATTCCTTAGCTGCTTTGAAACTATTTTTATGTCATATTTTGAACATAATTTTGTATAAGCTGCCTTAGCACAATTTTTAGCTTTCTCAGGATTGCTGATAAAATAAGCTAGCTTGTCCGCTAAATCTTCTGCTGAATTTACTGCAGCTAATAAAGCATCAACACCATGATCCAATATTTCGCTTGGCCCTTCGCAATTTGTCGAGACTATAGGCTTGGAATATTCCATTGCCTCAAGCAGAACTATGCCAAAAGGTTCGTGGATAGATGATAGACAAAAAATATCTATCTCTGCAAAAAACTTCTCTTTATTTTTAATCCAACCTGCAAAAGCAGTGATGTCCTCTATGCCTAGTTCTTTTGTTTTATTCATTAACTGTTTTTCTTCTTCGCCCTCACCTCCAAGCATTAGCTTAATATTATGTCCTCGGTTTTTCAGCAATGCTATAGCGCCTAAAAGATAATCATAACCTTTCTGTTTGACAAAGCGGCCGTAACTACCAATTACTATAGGCTTATGAAACTCAGACTCTTCATAATTTAGGTTGATTCGAAGCATGTTTGAGATTTGAAATACTCTATTACTATCGTAACCATTATTAATCATATATTGTTTTAAATGATCGGTAATTACAATTACATAATCACATTTCTTTAGACGCTTATAGCTATAGTTATGCGCAACGCCAACGAGTATTACTGACCTTGGTTTTAGAGCGGCTGCAAAATTTATTGCTCTCCCACCATGTCCTATAATCACATCTGGCCTATATATGGCAATCAAAATTCTTAAATATAGTTTCGATATAATACACCAGGAAGTTAATGTAGGGAGTTTAATTGAGCCCGTAAGCTGATTATTTATTTGGGCGTAAGCACTTGAAATATTGATAACCATGTGCCCATCATCTTTGAGAGCCTCGTTATAATCTAAGTATGCTTGCTGAATCCCGCCTAGCTCTCTACTAAGCATAATATTAAATATTAGCATGAATATTGTTGTGTTTTTGGTTATCTATAAAATGATAATAACATTAGTCCAATAAGTTTAAAGCTAAAATTAATTTAATCCATAAAGCTTGCTCCTTGACGGAAATAATTACGTTTGATAATCTTTACCTAATTACAAATTAAATTTATAGGTAATGATAATGAATGTTGGAGAATTTTGTTGGAATGAATTGATGACTTCTGATACCAAGAAAGCTCAGGAGTTTTATCAAGATGTGTTTGGTTGGACAAGCTCAAAACTCGACATGGGTGAGTTCACATATACCTTGTTTATGCAAGGTAACAAAACTATCGGTGGTATGCTAAAGACTCCAGAAGATAAAACGAATATTCCGCCTCATTGGATGAGCTATATAAGCGTTGCTGACATAGATGCTACTCTGGAAAAAGCAAAAAGTTTAAATGGAACTGTTATTGTTCCTAAAACAATAGCTGGGGAGATGGGAAGTTTTGCAATTATTCAGGATCCAACTGGGGCGCATATTGCTATCTGGAAACAATCCTCAAAACCTGAGTAGTCTTGCTTAGCTGGCTAATTAGGTAAGTTAGTTTTAAAGTGAATCTGTAGGTAGGGCATCCGGTGGTCTGATGTATAAGGGCTCAAGGGCAGCCTTAAGCCCTTCATTTATCATATCATCTGCTAATCTTGCAATATGAAGGGCTTTTATAGTGTAAAATCTTGGAAGTATGATAAGTCTCTCTATATCTTTTATTTCACTATACACTGATGCCAAGCCACTTCCTGCACAAACATTGACTCCAGCATAAGATTGTACAAGCTCTTTTATATCCTTATTATCAACTAATATTGGATTTGTCACATGCCTGCTTCGATCAAATATTTGTAAATATTGCTGATTTCTGTAGGCATTTAATATAATTATAGCATTTTCAAAATCTAGCACTTGCTGGCACAGCCTATAATATGCCGCTTCAAAATTAGTTATGCCAATAGCTCTGATATTAGTGGCATGAATAATCCCTTTGGCGGCAGCCAGGCCAATCCGGACTCCGGTAAAACTTCCCGGCCCCACCGTCACAGCGAGATAGTCAAGATCTTGGTATTTTAAACTCGAGTTTATAAGAACGCTCTGAATCATTACCATCAACCGTTCAGCTTGCATTGATGGGCGCAATTCCTCCTCAAATGAGATTATCTCTTGCCCAAATGAAACTGCCACAGAGCAACTATTATTTGAGACATCAAAACAAAGAATTTTGTTCATAATCAATTGAATTATAAGGATTTCTGCAGTATACAATACTATACCAATAGATAAAAAACAATATATCTAATATGAAAATAATCGCTGGATCAAGTAACCCACAGTTAGCATTGAAACTAGGAGCGGCACTAAGTATTGAGTTGCTGGATACAAACATCAGTAAATTTAATGATAGTGAGCTTAAAATTCAGGTTCATGGTTTGATTGGTAAAGAAATACTATTGGTACAATCTACTAGCGCTCCAGTTAATGATCATCTTATGGAACTGTTGTTACTAGCTGATACGGCTAAGCGAGCAGGAGCAGAGAGGATTATCGCTATCATTCCCTATTTTGGCTATAGTAGACAAGATCGCTCTGATTATAAAAATGGTCCTATTTCTGCAAGTGTTGTGATAAAGATGATTGAAGCTGCTGGAATTACCGAAGTTATAACTCTTGACCTGCATTCAAGTCAGCTTGAGGGTGTTTTTAATATTCCTATTAAGAACCTAAGCACCTCTAGTATATTTTTTCCAATAATTCAAGACCAAGCAAATAATATCATTGTTTCTCCAGATATTGGAGGAATATCAAGAGCAAAAAACTACAGCTCATTACTTGGAACAGATCTTGCGATTATAAATAAAAGTAGAGATTTGAATAGCATCTGCTCAATGAGCGAGATTATAGGCGACGTTAAAGACAAGTGCTGCATTATTGTCGATGATATAATCGATGGTGCGGATACAGTGTGCCTTGCCACCGATCTTTTGCTTGCAAATGGGGCAAAGAGTGTTGAAGCAATTGTAACTCATGGTGTTTTATCAGGGGGTGCATTAGCAAAGATACAAAAATCAGCGCTGAAACACCTATACATAACAGATTCAATTAACAATCCAGCTCTTCCTGCTAAGATTTCTGTATTACCCATTTATGAACTATTAGCAGCTGTTATAGAGTAAATTGATATACAATTTTCTTGTGAAATACCGAGTAGTTATTTAAATCGCCTTAGCTATTCTTATATAATCTTGGGGCGATAAATTTTCCGCTCTAAGTGATTGATCCAGACCTAATTCTTGAAGTAGTTCTGTAATATTTGGTATTGTTTTTCCCAAAGAGGATTTTATCATTTTTCTTCTACCAGAAAAAGCGGCTTGCGTAATTTTCTCAAGCCTATCTCGAACCATTGGCTCAGGGACCTCGCGTTTTGGCACTAATCTTACAATACTAGACCATATTTTAGGCTCAGGGTAAAAAGCTTTAGGACTAACATCAAAACATTTTTCTACTTCACAAAAAATCTGACAAAAGATTGAAAGGCGACCATAGGTTTTACTGTTATGGGAAGATACAATACGATCAACTACTTCTTTTTGCAGCATTAGAGTCATGCTGCTTACATGCTCAATTTGACATAGCCAATTGGTCAATAATTGACTACCGATATTATAAGGAAGGTTTGCAATTATATCTATTTTATTATTATTGACTTCTGATAGTGATACCTTCAATGCATCAGCATTCTTAATGTGGAGAAGTGGGTATGAGAGTTTGATTTCTTCAAGTAGAGGTAAGCATCTTGTGTCTGTTTCTATAACGCATAAGCTCCTTGGAGTTGATTTTAGTATTGACCTCGTCAATCCTGCTGGTCCTGGCCCTATTTCCAGTACGTTCGAAGATTTGTCAATTTGAGAGAATTTAACAATCTTATCGCACAAAGATTCATCAAATATGAAATTTTGTCCATATTTTTTGAGTGGGGCAATACCGTGTTTACTTGCTAGCTTAGCGATGGATAAAAACATCTATTAATAAATTAATTTGAAATCATCATTTTAATGTAAGCTTTAGATTTTAAATCCTTGAAGAATTTTGCTGCCTTTTGAGACATTTTTTTATTAGACAAGAATGTTTCTATCTTACTTAAATCTCCAGAAGAAACGGTCGACGCTTTCTTACAGACAAATACTAGCTTATATTTGTTATCCTCTTTATATACGCTACTAGAAGTTCCAACTCTGGTATCCTGAATAATCGATTTGGTGCTAGGTGGCATATCACCTAATTTTCTATCAAATTTTTCAGCATCAGCAAAACTATCATAAAGTTTTTGATCAACCTTATTGCAATCATAAAGCCTTTTCTTCAAATCTTGCATTTGTTTATGATCATTAGATTGGTTGCCTTTAGACGTAAAGATCCATGCTTCGATGTTGAATTCAGGAGTAGCAGTATTTATAACCGCTACATCTAGCTCGGAAGGAGAAACAGAAACAGAGTTTGATAATGATGAAATGATATTATGCTTAATAAGTTCACCAGCCATTTGTTTTCTAAAGCTCTTTATTTCCAGACCACGCTCCTTCAACAATGCATTCATACCGCCTTTTGGCATATTATTTCTTTGCTCTATTATGCTAATCGCATTATCAATTTGTTTTTCTGTTATTTTGCCACCAACACTAGCAGCGTGTTGATTTAGCAGTTCTTCTTCTATTAGAACATTGATGAGACCATTGTTTAATTGTGCATCAACCGAGGGATTTGAATTGTCGATATTGTTAAGTGCCACGACCATTTTTTTTCTTGATTCAAAATCATATTTTGTAATTGGTTGATCATTTACCAACGCAATTATATCTGGCAAAGACGCAAAAACTTGATTAGAAAAGATAATAACAATAATACTGATTAGTTTTTTCATACTTAATATTTGTCCTACATATTTATAGCTTTTAGACCAATCATAAAGGTCTTAGTTCTTGTTTTCTTTACTCCTCTTACACTATCTTGCAAGAAATTATCTGTAACTGTGCCACTTATACTAACACAATCAAATAAATATGTCACCTTGATACTTCTTACTAAAATCTTGGTATGATTTGTTGAAACATCAAGCCTTGCTCCGGTGCCCACCCATAGATCTTTTTTAAGCTGATAATTGACGTCAAAATTTAGTTGAGACATTTTGTCTTGTTCAGGTTTAAACTCATCTTTAGCAAAATATTTTGATATGTTGTGAAGTTCAGTAAATGTTGTTGTAGCATTAAACTTCTCTGCCGAAGCCATTATTCCAATTTCATTTCTAATCGGTTTTAGATCCCTATCTCTGCGAAATCTGTAAAATATCTCAAAATTATCTTTCAAATCAATGGTTGCGTTACCTACATAGTCTGAATTCCCGCTTTCAGAAACGTTATTCTTATGAAACAATTGACCAAGAAATGCATCAACATAAAAATGATTAGACAGCAATGACGAATTAATACCGTAACTAAGTCTTGTGCCATAATCATGGTAGTCAATACCACTAAATCTATTAGGTAGAAAGATGTTATTTTCCGAAAGTTCATTCCTATTTGAATCCACTAAAGCAACTTTATTAAACCTATTCTCGAATTTCCTGCCTAATACTAACATGGCGGTAGGTTCAAGTTTTAAGCTAGATTCACTAAATGATTTAACTAAAGGATACCGCCAGCGACTCCTGAATTCTGGTATATTTCTGTATAAAACACGTTGGTGCTCTAGTAAGGTGTTTTTATCTATAGATTCTACCCAATACAGATCTCCTCGGTTTGCAACGGAATATGTCATCATGTGCCCATTATTTGTAATGACATTATTCATTAACTCTAAATCCAGGGAAGTTCTTGCTAATCCTAGATCTTTTGGCTCTTGGTAAGCAATAGTATTACTTTTAATGTTGAGCAATATAGTTTCATCGTCATTAAAACTGTAGACTTTCTTAGTCTGAACACTAGGGAAAACAAATGGAATTTGTATTTTTTTCTCACTTGCCCTCAAATCCTGAAAATAATAACCCTCTAAAGAAAAATAATCTCTTGTATTAACAGTGTTAGTATAAATTTTAGAAGTAAGGTATGAATCATACATTTCATGATAATTAGTAAGGTAAGCTTTGTCTGATGCCCTCTTAATATCGAAGCCAAAACTTATTCCATTTTCCACAAAGTTTCCTTTAGTAAAAATATGGTAACGTCCTGGCCTTGAACCCTTATTTCCATTTTTTCCATCTGATTTACTTAGCGGTGGGTTACCAAAACTTCCACGAATATCATAATGGCCATTTGTGAGTTTATGACGGAATTCTGTCTCAAATATAGTATAATATTTTGATAATCTTGGACTGATTGTTGCATCAATATTAGACTTTGGACGGAAATAAAAAGGAATTAATAAATTATCTTGTTTTATTTGTGGACCAAGAACACCTGATTGCGCTTTAGCGTTTGGAGATGGATGAGAGAAATAAGGCAAATAAATTAAGGGTATCTCATAAACTTCAAAAAATAAATTTCTATAAGTAATTTTCTGTTTATCATAATCAATGTCAGTTTTACCTGCACTTATCTGCCAAATTGGTGTTTTGCTACAATTAAATTCGCAAGGAGTAAAAACTGATTTTTCTAAAATAACTCTGTTTTTTTCTACCCTTTTTGCGCTCCTTGAAACAATGACAGCATTGTCGTCAAGTTTTGCCATAAATTCTTCGATAATACCTTTTTTTAGTTTATCTTTAAAAACGGCCTTTTCTCCGTAAATTATCCTGCCTTTTTCATCGATTATTCTTACATTACCCTCCGCATAAACTACATCTTTGTCCACATCATAATGCAGAACATCCGCATGGAGGGAGTATTCGTCCATTTGGACAAACACATCCCCTGTTGCGGTAATAGTATTATCATTCGCATCATAATGGGTCTCTTTTGCCTTCATATTCGTGCCATTTTGGTTCGAAGCGTAAACAAAATTAGTTATGAAACTAAGTAATAAAATTGCAATTAATAATTTGCAAAAAAACTTCATTTAAATTAGTCTATTCAAAGTAAAATATTCTCGATCATACATGATGTTAGACGATTATTTAACAAATAACGTAAGCAAAATTGATTTTTCTGTCTCTGAAATTTCTAGCAAGATTAAATGGTTGTTAGAAAACAATTTAGGAACTGTTAGAATCAAAGGGGAAATCTCTGGATTAAAAATTGCCACCTCAGGCCACGGTTATTTTTCTTTAAAGGATGAAAATGCGATTCTGGCAGCAACTTGCTGGAAACCTACTTTATCTAGGGTTAACTTCAAATTGGAAGATGGGTTAGAGGTCATAGTAACCGGGAAGATCACTGCTTATGCTGGCCAGTCGAAATATCAAATATCAGTGGAATTGATAGAGCCATCTGGAGTTGGCGCTTTCATGAAAATACTTAGCGAACGCCGCCAAAAGTTAGAAAAAGAGGGTCTCTTTGCATATGAACATAAACAAAAACTGCCTTTTCTTCCTAGAAAAATTGGTATCATCACTTCAATCACGGGCGCTGTAATAAAGGATATAATTCATCGTATTTCAGATCGCTGCCCAACGCATTTAATTATTTGGCCAGTCAGTGTCCAAGGAGAAACATCTGCTGAGGAAATATCAAGTGCTATAGATGGCTTCAATAAACTACCTCTTACTTTACAACCAGATTTACTAATTATAGCTAGAGGTGGAGGCTCCATTGAAGATTTATGGTCCTTTAACGAAGAAATTGTAGTAAGAGCTGTTTTTAACTCTGGCATACCAACAATTTCAGCTGTGGGTCACGAGACAGATTACACATTAATTGACCTTGTCTCTGACCTCCGGGCTCCAACACCAACTGCAGCAGCTGAATTTGCTGTTCCAGTCATTGCAGATTTAAAATATACATTAAGCCTTTTTACTGAGCGAATTTCTAATCGTTTTGCAGATTTGATAAAATATTATATGCAGAGGATAAATAGTAATGAACGTGTCTTACAACAAATCCAGAGCACTATAAATAATAATATTCAGCGCCTAGATGATCTCTCATTTAGGCTTATAGGCGCATTACCAAACTTGCTAAAACAGAAGCAATTATATCTTTTGCACTTCTCATTTGAACGACTTAGGCCTACTAAAATACTTACCTATAAATATTTGCAATATAAAAATGTGAGTAGCGCCCTTTTGGGCAAAAAAGACTCTTTCCTTTTTCCTATTGAGCACAAGCTCACTTTGAGTTCATCTCTATTATCAAGCCTCGACTACAATAATGTTTTAAATCGTGGATTTGCTATGTTAAAAAATAGTGAGGGTAAGATCATTTCATCTTTATCTGATGCTCAAAAAAGTTCATCCCTGCAACTCAAAATGAAAGATGGGGAGATGAAAGTTGTTAAACTTGTTCCCCAGCTTTAATCAACTACCATAAATAGCTGCCTACAAATTCCACAATCTAGTTTTGTATTTTTTTCTGTAAAATATATTAAAAGCCAATACAAAATTACAAAATCTGATTTATTGATGGAATAGGCACTCTAGAAAACCCACCTTATCTTGACTAGTATTATTATCTACCATAGATTAAAAACTACAGTCTGTTGACAACGGAAAAATACTGTGTTAACACTTAGGTAAGTAAATATTTAATTGACATATTTACTTACTATTTTATAAACCGCTGATTAATAATTTAATATGGAGAGCTTATGGGCGTCATGAATAATATAAAAGAAACTACAAGGAAAGTGACAAACACTGTTGTAGATAAAACCGAGGATGTAGTAGGTATTACCAAATCTCCTAAAGAGATAGCGAAAAGAATCGTCGAACATCTTAAGCATCGCGAATATAAAGAGGTTGCAAGTATGTTAAGCTCTGAGGCTAGAAAGTATCTTGATAAAATGGGATTAGAGGATAATGATTTAGCTAAGGAGAAATTGGATGCTTTTGACACAGCTGTTAAAAATTTAGCAGTTGATTTAAAAGATCATAATTATCAGGAAATAACAACGCAATTTGAAAAATTGGAAAAAATGTTCCCTAAAGAATCTATAGAATCCTACCCTTTGTTGGGTTCTGTAAAAAATATATTAACGGGTATAATAGATACTTTTAAGAAGCATATAAAAGAGGGAACAGAACCTGAGTTTGACCACATGCTAAAAACTTTAGAAAAGTCATTTGATAATTTTACAAAATAAATAAAAAGGGAGCGTCGTTATGAAGAAATTTCAAACATTGTTGGCAACAGCTTTATGTTTAAACTTGATAAGCTGTGGTTATCCTGGGGGTCATACAGGAAAGGAAGGCTATAAAAACCAGGGCGAACAAATTGAAGATACTAAAATAGTAAATTTTATAAGAAATAAATTTCGCAATGATCCATTAATTCCAACTAGCTTGATCCACATCGCTGTAGATAGAGGAATAGTTCAATTAAGTGGTTTCGTGCGGACATATGAAGAAGCTAATCTAACTATTTCAAGTGTTAAAGGGACGCCAGGTGTAAAAGATGTAATCAACAGCTTAGTGGTGTTATCAGGTGGAGAATATGCTGCTAGAAGAGCCGCTGCAGAGAGGTATAATACAGCAAGGTAATTTACGCATTACTAATACTACTATATATGCTTTTTGTGGTTTGCAACCAATGCTCATTTAAGAAAACTGCAGTAAAGTTGCGACTATTTGTATTTAATTTATAAGGAGAAAAGTTATGTTGTTAAAAAAATCAGTTATGTTTTTTATTTCATTAGTCATTGCTAGTGTAACCATATTTAATTGTTCGAAGATTCTTGCCAATCCTGCAGAAGATTCAGATATAACGGTTAGTATAAAAGCCCTGTTAATAAGCGAGAATGATATTCCTAGTAATAGCATAAGTGTATCAACAAAAGATGGTGTCGTCACCCTTAAAGGCACTCTAGATACAGCTTTGCAAGCACATAAAGCGGTAGAGATTGCTTCTAGTGTTCACGGTGTAATTGATGTAGTTGACACACAACTGAAAATAAAGGGGAGTCAATCATTGCTTGCAGATGCTTTAATTACAGCAAAGGTTAAAGGGAAAATAAGGCATCTATATACAAATGGTAAAATAGCCAACGGATACGATTTGCATGTAGAAACTACTGACCAAGTAGTACATATATTTGGCAAAGTCGCAAGAGAGGCAGATATAGATACAGTAGTAGCAGCAGCTAAAGAAGTTAAAAAAGTAAAGTCTGTTAAAACCAATATGAAAGTATAACAATCTATTAAAAGTACAATTCCACCCGGCGTGGTCAAGTTAAGTAAATAAGATTTTATCCCTATTTACTTAACTTGACCCTAGTTTTATAGTGGCCATAACTATAAATTCTTATTTATGTTAGTTGTATATTAGATTTAAAACAATTACTTGACTATTTTAGTTGGGTAAGTTAGCATCTATCATAAATCATATTCTTGGATATAACCACATGATGTTAACAACTAAGAGTCGTTATGCAGTAATGGCAGTCATAGAGGTTGCAGCAAATACAACTGGACTTCCTATGAAACTGGCTGTTATCTCCGCGAATCAAGATATTCCTCTAAATTATTTAGAGCAAATATTTCTCAAGCTTAAAAAGGCAGATCTTGTAAAATCTGTTAAGGGGCCAGGCGGTGGATATCAACTTAACATAACTTCTGATCAGATTACCATTGAAAATATCATTGATGCGGTAGATGAAAATTTAAAAATGACTAGATGTTCAAGAGACAAGAATTGTAGAAAAAATGGTATAAATTGCCAAACTCATGACCTCTGGAAGGGACTTAGCAAAAGCATTCGTGGCTATTTCGCAGGTATTTCTATAGCCGACGTAATGAATGGAGAACTTAAGGTATAGTACAAATGAGACCGATTTCGGGTTTAAGCCAGACAATATATCTGGATCATAATGCAACAACACCTTTACACCCAGCTGTAAAAAGCAGGATGGATGAATATGCGTTATTACCTTTAAATCCTTCGTCGATTCACTCAAGCGGCAGAGCTGCTAAGTCAATCATAGAAAATTCTCGCAAATTTGTGGCAAAACTTATGGGATTTGAAAGTCATTTCAGAAATTATCAGATCACTTTTACATCTGGAGGAACTGAAGCTAATAACATTATTATGTCTAATTACAAAGATGGTGAAATATTTATTTCTGCCACTGAACATCTGTCAATCCTAGCTCATAGCAAGATTTTTTCTAATTTCATAGTAATTCAAGTAGACAGCAATGGCATCTTAGACTTAGATGATTTACAGCAAAAATTAGCAAGTTCTATAAAACAAAAGAAATTAGTTTCAGTTATGCTAGCCAATAATGAAACTGGAGTGATTTCGCCTATACAAAAAATAGCTAAAATTGCTCATGAGTATGGTGCTCAAATTCATAGCGATTGTGCTCAAGCTGTTGGCAAGATACCTGTTGATATAATAGATATGGACCTAGATTTTGTAAGCATTTCTGGCCACAAATTTGGTGCGCCGCTTGGATCAGGGGCCTTAATCAATAAAACTTCATTGCATCTTGAGCCAATATTTATTGGTGGGGGGCAAGAGAGAGCTTTGCGTCCCGGAACTGAGAATGTATGTGGTATTGCAGGGCTTGGAGAGGCGGCTTTGATTGCGTTCGATGAATTAGACAAACGTAATGAAGGTATGAAGAAATTACGTGATAGACTTGAGTCTGATTTGTTAAGTAAGTTTCCTGATATATCTATTGCTGGTATAAACACTGAGCGCCTACCTAACACTAGTTTAATAATTAATCCAAAAGTTACAGCGCAAATAATGTTAATTGCTCTTGACCTAAAGAGTGTTGAAGTAAGTTCTGGTTCTGCATGTTCTTCTGGTAAAGTTGGGAAATCTCATGTTTTATCGGCAATGAGTTATTCTGAGGATGAAATTAAGTCTGCGATACGAATATCATTAGGCTATACAACTAGCGATAAAGATATTAATAATTTTCTTGAGATATATAGCGAATTAAATAAGTAAATAATATGAACAATCTAGCCAAACTAAAGCAAAAAGTGATTGATGAAGGGGGAAGAATTCCAATTTATCTGGATAGTCAGGCAACAACGTCAACTGATCCCAGAGTGGTTGAAGAAATGATCCCTTATTTTACTCACAATTTTGGGAATCCCCATTCAAGAAGCCATCAATATGCTTGGGAGGCAGAAGAAGCGTGCGAGCTTGCAAGATCACAAGTAGCAAATTTAATCGGTGCTGTATCAAAAGAAATAATATTTACTTCTGGGGCGACAGAGTCAAATAATATGGCCCTCAAGGGGATAGCAAAATTCTATGGCAGCAAGAGAAATCACGTTGTAACTCTTGTAACAGAACATAAATGTATTCTAGATACTTGTCGCCATTTAGAACAAGACGGTTTTAAAGTAACGTATTTACCTGTCCAGCCAAATGGATTAGTGGACTTAAAGCAACTTGAGGAAGCTGTTACTGAGAACACTATGCTTGTCTCGATAATGGCAGTTAATAATGAAATAGGAGTTATTCAGCCACTTAAAGAAATTGGGAAGATTTGCCGCCAAAAAGGGGCATTTTTTCACACCGATATAGCTCAAGCATTTGGTAAAATTCCAATTGATGTTAATGAGTGTAATATTGACCTTGCAAGTATTTCAGGTCATAAAATACACGGGCCAAAAGGCATCGGAGCGCTTTACATTAGACGCAAACCAAGAATACGACTTACACCTATTATAAATGGCGGTGGACAAGAGAGGGGCTTGCGTTCGGGGACGCTTGCTACTCCTTTAGTGGTTGGACTTGGAAAAGCGGCATTGATTGCTTCCCAAGAAATGGAAGCTAATTATAAACATGTAAAGAAACTGTTTGATAGATTTGTTGGAACAATTCAAACTAGTGCCGAAGAAATATATCTCAATGGTGATAGAGAGAAACGTTATCCTGGTAATGTAAATTTGAGCTTTGCTTATATTGAAGGAGAATCGATGATCTTAGCTATTAAGGATCTTGCCGTATCCTCTGGTTCAGCTTGTACATCTTCATCTCTAGAGCCTTCTTATGTACTTAGAGCTCTTGGAGTAGGAGAAGCTATGGCTCACACTTCGATCAGATTTGGCTTTAATAAGTTCACAACTGAAGCAGAAGTTGATTATGCGGCCGAATTAGTACTGTCAAAAATAAATACCTTAAGAGAACTAAGCCCCTTGTGGGAAATGGTACAAGAAGGGATCGATATTAATGAAATAAAATGGGCAACTCATTAGAAAATTAAAGAGAGATTGATATGGCATATAGTAATGAAGTAATCGACCATTATGAAAATCCACGTAACGTGGGAACATTGGATAAAAAAGATGACTCGGTTGGCACTGGACTTGTGGGCGCACCAGCTTGCGGCGACGTATTAAAGCTTCAGATTAAGGTCGATGATAATGGTATTATTGTTGATGCTAAATTTAAAGCATTTGGCTGCGGCTCCGCCATTGCTTCTAGCTCTCTTGTCAGTGAATGGGTCAAGGGCAAAAATGTTGACGAAGCTCTCGCCATTAAAAATACAGAAATAGCTAAGCATTTGTCGCTTCCACCAGTAAAGCTTCATTGCTCCATGCTTGCAGAAGATGCAATTAGAGCCGCCGTAACTGATTATAAAAATAAACATAAAAATGACTAACACTAAGCAGATCATGACCCTCACAGGAGCAGCCGCAACTCAAGTTAAAATTCTCTTGGCTCAGCGCGGAAAAGACTCACTGGGTATTAGAATTGGAATAAAGTCTGGAGGCTGTTCTGGGTTAAAATATTTTGTAGAATATGCAGACGAAAAAGGGCATTTCGATGAAATAATAAGTGATAAAGGTGTAAATGTTCTTATTGATCCAAAAGCCTTGATGTATCTTCTTGGCACAGAAATGGGTTACATGGAAGAAGAATTTAAATCAGGATTTACTTTCACTAATCCAAATGAAAAAGGTAAATGTGGCTGTGGCAGCTCATTTAACGTGTGATACAGTTGTTAACTTAGCTTACGAGCCTAAGTTAGGATAACTTGATTATAGTTATAGAATAGATTAATAGCATCATTGCTATTATACAGAACATTAAAGTGTAATTCTTTTGTTGTCTCTTTGAAGGTTTCTTCATATTTAATTTTGCTTATGAGTAAATAATTGTCTCCGTGATATAGTCACATTGAATTTGGTGATTCACTATAATACCATAAATTGAAGTTCAAAAGGTATGTTTTTTCAAATTGATATTTAAGAAAAAATACTGTATGATCACAAATCCTAAATTTTAAGAAAAAAGAAAGAATAGTTAATGGCATTATCAATAAGAAACATTGCAATCATTGCCCACGTTGATCACGGCAAAACAACACTGATCGATAAAATGCTGTCCCAAAGCGGTTTATTCCGAGCTAACCAATCGGTAAATGAAAGAGCTATGGACTCTAACGATCTTGAAAGAGAGCGCGGAATTACGATTTTGGCCAAATGTACAGGCGTTGATTGGAAAGATACTAAAATTAACATTATTGACACGCCGGGGCACGCAGATTTCGGTGGTGAAGTAGAGCGTATTTTAAGCATGGTTGACGGAGTAGTGCTTCTTGTCGATGCAGCAGAAGGACCAATGCCACAGACCAAATTTGTACTTGGAAAAGCACTAAAACTCGGTCTAAAGCCGATTGTTGTTATCAATAAAATTGATCGTAGTGATGAAAGAGCGGATGAAGTACTAGACGAGATATTCGATCTTTTTATGGCTCTTGAGGCAACTAACGAGCAGTTAGATTTTCCAGTAATCTATGCTTCAGGTCGGAATGGTTGGGCTGTAAAAGAGTTAGAACATCCAAGAGAAAATCTAGATGCATTATTTGATACTATATTATCTTATGTTAAGCAACCCGTATCAGATATTAATTCTCCATTCTCAATGATTGTTACAACAAAGGAATATGATGCTTATTTAGGTAGAATTTTAACTGGTAGAATAGAGTCTGGTGTTGCTAAAATTAATATGCCTATAAAGGTCATGAATTGTGATGGGGTACTAGTTGAAAGTGGCCGAATTACCAAGATGCTAACCTTCAAAGGGCTTGAGAGATTACCAATAACTACAGCGGAAGCGGGAGATATTATCGCTATTGCGGGTCTTGAAAAAGCTAACGTTGCGGATACGATTGCAGCGCCTGAGGTTGAAAAAGCTCTGGCAGCTCAACCGATTGATCCACCAACACTTTCGATGTTATTTTCAATTAATGATTCTCCGCTTGCCGGACGAGAAGGGGATAAACTTACTTCTAGAGTACTTAGAGCTAGATTAATGCGTGAAGTTGAAGGAAATGTTGCGATTAAAATCTCTGAAACAGCGCAATCTGATGCATTTGATGTTGCTGGACGTGGAGAGTTGCAGCTTGGTGTATTGATTGAAACGATGCGCCGAGAAGGTTTTGAGCTTTCAATTAGCAGACCTAGGGTATTGTTTAAAGAGGACCAAGAAACAGGAGAGAGATTAGAGCCAATGGAAGAGGTTCAGATTGACATTGATTCTGAATTTGTTGGTAGCGTTGTAGAGTCAATGAATTTACGCAAAGCGCAAATGAAAGATATGCGCGAAACTGGAGCAGGAAAAAGCCGTTTAATATTTATTGCTCCATCGAGAGGCCTTATTGGCTATCATGGACCATTCCTTACAGAAACTAGGGGCACTGGTGTTATGAGCAGAATATTTCACGGATATAGTCCTTATTGTGGAAAAATTGAAGGACGTAGAAATGGTGTGTTAATATCCATGGAAGATGGTAACGCTGTTGCTTATGCACTTTGGAATCTTGAAGATAGAGGCAGTATGCTTATTGGCACTGGCGTACCTGTATATAAAGGAATGATTATTGGAGAGCATAATAGAGATAATGACCTAGAAGTAAATCCAATTAAATCTAAACAATTATCAAATGTTAGAGCAAGTGGTAAGGATGAAGCGATAAGGCTTTCTCCCCCGAAATTGATGTCACTTGAACAAGCAATTGCCTACATTCAGGATGATGAATTAGTTGAAGTTACGCCAAAATCTATTCGTTTGCGGAAACGCTATCTTGATCAAAATGAACGTAAGAGAATGTCGAGAAAAGATTGACATCTTTAGTTTAAATGCTTTAACCTGAAATATTAGGTTGCTATATTATTAATTTAGTAACTTAATATTTCATTAGTATGGTTAAAGAGAATGTCGAAGCAACCTGAAAATCCGATCGTTCTGAGTGCGTCTGATATGTATGCCCAGCTAAAGGGAAAGATCATGGATGGCTCTATTTCGCTTGAGGAAACCAAACAATTATACAAAGAATTTGCCAAGATTACGCCAGCGGAAGCTAGAGCTAAAGGGATTGAAGCTATGAATAAAGATCTTCACACAGCAATTTCTAGTGAGAAATTTCATAGCTTTGCTGTCAAATTAGTAGAAGTAGAAAAACAGATTGTAACAGAGGCTCATCCAATAAAAGATACAGATTCGCCTGAACAAAGGAAAGCTGGAATGCAAAAAAGATGTGCTGAGTATATGAGAAATACCTCTCTTACCAAAAATGTTGTACTATATGAATGTACTAAAAATGAATTTGCAAAAGAAATATCAGAATCTTTGTTAAAGGGGGATAAAGAGGGTACGAAGAAGAATCTTTCTAATCTAAAAATACCAGATTATTTGCAAGAACACTATTCGTCAATAGCCCAGTTTTATAAAGAAAATGGTAATGAAAAAGGTGCAATGACTAATTTGGTTTTTCACGTGATAAATACATCGGTTACTCAGTATGGTAAAGCAACTATTCAACCTGGTCCTGAATATAATAACTTTGTTAAATCTTTAGATGTTGTAAGTAAGGAAGTGTATTCTACCAAAATTCCAGGGTCGTATAACAAATTAGGAGCACAAATTCCAGGATATACAGCAGAAGTTGTTCCTGTACAAGTTGAAGTTAGTGCTACACCGATTCCAGAAAAAAGTAAACCAACCTTTATGGAGAGGGTAGGCAGTGCTGTAACCTCTTTTGTCAATAAAATTAAGGAACTTGTGGGGGGTAAAGAAAAACCTGCTACACCTGTAACTCAAAATATACAAACTTCTGTAATTACGCCTGTTATACCAAAAGATCCGAAACAACAAAGTGTAGTGCCCGAAAAAATAGTAACAACGGCGATAGGTGAGCCGACTTCCAGACCTAGGTCGTATGCTGTATCTGAAGCATCTTCTTTAAGAAAGGGATTAAAACCAAATCTTTCTGCAGAGAGTACTACTACGTATCCACCTAACAAAGTTAAAGGCAAGTCTAGTGATACTAGTAGAGTAAGATAGGAATTATAAATGAATAATATACATACTGTTAACGTTAATACTCTGCATTCTTGGCTTAACGAAAACAAGGTAATTATCTTGGATGTAAGGGAGCCTTATGAATATAATGAGGGGCACATCAACGGAGCTATAAACATTCCTTTGTCGACTATCCTGGTCGAAATTGATCAAATAAAAGACATTCAAGGAAAGAAAATTGTTCTTCAATGCAGGGTGGGTGGGCGTTCAATGCGCGCTTGCCAATTGTTGCAAGCAGAAGGGTTAGAGCAGGATGTATGGAATGTTGAAGGTGGTATAGATGCTTGGAAAAAAGCGGGATATAAAGTTCAAACATGATCAAATTATAACATCAATAGTTATAGCCATCCCAAATTATTATTGACTGGTGAGTTTAATATTGTTATAAGATCTATAGTCATATTGGGATGTAGCTCAGTTGGTAGAGCAACGGTTTTTGGTATCGTAGGTCGAAGGTT
>CAMDSB010000007.1 GCA_945907105.1 Rickettsia typhi | reverse complement strand
TACATAAGACTTGAAACCTTATCAACGCCCGGGAAAAATTTTTCAGCGATAATTCCAGCTGAAAAGCCATAAAGGCTATAATCATAGTATTCAACTATTGTACCTAGAAATGCTCCAGTTACTTTTTTTTTACTTCTGGTCATTATGTTGTTTATTACGTTGGGATAAGATTATAGTTTGAATTTCTTTTACTGCCTGATTAAAATCATCATTGATCACTATATAGTCATAATTTTTAGCGTGCTCCATTTCCGATTTAGCTTTTTTAAGCCTGGTTTCAATTATGCTTTGGTCATCTTGTCCTCTATCCGTCATTCTTTTTCTTAATATTTCTATATTAGGGGGTAGTATAAATATACTTACGATTTTAGCTTTCGCGGTTTTCATTATTTGATAAGCGCCTTGAAAATCGATATCAAATAAAACATCTTTGCCCTTTAGCAGTTCTTTTTCGACAAACTCCCTGGGAGTGCCATAAAAATTACTATAAATTTCTGCAGATTCAAGCAAGTCCAGCTTTTTAAAATCGCTTTTTGTTTTAAAAAAATAATGTACTCCATCAATTTCTCTAGGTCTTGGTTGTCTTGTGGTGGCAGAAATTGACAGTACCAAATTTGTATCTGTTTCAAGAAGTTTTTTTGCAATAGAAGATTTTCCACAACCTGATGGTGCTGAGAGGATAATTATCATTGCATTATTTTGCATATATGTTGTATTAATTTGAGAATTGGTGTGATTTGTGAGTAAGTATAATGACTAGAGAGAAAAAAACAATAATTATTACTGGTGCATCAAGTGGATTAGGGGCGGCATTGGCTATTAAATATTCACAAAAGGGTCATAGATTGTTTTTACTAGCTAGGTCAAAAGACAGATTAGAGGCTGTTGCTAAAATATGCGTTGCTAATGGAGCAGAAGCCAACATTCTTGTTGTTGATGTTGCTGATTCTACGCAGATGGAGAAGCAACTAAATGAAATTGCTTATAAATATGGTATTGATATTGTGATTGCTTGTGCGGGGGTTTCAGCCGGCACTTTAGATGGTCCCGAGACTGCAAGTCAGGTTCGAAAAATTTTTGCTACTAATATTAATGGTGTAATAAATACAGTGTTGCCAGTGATCCCTCATATGATAGAGAGGAGAAGTGGTAATATTGTTATTGTCAGCTCCATGGCTGGATTTTTGGGCTTGTCTAGTGCGCCATCATATTCCGCTAGCAAGGGTGCTGTTCGTTTATTTAGCGAAGCTCTTAGAGGATATTTACGGATCTGGGGTATCTATGTGACTACTGTAATTCCAGGTTATGTTAAAACCCCGATGACAAGTGTCAATAATTTTCCTATGCCTTTTATGACCAATGCAGAAGAAGCGGCTGAAAAAATAATAAAATCTGTTGCAAAAAATAAAGAGGTTATTGCCTTTCCTTTTGGGATGCAATTTTGTCTAAAATTACTAACTATGTTGCCATCACGGCTTATTACCTTTATTAATTCAAAACTGCCAGGTAAGCCTGCTTTTGAAAAAAATAATGAATTCTAGTCTGGAACAAAATTCAGGTGACTTTCTTTTGAGCATTGATTATGCTATTGGTTTATAACTAATACAGAGAAGCTTATGAAAAAACTCCTAGTCACAACTATCATAGCAGTGTCGATTTTTGCTAATGCTTCTGCAATTGCGGCTGATAGTAATTTTTTTATAAAAGCTAATGCTGGTTTTTCAAAGCTAAATAAAATCAAGCGTCTTAAATCTGAGAACTCTTCTTTTATTGGAGCGGGTGTTGGTTATAATATAATGGACAATGTAAGATCTGACCTCACCTTTGATCATTTTGTTAATCCAACCTTTAAAGGACAAGGCAAAAAAACTAAGGCAGATATTAATACATTCTTGTTAAATGGATATATTGACTTGTTTGATATAAGCATTACAAAATTATTTGTTGGTGTTGGGGCTGGTGTTGCGCGCACGAAAATTAGGGAAAGCAGCTCTGTTAGTGCTAAATCAAAAGCAGAAAATAATTTTAGTTATGCGGCGTACATAGGTGTCTCTACAGAATTTGCTCCATCTTTTCATGGCGAGTTAGTTTATAGTTGGAGAGATTTTGCTGTACAAAACGATAATGACCTAGGACTCAAAGGCTATCACGTTGCAGCTGGAATTAGATTTGATATATAATTGTTAAAATTTAGTAGCCATTTGTGTCTTTAAGGTAAGAAGTTGCTTCCTAGCATTTTTTTATTGTGTTATTTATGTTGCATCGCATATTTTTATACCAGGCTATACCTGTCTGTAGCTTGCTGTGGTAGCGAAATCTGTGTTAACATCTCAATCAGTTGGTCGTGCGGAGATAAATAAAATTTATAGATTTCTGCGTGCGTCTGTGACTAAAACAAAATATTTTAAGGTATTCTTATGAAAAAAATTCTACTTACAACAGCAGCAGCTGTAATTCTTTCAACTTCTTCTGTATATGCAGCTGAAGGTGATTTTTTTGTAAAAGCTAACGGTGGTTGGTCAAAACTATCTAAGATTCAAGGAATGAAATCTAACAATGACGCGTTTTTTGGCGTTGGAGCAGGTTATTATGTGATGGATAATGCAAGAGTTGATCTTACTTTTGATCATTTTGTTAATCCAAGTCACAAGAAAGGCGTAGTGAAGTTAAAAGGTACTGTTAACACATTATTGTTAAATGGTTATGTTGACCTATTTGACGTTGATGCATTTAAAGTATTCGTTGGTGCTGGTGTTGGTGCTGCTCAAGTTAAAGCAAAAAAATCAGGTGAAGTTCTTGCACTAAATAATGGTACTGCAAAACAAAAAACTGGTCTAGCTTTTGCTGGTCACCTTGGTGGAGCATATGAGTTTACACCTGGTGTAACTGGGGAGCTAGCTTACAGCTATAGAGATATGGGCAAAACCAAGACACTTAATGGTACATCTTTCAGTTACAAAGGTCACCATGTTGGTGTTGGTGTAAGATTTGATATCTAATATTTTATCTTTAACAAATTGAGTTTAAAAAGGAGGCCTTAGGGTCTCCTTTTTTTTATGCAGACTATAGATTTAAATTCATATAGTAAACTTAAGTTGAATTATGGATAGTTAATTTTAGAGCGAGGCTGCGCAGCCTAGGTTGCTAGGTGAGCACAGCTGAGACTCGCTAAATTGGCTGCCCCTAAATTCAAGTTAAGAAACTATAGTATCTAACTTGTAACAACCAATTGTATAATTAAGTCCTTTTACTACCTGAAGTCTTTCTTAGGGATGAGGTTGCTGGCATAATGAATTGTTAGTCGCTATAGGTGGCAAAGGCTATTTCATATATAGATTAGGTGTAAAGTTGTGTCAGCAGATAAATCCCATGATAGTCAGTTATACAATAATTCATCTGAGGATTTTATTCCCGTTGCCTGTCATTTTAATGAAAATACACTTATTACGAAAAACGGTGAGCTTCTTCAGACTATTCAAATTAATGGAATTAATTCGGAAAAAATAAGTAATAACTTATTTAATCTTAGGGCCATGGTACGAAAATCTATCAGTGAATCAGTTGATAGTGGAAAATACGCTTTTTGGATTCACACCATTAGAAGAAAAGACGATTTGGATGACACTGCAAATTACAATGGTTTTTTATCGGCTAATATTCATGATATTTGGCGGCGTAAAAATTACTGGCATGATAAATTCGTAAACAAATTATACATAACTGTGGTTCATGATTCACCAGAACTAAAGTTGAAGAACTTTAATTCGCTGGTAAATTCTCTTTCATCAAAAATAATTACTAATTTTGAAGAAAAATTTTTTGAAAAAGCGTCGAAAGACCTAACAATAAGTGTGGATAGCTTGCTAGATGGACTAAGTGAATATGGAGCTCAAAAACTTGGTATCAGGATTGAAGGAGAGGAGTGTTACTCAGATATGATGTTTCTGTATAGGCGGATAATGCAATTAAATGAAAACGATTGTTTAATGCCAATATCAGATATCTCTAAAGCTTTAGCCTCTCATCAATATGCAGTTGGTAGCGATAAAATTGAAGTAATAGGCGATGGGGGAAAGAAATTTGCTGCGTTGATGTCAATTAAAGAATATCAGGAAGTATCCTCTGAAGCATTAGACAAGTTTTTGCAAATTCCCGTGGAAATGGTTGCAACAGAAGTATTTTACTTCGTGGATAAAAAAGAAGTAATGCCAGTTTATGAGAATCAAAATTACATTTTAGGAGTAAGTAAAGATACTGAACTTCGAAAAATGAAAGGTTTGGATAAAATTTTTGATGATCAAAGTATTATAGATAGATTTTGTCATCAACAAATTTCGTTCATGGTTATTGGTGAAGATCTTAAAATGCTTGATAAGCAAGTTAACCAAGCATCAGAAGCTCTGGCAAAAATTGGTATTGTGCATGTGCGAGAAGATATTAACTTAGAGAAAACCTTCTGGGCGCAGCTTCCTGCAAATTTTGGTTTTCTTGCAAGAATGAAGCCAACGATTGTTGATAATACGGCTGCACTTGCATCTTTGCATAATTGCCCCACTGGCAATCAGTTTAACCCGTGGGGACGAGCTGTCACTTTACTTAGAACAGAACTAGGTACCCCTTATTTTATGAACTTTCATGATAAGAATGAGAAAGGATCAACCTGTATTTTTGGTGATAAAAGATCTGGAAGAACTACTTTGCTTAATTTTTTGCTATCCGAGGCGGATAAATATTTTCCTACCACGTTATATATTACAGATGATTTCGATTCTAGTTTATATATAAAGGCCAGGGGTGGAGAGTGGATTCATAGGGATAAAAATATTATTAATCCTTTGCTTTGTGACGACACATTAGGGAATAGACAATATTTATTAGAATTCTTTAAGATTATTGCTAAGCATTATTTTGATCCATTAACTGAAGGGGAGCTTGCTGTCCTAAAATCACTATGTGAGATGGTATTTCAGACTCCTATGGATCAGAGAAAACTTTCTACAATTATTGCAACAATAAAAGATCAAGAATCTCTTCTTGGAAGGCTCGGTGCCTATCTGGAGGGAGGTTTATATTATGAGGTTTTTGAAAGGCAAGAACCTTTAGAGTTGGCTCAAGGGCAAATAACTGCCCTAAGTTTACAAAGTTTTGATGATGCAGAGTACACTAAAAATCATTTTCCCAAGGAAAAAAAGCTAATCGAACAATTTGAATATGACTTAAATTCTATGAGAGCAGTTAAAGCTGCCATAGTTTTAGCAGCACGAAATGTAATGCAAAATGTTGGTGAAGGACCCAAAATATTTGCAGTAGATAATTTTGTCGAATTAGTAAATCTTAGATATTATCAGCATTTAGTGACATACATGACGGGAAGAATGTCGGAAATTAATGGAGTATCAGTATTTACGATAAATACTACTGAACTTGCTTTGCTTAAGGAGAAAGAGATATCTCAGAATTGGATCCAAGATATTGCGACAAGCTTTATTTTTCCTTCCGAGATTTCTGTCCGTGGCCTTGATAAAATACTGGGCTTGGAACCTGCAGAATTAAGAAAGCTATCAGCTATGACTGTTTCTTCTCGTATGTTTTTAATAAGGCAAGATAACAAAACTATTGCTTCTGAGTTAAGCATTGGCGGTCTGCCCGCTCTTATGAGAATTTTATGTTCAGGGGAAAGAGAGCAAGAGATTTATAAAGAAGTAGTAAAAGAGTTTGGCGATACAAAGCCAGAAGATTGGGTTGAAGCATTATATACAGAATTAGAAAATATAATGTAATACAAATCTGAGAAATTAAATTCGTATTAAGAAGGCCATGAGGGTGATAGTTTAGTGATAAAAAGAATAGCATTATTTTTACTATTGGTCTGCTATTGTCCGGTCGTTTTAGCTGGTTTTTGGGATGCGGTGGGGGCCTGTTTTACCGATCCGTGTAATTGTGGAGATAGTGACAAAACTAGATGGGAAAATTGGGATGGTCAGAGGTTAAATAAAGGTAATAAAAACAGAATTTGTGCTCCATGGAATAAAGAGGGAGGAAGACATGATCATACATGTCTTGTAAAAAATTCATTTCCCGATGCTGGTACTTGGTATTATGAGAATTTATGCGGGGAAGAAACCCCAGATAGTACATATTTTGCACCTAAAATAAGAGTGAGAGGTCAACAATGTAACGCTCTTGCATGTTGGACAACGAGCGATACGCTAGATTGGGACGGCCAGTGTGTTACGTTGGTGGGAGGTTATGTTTTTCCCCTGCATCGTATGTGCGCCAGAGTTGCTATGCCTGCTGATCTAGATAGAGGCTTTGCTCAAGATCCAGGATATACAAGGGCTAAACATTTAAATTTTGAGGGAGCAACAAAGGATGATGACCCAATAATTACTGCGGATGGCGAAACTATAATTCTTGAGTCGCCAAAGCTATGTGTATACTATGATCCTGCTTTTCTTAGTCTTAAAAGTGGTTTTGATGTTATGGATCTTGACCCTCATAAGCAGTCATATCATAAAACGGCTGAAGTTCATCCTGTGGTTAGAGTTATTATCTTTTTTGTCGAGAATATTTCCACATTTGCCCAATCGCCAGCGACTCTGATTTCTTCATTATTTGGTATGATGGATAATGGAGAGGAAGGCGAAACAACTTTTGGCTCTGTAATGAGCGATATATTTTCTTTCTTAGGAAAAATTATTGAATGGGTAGGTAATCTGATTATAAAATTTTTGCAAGAAATCGGCCAAATCAATAGGGTAGTTGATGATAAGATTTACGGCTGTGTTAACTTACCCATGGGACCATTCCCTCCTCCATATTGTTCTACAGTCGCCCCATTTTTTCAAGTAGCTAATACTCAGTATATTTGTCATATAGGTGAGGATGGTTTGCCTATCTCATCAACAGGAGATAGAGAGTGCGTAGTTTCTACTTTGAGGAATAATTACATAAATAATAGCATAAGAGTTGGGTACGATAATTTTGTTCCTCTTTGTACTAAGGGAGAAGATCCAATGGCAACAGATAAATGCATTTTGATTGAAAATTTAGGTTCATTTTCTTCGGCGTCAGGTCTTCACTCTTTGACAGTAAGGAGAGATATAATAAAACCATGTTCTTCTGCAGCAAGTGGTGCTCCTTGTGTACAAAGTAAGATACAACATAGCTGCAGTGTAAATAGCAATGGTTGTCAAGATGGGTTTAGGGTAGTTTATGCTACAATGGTTGGTGGAGTTACTTCTGCTAGGTCTTATTTTAGAGATGATATTGATGATTGTCCAAGTGCAACGAGCGCAACCTGTCAGAAAGTATGGGGTATAAATACTGGTGAATTTGTAGATAAAAAAGTTACATTTGATTCAATCCAAACAAGTTACAACACCTCTCCTTTAGTTACAAGTTTTAGCTTGTTGGATAAATCTAGGAGAGAGGCATTTTTTACTGCGACCATGGTAAGGATTTCTGGTTTTAATTCACAATATAATTTTACCCAGGAACCAAATCAATTTTGTGTATTCGAAGGGGATAATGTTGTAGGTTGCCAAAATAGACCTGCTCCACCTAAACCATCGATTTCTGAATGCGGAAGTGGTGTAATCCCTGGTATTAATTGCACCTCAACTTATTTTGCCCCTAAATTTATTGTTTCATATAAAACAAATTATAGAAATAGCGCAGATCCTTTAGACATCAGCACTGATTCTACTTCGGCTTTAATTGAGCCATTATCAGTATATAATAGTTCGGGTGCGATTAGTACTGTAGTGAATTTAGCTGGAGATGAATTTGAATCATTTGTAACAGATGAAACATTTAAGGTAAAACCATTTTCTGGCCCAAATTCACCAAACCCTTCTAGTTTATTTGGAATTTACCAAAATAATATACTTCCTGTAGTAGGTACTACTGTTAATGAAGACGCAGTGTATATGAGTGGATTGGAATACATTAATAATAAATATCATTTGGGAGGTAAGTATGCTTGTTTGTCAAGTCCCAATGCACCAAAGTGTCCGGCCAACCCAAAGGTGTGTGTAAAAACAAAGTTATTAAATAAAAATACTGTAAGATGTAGTATCTTTGCCAGTAAGATTGCTGCTCATGGGGGGCTGAATTTATGCAACTCTACACAGGTCATAACATGTCCATCTGTAGACTCAATGCCAACGATAGCAGGAGGGACAGTTGCTATAAGATCATGTACTGATGGCAAAAAATGCTATGATGGTACGATCGAACTTTGTACACCAAGCAGCCTGCTTTCTGATAGAGTAGATCCTATACCTGCTCTAGGAATTGAGCTATCCGATAGTCAATATTATAATACGTCAGCTTCCCCGGAATACCCAACAAGCCCAGGAGGCTTTGCAGAAAATTATGATACTGATATTCATGGACTCCGAGATAAAACTGCTGTTGAGTTGGGCCTTTGTGCTGAGATTCCTCAAGGAACATGTGCCGAACAAACAAATTATTCTAAAGATAATGGTTATGCGTATTGGCCATCTGTAAACTTAGGTCAAAATTCAACTGGTACATGCCCTGCTAATTGGGTAGCTGTTAGTCCACTAGTCAGAAAATGTATACCATTCTCAGCATCGCAGACTTTTGGTCTTGAACCCCTTTATAGAGTTATAAGGGGTATATTTGGTATTCCAAGCAATGAATATGGAGACATAAAATGTAAAGCAAATTAGTCTTCTGTTTTATTAAGCAAGGGAGGCTAAAAATCTAAGTTTGAATAGTCTCTTGGGGGATTAAAGCCTGGAATTCTATCGTGAAGGAGTGGTTGAAAAGAAGGCCTAGATTTAATGACAGAATACCATTGCTTTATTAGGGTCCAACTATCCCAATTAATCTCTCCAAAATAATCTACAATAGATATATGAGCTGCCGCTGCAATATCAGCGCAAGTGATTTTTTCTGAGACTATATAAGAGTTATTTTCTAAAGCTTGGTTTAAAAATTTGAAATGCTGAATTAAATTTGTCTTAGCTGTTCTTATGAATGCAGTTCTAGGCTCACCGACACGCATAAGTAGGCGAATCATTTTTTCGTCTAGTAGAATTTTGCTAACTTCACGATAAAACTTATCGTTGAACCAGCTAACATATTTTCGGACCTGGGCACGATCCGTTGGTGAGGAAGGCATAAAATAAAAGTTTTCATAGGTTTCATGCATATACTCAATAATCGAGTAATTTCCGACTAGAGGATATTGATTTGAATCAAGAGCAAGGACAGGAGTTGTGCTTGCAGGGTTCATTAGCAAGAATTCCGGGCGGCTATGCCAATAATCTTCTCTGATAAGATTAAATTCCATACCAAGTTCCTTTAGAAAAACACGAACTTGTCTAGATAATGGGCAGAGCTGATGGTGATAAAGAGTATGCATTTAACTCAACTTAAACTACTACTAATAAAATAAAGAGATGGTCTATAAGCCGGATTCTGTATAGCCTAAACTACTGCAGTTATTTATCTAGGATAAGTGTTACCACTTACCTCAAGCAACCTACCCGCATGATATCTGGCTATAGACAGGCCAGGAACAACGTTCAATCATGCCTATTTGGTCTTGCTCCCGACGGGGTTTACATTTGCGTTTCTTGTTACCAAGAATACCGGTGCGCTCTTACCGCACCATTTCACCCTTACCTTTGACTAAAATCCCGAAATTAAACGTACAATTATGATTCTTTAAACCTGCTTGCTCCCTTTAGCGAAAATAAGCTTTAGGAACATGGAATTCAAATCCCATTATAGAGGTTAAATCTTGGATTTTAGCTTTACATCAAACCCCTAAAACTTTCGTATTGGAATGTGGTATAAGGCGGTATAATTTCTGTTGCACTTTCCCTAGAAATGACCTCGCGCTCATTCCCGCTGGGCGTTACCCAGCGTCGTGTCTATATGGAGTCCGGACTTTCCTCATACTTGCAAAACAAGCATGCAACTGCACGACCACCTCAAATTATAGTTTATTGGCTTTATATTGCTATGTCAATGGTAGTATTTATAAAATTACTAAAATTCAACACTTAATATATAATTTGCCATTTGTTTAACCACGGTGCAATAAAGTCTCGCAACCACTAGTACTGTTATCACAAAAGGGAGAGTGGTTTACTATTAATAAACCAATAACTAATTATAGTTTATAATAAACATAAGTAATTAATTAGGTGTGTTAAGTATGAAGCTTTCGGATGATCAAAGCAAAATTTACAAAAATGATAAGGCTCTACTCGAGTTAAACGAAAAAAACTCAGCTCTTAAAAAAGAAGCTGCTCAGAGTCTAAAGGAAAAAAATACTGGCAAGGCTGAAAAATTAGCAATCGCAATTTCTCAAAACTCTTTAAAAGCTTCTGGTATTATAAGTACTAATATTGATTTAGCACTTGAACTAGAGCAAAGGCGATCTGTTCTGGAGAAAAAGATTACCTCTAGCCAGACTAGCCCTAAGGAAAGAGCTAGTGCGATAGCAGAAATAGAGGCGCATAGTAAATTAGTTTCCCAGCATGAACAAGAGCTGAAAAAAGAAGCTCAAGCAAAAAAACAAAAACAGGATAAAGTTTATAAAGAAGAAAAAGCAAAGCTATATAATACTGCAAGTAATTTTATTAAAGATCCAGCTAGCCTTAATAATATTCTCACTCCTTTTGCTCAAAAGAAAGGAGCTAAAGAGTCTGTTGGTGTTGGGGATGTAGCGAGTTCTGGCTTATCAGCTATTAGTTTTGCCGTTAAAAATCTGGGTTCAGTTATTGATGTTGTTGGCTCAATTTCTTTTTACAAGGAAGAAGCTGAAAAAATTCCAATGGGTAAGGGTGTAAAAGAAGAGTCTTCTTTCTTCCTTAAACTTTTAGATGACCCAGATTCTGTAAAATTTTTGCAAGCAAATAGTGCTAAGTTAGGTAACCTTGTCGAAACCATAGCTCCGACTCTTATTTCCATTGCCGTTAGAGAGGTATCAAAACTTCCTGAGCTTCAGGAGAGGATAAAGGCCCATGAGAAGCAGTATGGTTTATTAACAAGCTTAGAAGAAAAATTAGAAAAATTAGAAGCTAAACCTATTCCAAGTGAACTAGATAGTCAGCAGATTACCGATTTTACACAGCAGATTGGTAATAGAAAACTTCTCGAGCAAAGAATTAGCCTCGCAAAAACAGTAGAAGCACTGGAAAAAAATGGAATAACTGTAGAGTACATTCAACAAAAGTTATTACCAATAGCAATTAACCCGCTAAAAGAAATACTAAAAAAACCGGAAGATATAATAGCAGTAGCAAATGCAGGCTTAGACATTGTTTTGCAAAAAGATCCAAAAAAAACTACAGAATCCCTGCAGTTCATTGCAAGTAAAATTGATGTTGGTGCTCTAATAGGTAGCAGTGGTTTACAAGATTTCTTAATTAATGAAAGTGGTAATTTAGCTAAGATAGCAACAACCATAATGACAACTAACGAGGGTGTTAAGAGTAGCGCGAAGGAATTGGGGATTACTCCGGAAATAGTGCAGCAAGTAATACCAGCAGTAACTAAGATCGTTGCAGTTGCATTGGCGGATACCCCAAAATTAACAGAAGTATATAATGAGATACTCGCCTCTAATGCTAAATTATCGGATATTACAAGCAAGGAGAAAGCACAACAAGAAATTGATCGTTCGGAGCTAAACGAGGAACAAATTCAAGAACTTGACAAGCAGATAGAAGAGCTTGCGACAAAAAAAAATGTAGTGCTGTCAGGTATGATTGGTTCGGCAGCTGAGATTGTTTTGGAAGATAATGTACTCAATAGTGTACGTGATAATATATCTGGTTTGCTGGATAAAAATCAAGAAGCTATTAGTGGAATGGTTGCGCATAATATTGAACAACTGGATAAAGCCAGCTTACCTGGGCAGCTACTAAGTGGCGTGAGCCCAAGCTTCGCTAAAAACACGGTAGCAGCAGTGACGGGTTTAGTCAGTGTGGTATTAAAAGAAACATCGAATGAGCAGATCAAGGGTTTTGTTGCCAGTGGACAAAGTCTCTTAACTGCATCACAGGAAGAAGCCCCGGCATTAGTTCAAGGATTAGTTAGTCAGGGAATGGCGATTCTAGGTAACGAGAATATTGGTAAATCGTTAGGTGAGGTGAGTCAGTTGCTAAGAACTGAAAAAGAGCAAGTACAGCTTATCGTGGATAATGCTCTAAAAACAGATCCTGCCAAAGAGCAATTGAAGAAATTTGGGGTGGATCCAGCAATAGTACAAGGGTTAGTACCGCTCGTTACCGAAGTTGGAGCAGAATTGTTTTCTCAGGCCAATATTAATAAAGTACCTGAGCTATATAGTGCTTTTACTAAATTATCGGGTATTACAAGCAAGGAGAAAGCACAACAAGAAATTGATCGTTCGGAGCTAAACGAGGAACAAATTCAAGAACTTGACAAGCAGATAGAGGGGCTTGAGAAAGAAAAGAATGTAGCGCTGTCAGGTATGATTGGTCAGGCATCGGAGATTGTTTTGGAAGATAATGTACTCAATAGCGTACGTGATAATATATCTGGTTTGCTGGATAAAAATCAAGAAGCTATTAGTGGAATGGTTGCGCATAATATTGAACAACTAGATAAAGCCAGCTTACCTGGGCAGCTACTAAGTGGCGTGAACCCAAGCTTTGCTAAAAACACGGTAGCAGCAGTGACGGGTTTAGTCAGTGTGGTATTAAAAGAAACATCGAATGAGCAGATCAAGGGTTTTGTTGCCAGTGGACAAAGTCTCTTAACTGCATCACAGGAAGAAGCACCGGCATTAGTTCAAGGATTAGTTAGTCAGGGAATGGCGATTCTGGGTAATACTAAGATAGCGGTGTCTCTCCAGAATGTTGGTGCAATTTTAGAAGAGTCGAATACGGAAATTGCTAAAATAGCAGTTAATGCCGTAGAAAATACTACGCTCAAAGGAGTCGTTACCGCAGAACAAATCAATGATGTTGTACCGATAGCAACAAAGGTAGTCGGGGCGGTATTAAGTAGTGTCCAAGATATTAGTACTATTGTTACTAAATCTCAGGAATTGGGGGCGAATTTAGATAAAACTACTCAAGGCCTAACAGCTAAGCAGGTTGGTTCCTTTGGTATGATAATAGATAGCCTGAGTCATATTGTTGCTCAACCAGAAATCAGTCAAACTTTATCTAAGGATTTGCCAGCATTCTTAGAAAAGAATAAAGATAGCATCCCTGGAATTGCTATTGATATTGTAAAGAAGACGCCGGCTTTAGCAACTCTAATCAAAGAGATGGGAGTTTCTGATGATTTAATTAAGGATGCAGCAAAACTTAGTGCTGATATATTAATTGATGCAGCACCAATGGTCGATAAACTTGCCAAGGCAACTCTAAAAGAAAAAGATCAACTGGTTACTATAATTTCTGATATTAGGGATTTAGCAAATGCTCCGGAAGAAAACCAAAAAAAATCTGTGCTAAAAGTTGTTTCAAACATTATAACCTTAAAAGAAAACAGTCCAGAGCTGAGAGATATTTTTGATAAAGAGTTGCCAGGGTTATTAGAGAAAAATCAACAACAATTGGCGAAAGTAATTGATGGAGTAATACATACTAAGGCAGGGCCGGGGTTAAAGCTTAAGACAGAAAAAATTATTAAAATAGTTGCAGATAATCTACCAGCTGTGACTGAGCTTGGCGATCTTTATAGCAAAGGTAAGTATGCAGCAATGTTCCCAAAAATTGTAAAATTAGCTTTTAAGAAGGATGTTCTATCAACAGCTATAGGTACTTTGTCTAGGATTAGAAAACATGAGGCGCAAAAGAAAAAAGAGGGGGTAGAAGATGTTATTGGTGAAACGATACAAAAAGACCTAGACAAGGAATCATCTGTAACTTCTTCTCCACAAAAAGTTACTCATAAGGCAAGTACTAAAACTAGCAAACAAATAGATCCCATTGTAGAATCTGAAAAAAGCGACCTTGAACGCCTTGAACATATCAGAAAAAAAATGGATAAGCACGTTGGCTCATCAGACCAAATGCGTCCTGTAATTTCAAGTGCTAAACACAAAATATTGACATCAAAAGAGAAGACGAAATAGGAGAGCTTCGATCAAAAAATGATATTATAGTTCTTGCCAATTAGAGCCAAAACTAACTTTGGTATCTATTGCAACATCTAGTAAATAAGCGTTTTGCATAGTTGATTTAATGATTGCCATAGCAGAGTCCACTTCAGCTAAGGGGGATTCGAAAATTAATTCATCATGTATTTGGAGTATCATTTTGGTTTTCATATTGTTGGAGGATAGTCGTTTATCTAGAGCTATCATTGCCACTTTTACAATATCGGAAGCTAAGCTTTGCATAGGTGCGTTAATTGCCGCACGCTCGCTAAATGATCTTAGAGCATGGTCTTTACTGTTGATATGGGGAAGAAAACATTTGCGCCCTAGTAAATTTGGGACGAAGCCATGCTCTTTTGCAAATTCAATGGTTTCACTCATGTATTTTTGAATACCTGGATATTCTTTGAAGTATCTTTCAATGTAAGTCGCAGCTTCTTTTCTAGATATATTGAGCTGGCGTGCTAGACCAAAGGCGCTAATTCCATAAATAATGCCAAAGTTAATGGCTTTAGCTTTGCGCCGTACTTCTGGCTCCATAGTTTCAATCGGTGTGTCGAAAATCTGGCTGGCTGTTTGGGCATGAATATCTCTATTTTCTGCAAAGGCTTTCTTAAGCTGTCCAATATTTGCTACGTGAGAAAGGATACGAAGTTCTATTTGAGAATAATCAGCTGAGATCAACTTCATTCCAGGTGAAGCAACAAATGCGGCTCTGATTTTATTTCCTTCTTCTGTTCGAATGGGGATGTTTTGTACATTTGGATTTATCGAACTTAATCTCCCAGTAGTAGTTGCACATTGTAAGAAAGTTGTGTGAATTCGACTCGTGGTTTTATCAATTTGCTTTGGTAATGTATCGGTATATGTGTTTTTTAGTTTGCAGAGGTGTCTATAGTCTAAAAGTAGCTGAGCCACTTCATAACCTTCTATATTAAGTTTCTCAAGGATATCAACATTGGTTGAGTATGATTTAGATTTTCCAGAAACCTTACCGAACGGCAATTTCATTTCGTCAAACAAAATAAGTCCCAGCTGTTTAGGAGAAGAAATATTGAATTCTTTGCCAGCAAGGGAATAAATTTTTTTTTCTATAGTTTGTATTTTTTCTGCAAGCTCTATGGACAGTCGGTGTAAATACTGAACATCAACTTTAACACCTATTTTCTCCATATCATGTAAAATATAACACAGAGGTAAGTCAATTGAATCATAAAGATGCAAGGCTTTATTTACAACAAGTTTGTTGGTCAAGTTATTGTAACAGTCAATGAAGTGGGCGGCATAATATGTATTTTCAGTCGGCCTGGAGCCAGAGTATATTTCTATAACATCCAATAATTCATGAGCTTTATTTCCGGCGTTTAGTACATAATCCATGAGCATTAAATCGTCGAATGATGCTAAGGTTTTAAGTAAAGATGGAGCGACTAGTTGCAATAGCGACTTTAAGTTATAGGTAATTTTCTTAATAGCCTTATTTGAAAACAGAGAATGTATTTTTTGTTTAATTTCGCTATCTTCTAATTTAATACTTGAGTAAGAAAATAAATCATGTGAGTCCTGTTGGTTTTGATAATTAACACTATATAAATTCCCACCTGCTGTTAAAATCAAGTTATGTTTTGAATCATGAACTCTATAAAAAATGGCAACCACTCCAAGTTTTTGTGCTTCAATAATTAATGGTTCAAGTTGGAGCGAGTCCTCTATTTTTATTACTGTTAAAGTATTTTTTTTCTCATCAATAATTGGATCAATCAATTTAGAATTTTCTATCTTAAGGTGGAAGAGATTTTCTATCCTCTTATGTAAAGATTTAAAGCCATATTCATTTAAGAAATTTGATATTTGCTCGCTACTAGGAGAGTTCCAATGAAAATTCTCTAAATCTTGTTCAATCTCAACCTTTTGATCTAAACCAACTAATTGCCATGAGAGTTTAGCATTCTCTAGATTATCTTTTAATAGATTTTGCCATCTAGGGTTCTTAATAAGATCAATAGAATTTATAATTTCAGCCAGAGTGCCATATTCGTTAATTAACTGCGCAGCAGTTTTGGGGCCAATACCAGCAACCCCAGGAATATTATCAGATTTATCTCCTATCAAAGCTTGAACTTCTCTTACTTTTAGGGCGCCAACACCAAACTTAACTATAATGTCTTCTTCTGTGAGATATTTAGCTTTTGCAGGATCATACATTTTTACGAACCCATCAACTAATTGCATTAAGTCTTTGTCTGAAGAAATAATTATTGCTTCCCGCTGCGTAGAAGATGCTTTAGCAGCTAGTGTCGCTATAATATCATCTGCTTCAAAACCAGCTTTGGAAAGATGCCTGAAATTTAATGCATCAGCTACATTTCTTACCAAATTAAGCTGCGACACTAAATCTTCCGGTGCGGGAGGTCTATTCGCTTTATAATCTTTATATATATCGTGTCTAAAATTTTTGCCTGCATGATCCAGAACTATAACAGCATGTTCGGGCTTAAAATCGTTGATCAGTTTTATAAGCATTGAAGTAAGGCCGTAGATCGCTCCAACCGGGGCTCCGTTGGGTGATGATAGAGGCGGTTGGATGTGATAAGCTCTGAAAATAAAGCCATAGCCATCTATTATAAGCAATGGTTTATTTTTTGTGCTATCCATATTATTTTTGTTTAATTATTGAATTTGCACTTTCTAATTCGCTTTGTGTATTAACTCCAACTACTAATTCATGATCTGTTGATTTGTAGTAAGATACTTTTTCGCCGGCCAAAGCGCATATTTCAATAATATTAGTCAAAAATAGTTCTTTACCAATGTTGTCAGGCGCTGATACAAGGCAACTATCTATGTATTTTGTGAGTATTCCGGGTGAAAAAGCCATAATCCCGGAATTACAAAGAGTTACTTTCTGTTCTTCTTCGGAGGCGAATTTTGATTCAACAATTTTTTGAAAATTACCCGCTGAGTCCAAGATAATACGCCCATATTGATTTGTTTTTTCATACTCAAAAGCTAATGTTACTACTTGCGACTTGGTTTTATCAAGGTGATCAAATAGTCCTCTAATAATATCTGGTGTTATTAATGGGTTATCTCCGTAGATAACGCCAATATTACCTTCATTATTAAACAAATTTTTTGCTACAAATACTGCGTGCGCCGTTCCTAGCTGCTCTGTTTGATTAACAAGTTTACAACGATTGCTAAACATGTGTAAATAGGGATCTAGATGTTTTGAGTATACTAAAACAAGGTCATTCGAAACTTGAGCGCAGTTAAGTATAACTCGCTCAAGCATAGGGACTCCACCAACCTTGTGCATTACCTTCGGTAAGGAGGAATTCATTCTACTGCCTTTGCCTGCAGCTAATATAATTATTTGCATTTATTTAACTTCAATTTGATAGCTTGCTAAAAACTTTTTCTGAAAATTCGTAATTTCCAAATACTTTCTGTACGTCGTCACTTTCTTCTAAAGCATCTATAAGTTTCAGCAATTTTGTAGCTTTTTCTTCGTCATCAATTATAATAATATTTTGCGGTCTCCAACCGAGTTCGCACTCAATAGGATCACCATAGTTTTTTGCTAAAAACTCAAGAGAATCCGAGAATGATTCGATATCGGTATAAATAATATGTTCGGTGCCAGTGGACTCAACATCCATAGCACCAGCTTCAATAGCTGACTCCATAATCTCGTCATTTGAGGCAACAGTTTTTGCAAACTCTATCCTACCTACTCTATCAAACATGAAACTCACACTACCATTTTCAGCTAGATGACCACCATATTTAGTAAAAGCGCTCCGAACTTCTGCAACGGTTCTATTCTTATTGTCAGTAAGAGTTTCTACAATAATTGCGATGCCTCCAGTCATGAATCCTTCGTATCTATTTTCAGTGTAATTATCTAGATCGCTTGGGTCCGAGGCTTGTGCTAACGCTCTATCAATTCTCTCTCTTGGAAGGTTTTGGCTTCTGGCGGCAGAGATGCCATTTCTTAATCTAGGATTAGCGCTTGCATCTATTCCGCCTATTTTTGCGGCCGTAATTATTTCTCTGACTAATTTAGTAAATAGTTTTGCTCTTTTTTTATCTTGAGCACCTTTGCGGTGTTGAATATTTTTAAATTTCGAATGTCCGGCCATGTTTAGCTATGATTTTAAATTATACTGGTGTTATTTTAAAGAATTGCCCAAAGAAGGCAAGCTATAATATGCTCTGCCAATTTATTATCTAGGGAGTAAGGTTGGTATTGAAAATATGAAATCAGTTATCGAGATTTAGAGTAATAGCCCTTCCTTAAATTTGCAACACTGTATAATTGAATCTATTCAATTATACAGTGTTGCATTAGATTTTTGAACTTGCCATTTATATAGTAAACTATATGAATATTTGGATTCTCTTTGTTTAAAAGTATGATTGATTAATTGTATTGTAATTAATATAACAATTCTAAAAATATTGTGGGGTATAATTATGTCTAAAAAGAAGAAGAAAAAACAGGTGCCAGAGAAAAGGTTTGAAGATCCTGTAGACGAACTAATAAGAATTATGTTAATAACCCCCGGTGTCACAGAAGGTCTTTTAAAAAATAAAGATTTTGTAAAAGAAGCTTTACTAGAAACCCGAAAAGCTCAAAAAGATAAAGATGATATAAAAGGTTTAGGTAATAAATATAATCTGCATTCGGAAGAAGTCACTCTTGGACTAGCAGGAGTTGAAGAGCTTTTTACTAAAATCCTTGATGAAGATTTTTAGTTATTTAAAGTTAAATAACTAAAAATCGATGAAAATCGCATATGCGACTATTAAAGGGTTTGAGATAATGTGCATGTTTTAAAAAGGGGCTATTTGAGGGGTGGAAGTATAGCCAAGGTATGAGAAGGCTAAATTCGAATTATTACTGATAATCTTTTAGCTTTCTAAAATAACATAAGAGAGTTTTTTTATATAGTTTTTAAACTGATTTCCTATTTGCAACAAAGCTTTTATTAAGTATATTAAAACGCACAATATATATTATATATGAGCTAGATTGGGATAACCAACCCTTGTATATGGCTAATCAGACGTTTCCTGAGTGTCAAGGCCATTGTCCTGCCCCCTTATCTAGACCTTTCAATGGGTTTAATTGGTTTAGCAACTTTAGAGCTTTCACTATTACCCACCTGCATGCTAGTTTTTGTACTGGCTACTTTACTCGCAATTTTATCTACTGCCTTAGTTAAATTAACTTTTTGAGCATGTTTTAAACAGGCATCACCAATTTTTCCAAGGCCAACTTTTTTACAAAACTCACCAAACCCCTGTATTAATTTATCTCCACCGCTTAATTTATTTCCTGTATTCAGGTCTTTAGCAGTCTCCGCTGCCATTTTCTTACGCACTGCATCTTGATCTACACCACCGCTCCATTTATCAAGAATTCTAGGGTCTTTAGAAAGCGAATTATTCAAATCCTTATACAGCCCTTCTATATCAGATTCTGTAAACTTTTTACCTTTATGTGTTTTGACGAAGTTATCGACTATCGGTACTAATATCTTCTTAACATAAGAATCCATTTCTCCATTTGTCATTGCTTCCGAAGTAACTGTTGGGTTAGAAACTTTGGGCATCACTTGCCTCCTAAAAAATTAAGTTATACTTATATTTTTAAGGTAATATTTATTTCTTACTAAGTAAATCAATTATGTTAAATTGAGTGTAATATTTTCTATCTAATAAATCAGTTTGTCAAAATTCCACCCAAAACGTCTATTAAATTGAAATGTTTCGATACTGTCTGAACCGTCCCGTACTAAATTTGGAGTGGAATTTTGGATCCATTCACAAATCTACTAAATCAGAAAAATTGATCCAAGGATATGTTTCTAGAACTTCAAGTCACTCATAATAAAATATTTGCAGATTGCGTAAATTTAATAAGTTTTATCTCTAGCAAAACTAAACGAAGTATAAAACTGGTGAAAGAATATTTTAGCCCAATTGAAATGCTTTAATATTAAAAACTCAGGTCATATTTTTGCCACAAAGCCTTTAAGACGAGCCTATGCTCCCCTCGCAGTCTGTTTGTCTTGCGAAGTAGAAACGGTGGGAGTAATATGAGGAGGACCTACTTTTAAAACACTTTGTGTTTTGTCGACTGTCTTAAGAGGAGTTTTAGTATTTTCTTTCCCACTCATAGACTCGACTCGAACACTATCTTTTGTAGCAACTTTTCTTTGAATAGCTTGAATTTTACGCTCTGCTTTATATGCATTGATTTCTTTTTTATAGGCATAGCCAAATGTGATTTTATTGGCAAAACTTTTAAAAGCAGTTGGTTTAGGTGCTGTAATTTCCGTTTTCCTTGTTTCTTTATAAACAGGCTTCATATGGAATTTTTCCTGATTTATCGCTCCTACAAACTCTCCAGATGACTTGCCTGGTATAGCTTCTGCAAGTTCAATACTGAAATCTTTAGCATTTAATTTTGTAATGGAAGAAATATCTTCCATTTTAAGACTAGCATGAATACCGTTATATTTTTTAGGCACTGCTGTTCCATCATATTCTGGCTCACCGGAAGCTTTTTTCTTCATGCTCAAATCATCAAATTTTGAAGCGCCGGTAGGACTTATTGGATCAGATGCGCCAGTTTTAGAGTGTTTACTAGAATAGGGAGCTGCACCCTCCATACCAATCATTATCGAACCTGGAGTATCTTTAGTCGCAGGAGTATAGTGTATGTACAAATGACCATGATCTCCATCTGGTTTATTCACTCTATTACCTGTGCTATCAAGACCACCAAATTCAGCATCAACTGCAAGATCAACACCCCAGTGTCTTGTCTTTTTACCTAGAATTTTATTATTTAAAAAGTCCTTTAATCCAATAGTAAATCCCTTTTTTTCAATTACTTTACCACTACCAGTTACTGCTACATCATGAGTTGCAGCTGCTCTATTGTAAACATATTTTGGTTCTTTCTCGCTCATCGCTTTATTAGGATTCTGTGATCTCGATTTACCATCTCTACTTGTTTCCCCAGAAGTAAGCCAGTTCATAAGATCGTCATTGCTACCTGGCGGGATTTGGATCACCGTTCTTGAGCCATGGCTTAAATAAGAAGATACAGGAAGGTTATTTTCAGAAGCGCTAACTTCTCTTCCTTCCTCTGAAGTTACTGTCATCCCAGAGGAACCCATCATCATTAGTGCTCTTTTATAAACAGCAACAGACTCCACTTCTTGCTTTAGTTGATCTGCTCGGACTCCAAATTTACCTCCACTGGCTTTTGTACTTCCAAGGACTCTTTCCGCATTTTCCGCTCGACCTATCAATACCGCTGACTTGTTCTTATCTTGCTCAATTTCTTCTGCAAAGGATTTTGATTCTAACTCTTTTACAAGCGTGCTAACAGATTTTTTTGTGAATCTGTCTTCTTTTATAGAAGTTTTTTCCTTATACTTGGGATCTTTTTTTCCGAACATAAATTTTAAAACCATAATATGATAATCATTAATAATGAAAAGAAATGCTAATAAAGTCTAAATATTTAGAACTATTTTAAGAAAAATGTCGTATTTGAAGTGACAAATTAAACCCACGGCAATTATTTGACATCTTCATGTGAATAAGATAGTTTTAAACATAGTTTCTTATAGGCAAGAGATCCATTGTTCCTACCCTTAAAAGCTTGTAAAAATTCAATAATTTATTGACGTTTTGTTGAGAAGCGTCTATAAAGGCGGAGGTATTTTTAATAAAAAATTAAGGTTAATTATGAAAAAAATAGTTGCTGTGATATTAAGCGCTATAGTAATGAGCTCTTGTGCAGCAAAAACAGGGAATCAATTTCTAGATAAATCGTCCAAACAGGACGTTGAAAGAAAGCTTATCAAGGGAGTTACAACAAAGGAAGAAGTCAGAGCAACATTTGGAGATCCATCTGATGCTGATATGCTGATAGATGGAACAGAACAATGGGTCTATAGCTTTACTCGCTCTTCGGCAAAAGGTGTTAATTATATCCCGTATGCAAATTTGATGTATAGTGGAACAAATGATGATATCAAGAAGTTGAAGATATTATTTGATAAGTGTGGCAAGGTAATAAATTACATTCATTCCACTTCTAAAGGAGAAACAAAAGGTGGCTTGTTTCAGTAAAATCAGTAGTTAATTTGTATTATTCAGAGAGCAGTGCACCAGTAATGTATGATGACCTAGTAGCGTTTTTGCCGCATCTACTTTTTATTCTAAAGGGTGTCACTGTTACTTTAAAGTATAGTGTGATTTCAGTGTTTTTAGGTCTTGCCATTGGTACGATCCTAGCATTTTTGAAAGTAATTGACCTAAAAATCCTAAGGTTTGCCGCTCATGCTTATACTTCTATATTTAGAGGTACACCACTTCTTATTCAGTTAACAATAATATATTTCGGATTACCGGGTCTGATTGGTCTTAAGTTAAGTGTTTTTACAGCAGGAGTAATTGCTTTTTCTTTAAATTCTGGGGCGTATGTTTCAGAAATAATCAGAGCTGGAATTGAATCTGTTGATAGGGGGCAAGTTGAGGCAGCAAAAGCGCTAGGAGTTTCTCCGGTTTTGCGGATGAAGGACATAATATTACCGCAAGCATTTAGAAGTATTTTGCCTGCCTTAGTAAATGAACTCATCAATTTGGTAAAAGAATCATGTCTGATATCAGTTATTGGAGAAATGGACTTGATGAGAAGAGCCCAAGTTGTATCAGCAGAAACTTATACCTTTTTTACTCCGATGTTAACAGCAGCTGCGACTTATTACGTGATGGTGCTGATCATCAGTAGCTTCGCTTTACTTTTAGAAAAAAGGCTTGCTCTATGATTGTGCTAGAAAAAGTTACTAAGAAATTTATTGATAATACTGCAATCAAAAATATCAATCTAACGTTTGATAAACGAGAAACTACGGTTATTATTGGTCCCTCTGGTAGTGGTAAATCTACATTACTTCGTTGTATCAATAATCTTGAAAACCCGACTAGTGGCACTGTTACAATTAATAGCAAAAAACTTACTAGAAGGAATAGGAGTAAGTTGTGTTTTAAAATTGGTATGGTATTTCAGCAATTTAATTTATTCCCGCATATGTCGATCCTAGAAAACTTGACATATGGACCATTAAATGTACTTCATACTAGTAAAATTGAAACTCAAGAGAAGGCTAGAAAGCTACTTGATAGATTTGGTATTCTTGAGAAGGCAGATTCATCTCCGTTGAAGCTATCTGGTGGACAAAAACAACGAGTAGCTATTTGTAGAGCCTTAATGATGGATCCAGAAACAATGCTCTTCGATGAGCCAACCTCTGCTTTAGACCCTGAAATTGTGAAGGATATTATTGAAATAATCAATAATTTAAAACAGCAAATGCAGATGATAGTGATTACTCACCATATAAAATTTGCTAAGATTATCGCAGACAGAATCATTTTTATGGATAAAGGATTGGTTCTGGCGGATCAACCTGCTGATGAATTTTTTACGAAACCAGCTTCACACCGTGCAAAATTATTCCTCGCTAATGTTGGCGACCTAATGTAATTTCTGGCAAAAAAATACTTTTCTCAGTCTCTTCATAAAATTCTTTCGTCTCCTTGGAATAACTACTATAGTTATAGTTGGTTATGTGTTCTTCAAGTATAGGTAGAAAAAATATGCAAAATCATTTTGGTTATAAACTAGTTGCGGTTTTAGACATGAATATGTTGAAGCTTTTTAAGGCGGAAGGTTTAAAAATCACAGAAGAGGTAGGAAAATTTCAGCTTCACGAGAATGAAGAACGTAATGTTGAGAGACATGAAAGTTTGAGAGGCAACAAATCTGGCTTATCTGCATTTCATGATCCTCATACTTCTAAAAAGGATATCGATTTGAATGGCTCATCAAGAGCAGCCCTCGACCATATTAATCAGATTTTTGTAAATGATTCAGCTTATAAAGAGCTGTACATTATTGCGAGCTCAAAGCTACTTGGGCACCTGAGACAAATGATAAATAGCAAATTAAAAAAACTGGTCACCAAAGAAGTAAATAAAGATCTCATTAATCATAGTATTAAGGATATAGAGAAAGCAATATTTGCTTAAATATATTATAAGTAGGTTGATATGTCGGTAATAAGAAAAGTATGCGTTATTGGTTCTGGGGTTATGGGAAGTGGTATTGCCGCGCAAGTTGCAAACTCACGCACTGAGGTAATCTTACTGGATATAGCAGATGAAAATTCATCAAACCCGTCGAATACAGTTGTTGTAGCTCTTGAGAAAATGCAATCACAAAAACCAGCGCCTTTATCACACCCAACTCTAGCAAAATATATCACTGTAGGAAATCTTCGTGACAATTTAAATCTCATATCAGGGTGCGATCTTATAATTGAGGTAATTGTTGAAAGATTAGATATTAAGCATAATTTGTACAAAACACTACTCCCATACCTTAAAGATAGTACAATAATAGCTTCTAATACTTCAACATTACCGTTAGCCAAGTTGAAAGAGAAATTACCTAAATCAGTGCAGCGCAGATTTATTATTACACATTTCTTCAATCCTCCTAGGTATATGGAACTTCTTGAATTAGTGAGTGATGTGAATAATGATCGCTCGGTAATTGAGCGCGCCGAAGAATTCATCACTAAAAAACTGGGCAAAACAATCATTCATTGCAATGATACACCTGGGTTTATTGCAAACAGGATAGGGTGCTTTCTTCTGGAATTTACGGTAAGAAAAGCTATTGAAAAAGAACTTAATCCAGCAGTAATAGATCAGATATTCACAAAGCTTCTTGGGTTCCCTTCAACAGGTGTGTTTGGTTTATACGATTTGATTGGTCATGACGTTATGGCATTGATCTCTAAGTCATTGACTGGTGCGCTTGCTATTGAGGACAAGTATCAGGAAATATACACTGATTCAGAGATGCTTGCCGGGATGAAATCAAGGGGATTGCTAGGACGTAAATCTGGCGGTGGTTTTTATAAGGTTACGAAAAGTCAAGGTCAAGCTATCAAGCAAATATTCGACTTTAAAAGCTTAGATTATGTTGACCTTAAGTTAACTGAGACTCCAAAAACACTAGAAGAATTATTTAATAAGAATGATATATATAGTGATTTTTTCAAGGAAATATTAGCTACATTTTTTTCATATGTTACAAGTCTTGTACCAGAGATATCTGATTCAACTGAAGATGTTGATAAAGCCATGAAGCTTGGCTATAGCTTGAAATATGGTCCATTTGAGTTACTTGATTCTTATATGCCAAAGGGAGAAATTTGGCTTAAAGGAATAAGTAACAATGTAAAAAAACGAACTGTAAATAAGTCAACATGGCAAGATGGTGCAAAAATATTGCTATCAAATGATTCAGCTGATTTATTTGAGTATAAAAATAACCATCTTTTTGTTATTAAAACTAAGATGAACTCTTTAAATCATCAGGTTTTTTCTTTAATAATAGATGCAGTCAAACTCTCAGAAGATAAGTCTTCGAGGCTAATAATCCATCCTGGCAAGAGTAAACATTTTTCAGCTGGCGCGGATATCAGATTATTTTATGATCAAATAAGCAACAAGAATTTTAAAGCTATGGAGCAGTTTATTGATCTCGGTCAAAAAGCAATGCTCACTCTAAAATATGCAGAAATTGATGTGATGTCATGCGCTTACGGTCTTGCACTTGGTGGAGGGTGTGAATTATTGCTACATTCTCATAGCGTGTTAGCACATCAAAACTTAAATGCAGGACTAATTGAGCTAGGTGTTGGTCTTATTCCTGGTTGGGGAGGGGTTAAGGAAATGTTCTTACGTTCCAAAGGTGATAAAAATAGGCTCATTCAAAACCTACGCAACATCTTAGTACAATATCAATCTCCTTCGAGCGATTATTTCGCTCTGGAATATAATGTTAATTGCAATTTCAATATGAGTATTGAAAACATAATGGCAGAAGCTATGGAAATAAAGTCTGTGGCACGAATTACTCCTATTAGTGTTAACTTGCCAAGGATAAATCTTGCAACCGAAATAGGTGAGGAAAATTTCGATAATATCACTGGTGAAGTGGTAGAATTTTTTCAGAAGATAATTGATATGGGCAAAATCGATGAATCTACTTTGCTAAGTATGGAGAAAGAGAAATTTCTGCAGATGGCTGCAAAACCAGAAAGCCTTAAAAAAATTGGTAGATTATTGTCTAAGTAGAAAGGCTAATTATAAGCGTCTTTCTACTTAATATTTTCAATCTTACAGGTCTGTTACTTCACCAGCTAAAGTAATATTAACATACTCAATTTCTGGTGCATCAAATTCAAATTCTCCCTTAGTAAAAGTGTCAACGCAGGTGCTTAGCATCCTAGCATCTAAGCAATATTCTGGGTGTACAGATAACACTCTAGAAACTAGGCTTGGATGTTCCTTTATAAATTCTTCTAAACATTTAGTTCCGCCTTTATTTTTAGAAGCGAGAGTGGCAGCACATATTGTCTCAAAACATAACATCTGTGCTTTTTCAATATCCTTTGCAGTACAATGAGTATTAGACTTAAGTACTTTCTTTACGAAGTCACTATTAACATAGCCCTTAAGACCCCAATCAGATCCAAGGATTGAATGGCTCCACTTTCCTTCTTGAACAAGGTCTGGTATTTTACTTAGGATTCTAGGCAGTATTGCTGCTTTAATTATAAGAGAGAGATCATCCTTCTTAACTTCCCCTCTAGTAGTTATATATAAACATGAAGAGTCTTTGTCACTAGTAAATCCGGGAGAAAGTTTATCTAAAACTATTTTTACAGAATTAAGAAATTCATTATCTTTGTCCACAGAGATCTTCTGCCCAATTAACCAAGCTTGCTTGTGATATTCAGCTGTTAATAGAGTGTCGCCACCTACTTTACTATGTAATAAAGAAAGATTAGTAAGCGCCTTGAACACTAATAAGTTACTTACTTTGCCAGTTTCGTCTACATTCATTAATTTGGAATTGATTGCAAGACATTTTTCTAAATATAACGTCCCCATATTAATAGATACAAGATTGCTACTTTGGTAAGCAAACCTACTTAGCTCTATTGCACCATAATGAATAAGCATCGATGCTGGTAAACACATGCCTTCTCTTAATTCGATTATTGATCCATATGCCTTAACCATATCCTCTATGTTACTCATAGATCCAATAATTCCGGCTTCTGTTACCATAGTTTCCTCAAAAGACACTTTTTCTCCATGAGCTTGTGAAGGATCTTTTAAGTGGTGTGCCCAGTAACTAGAGTTTAAGAGTCTTTCTTCCAGATCTAGGATTTTGCAGAACAGCGCTGCATCTCCCTCGTTGAAATTAAGGTTCTTTAAATCTATCAGTTGAGTTGATTTTTTTTTCATAAAATTACTTGTTACCTAATTAATTGCATGTTTAACTACTTTAGTTTTTCCACAAAGACTAAAATGGTCGACTTTACATAAGTTTAAGTCTTTTTAGTGTAAAGCTAGGCTCATATACTAGGCTCATATAGTTGATTTTTAAACCAAGTTAAATTTTCTAACCTAACCTCTCACCATCTTTCCATGTTGTAATATAAAAATCAACCAATAGTTGAAAAATAAAACTCAATAAGCTTTAAGTTGGTTGAGAGAGATAACTTCTAGGCTTTGATCAGGTTGGCCTTATTATTATGGAAAGGGCAAAAAAGAAATAATTCAGGTTGATATGTCTATGATAGAGTAAAATTTGTAGTTATTTTTTTGCTTCCTGTTCAATGGCATGCTGAACTAATTTTTTATGGTATTCTTGAATTACTGTACTTGAAAGTAACTTATAATGCTGATTTTTATCAAGAAAAACAACAGAGCCGCGTTGGTAAAATTTTCCATCTTTAACTTTCTCTGCTAATTCTTCTTTTTTATTCTCTATTAGCTGTTTTTTTACTAAATCAGTATTACTTACGTGATTGAATTTCATTTTACCATTGATCACTAATTGTCCAATATTTAGCACTTGGCTAGACTTAATTTCAAATGCTCCGTAAAGGAAATAGTTGTCTTTGTATCCAGGGGAAGGGAGCCAACGAGTAGTATTTTCTGTACTTAATAAATAGATATGATCAATATAATAAATTCCAGGATCTAAATAAAGAAGGCTTTGAAAGGCACTACGTTTGAAGGGCTTAAGACTAAAAAGGTCTGAGAAACCTGGATTAGTATTAACCATATACCTTATATCCTTTTCATCTAATTTAACAAGAATATATGACAAAGAAGTGTTTTTACTTAGACCTCCTTCTGCAATCTCAAAAAACGCTACTCCTTTTTTACCTTGAGCAAAAGACTCTTGAGTATAAGGTTCCATTTTATGATATTTGTAACCCCCACCACAGCTGCTGAGTATAAGTGAGAGGAGTAGACATGAAAAAAATTTGGTTAGAGTAGAAATAGGGCGCCTCGATATAAACTTATGTTATATAATTTTACTTTTAAAAGACAACATGTTTAAAAGTGAAACTACTGTAATTTATTTAAAGCTCTTTTTCAAGTTTTATTTAACCATCGTTTCTATAGTAATAGGATCTTTGCCTTCAATCTTGATTACAATATCAAATTTACTTCCTACTGCTAAATTCTTTTTCAAATCAAATAGCATAATGTGCATGGCTCCAGGAATAAGCTCTATTGAGCTTCCAGCTGGGACAACAATTTTATCAATTGAAATCATGCGGCTAACACCTTTTTCGTCTACAAAACTCTTGTGAAGCTCAACGTTATTAGCAACCCGTGAGGCGGAAGCTCCAATAATCGTAATTTGCTCTGCAGTTGGATTATTGATTCTCATGTATGCAGCAGAGTTGTTGTTTGGAGACATAGATTTACGAGCCCAAGCATCTGTGATTTCTAGAGTCTTCTTTACCTCGGCTGTATCTGATTGCGCTCCGGCAAAAGGCGTTACTGTATTGTCACTAGCAACTGAGGTTTCAGGAGTAGCGGCTCTAGAAATATTACAAAATAATAAGGCTACGCTTAGAGCGCATAAAATTTTCTTTTTCATTGTCATCCTAATTTTAGTATTTTAAGAAAAATTAAGTTTTATAGTGTCATAAAGCAAATTTAATTACAAATAAATTATCCTAAATCTCAAATTTATTTTTGTTCCTTATAAAGGACATGATATATCTTTGAATTGCGTAGTAATTGGTTGTGAGATCCTTGACTTGCAAGCGCTCCTTGATTAATCACCAGAATTTCATCTGCTTTTTCAATAGAAGATATGCGGTGCGCAACAGAGATTATGGTTTTACCAGCCAGAAAATTCTGCACATTGAGCAATATTTGTTCTTCACTTTCAGTATCGAGTGCACTTGTAGCTTCGTCCAAAAGTAAAATCTCTGGGTTATACAAAAGAGCTCTAGCAATAGCAATTCTCTGTTTTTGTCCGCCAGATATTCTTATCCCTCTTTCCCCAATTTCGGTATCCAGTCCTAGTTCAAGAGAGTTGGTAAAATTGAGAATGCCGCAAAGTTTTGCGATATTGTTGATCTCTTCATCACTAGCCTCTGGTCTAGAAAAACTTATATTAGAGCGAATAGATCCAGAAAATATTGTTGGATTTTGTTCAACATATGCGATTTTGCTTCTAATAAACTCGTCTTTAATGAAGGAGATATTCTTTGAACCAACAAAAATATTACCATGTTGGTGATTATAAAATTTTAGTAATAATTGCAGTAAAGTACTTTTCCCAGAACCAGACTTACCAACAATAGCTGTAAATTTTCCTTGAGATATTTCCAGTGAAATGTTTTTTAATACTAAAATATCAGGCCTTGAGGGATATGAAAAACTAACTTTTTCAAAACGGACGGAATAGCTCTGGTCTAAAAGCTCTTCGCTTAGTACCGGCGCTATATTTGATTTTAAGTCTCGGAGCTCAAGTACACGTTCTAAAGCAGCAAATGGACTTTGTAATTCATTTAGAAGTTCAGCTATACCTCCAGCACTCATGCCAACAATCATAGCATAATAGATAAATGATATCATTTCCCCAGAGGTCATAGCTCCGCTTAAAATGTCAATGCTTCCAACCCAAATTACCAAAGTTATGGAACCAGTAATTATTGCTATAGCCAATGCAAAAAACAGCGACCTAAGTCTTAGCCTGGTACTGGAGTGTTTAATATTTGAATTAATTTTCTTATCAAATTGATCTGACAAATATTGTTGCTGGTTATAAGCATAAAGTGTACGGATACCAACAAAATTTTCTTCAATATTAGAGGCTAATAAACTCTGCTCTTCTAGGACTCGTTTAGATAAAGATCTGACGTGCTTACTTAACTTGAGAATAGGGAATAGGAGAACAGGGATGCTAAACACCACCATTAATGAAAGCTTAGGGCTCTCTATAAACATTAATGTTATCGCCCCTAGCAACATTATTGAATTTCTAATAAAAAATGATAAAAAATTGATAATTAGATTACCAATCATTTCAATGTCGGCTCCTAATCTGGAAATAATATCGCCAATTTTTAAATCTTCAAATCTAGTCAAATCAACTTTCAATAGATTTTTGAATGTGTCTGATTTCAGTTTAGAAATCACCTTAAGAGTAATTAAGTTAATATAATAAGAACGAAAAAAACTTCCAACTGCAAAAATACAAATCAATACGCAGATTAAGTAAATAGAATTATGCACTATACCTATTTGTCCAGAGCTTAAACCTTTATCTATCAATCTTCTAAAGACAAATCCTATAAGAAGAAGAGATGCAGAAACACTTAGCAATGATATTAACACTACCAATAAACTTTTTATGTGACCTACTAAATATAGGCTTAGTTCTTTGACGTTGCTGCTCATTGATTAGTTAACCTGTTATTTCTATTTGCAATTCATGCGATAATACTTGATATAATTCTGCTCCCGTACGAGATTTCCATTGCCCTCCTTGTAGAGCAAAATGATACGGTCCACTAATGGGGGAAGACAACCATATCTCTTTAGAGATACTTTGTTTGTTTATAATATAGGTACCACTCTCATTTGAGAAACTAAGAATTCCGTCATTAAGATCCAGATCAAATCTACATTCTTGATCGTTATCTTCAATAGTTGTAGCTATTTTATTTATAATTCTTTCTACTTCAATTGCAAAATCTAAATCTTTCATTTACCCTCTAACTAGTAATCTAATCTTGTGAATTCCTTTGTACCCAAGGTATATTGCTATTCTTTCAATCATTAGTTCTTGTTGATAAGCAAGTTCCATTGAAACACTGGAGTTATCAACAGAGACGTGCAAAATATTTATTTGTTTACCGCCCTCTCTGCCTATAGTAATCTTTAATGGATTTGACTGACTACTAAACTTAACGCCCACAATTTTACCCCAATTTATGACTAACTCCGCCAAAATTGGATTTTGTCTTCTAAAAATAGTATGAATAAGCTTATTTATATCATTAACTATAGGTTTCATGATTTGCTAAACTAATGACCTAATGAGTGTAACTACCACAACAATAAGTGCTCCAATTATTGAAATGATAGGATAATAAAGCGATCCAACTGAAAAAATCATTAGTAACAAATTACATTTTATTATACGTTTTACCACTTGCTTATGGCTACGTCCTTTTTGCACTGATTTGTGAAAAAAATGTTGTAAGTGTGGTTCCCATATTCTCTCGCCTTTAATAAGTCTTCTTAAAATAGTTAAGCCACCGTCCGCAACGTAATAAAGTGAGGCAATAACACATGCGGCAAATAGTTTAGCACTTGCTGAAGCTACTGTGAGTAAACATACTCCAAGTAAAAAGCCTATACTGATACTTCCTGCGTCACCTAAAAATATCTTTGCTGGTTGCCAGTTAAAGTAAAAAAATCCTATAGCCCATCCCAATATTATAGTAGTAATAATAATTACCATATCAACATTTGGAATAATGTCATAGCTAAGAAAACAAAGAATTATAATAGTAATAGATAAATGGCAAGTTTCGCTTACAGTTATGCCATCAATACCATCAAGGAAATTATATAAATTCAAAAAAGTAAGTAAAGCAAAGGCGCCTATCATTAAATCTAAGTAAATAGGAATTCCATAGCCAAGTACTATGTTTGGATGAACAAGCCACATAATAGCTAGGAAAGAGCATAATACATATATACTCAGCCTTAAGGGAATCATTACATGAGATATATCATCCCAAAAAGATACTAGGCTGATCGGAAAAAATATCTGTAGTATCGTAGGAGAACGATCAAGTTTACCAAACATGTAATATTCAAATAAAGGTAATAAAGTTATGAAAATAATAACGAATGCTATCCCACCCCCACGTGGAGTTTCTTTGTTATGTACCCTTCGTGTGCCAGGCATATCAACCATTCCATATTTAGGTAGTAGGTTAATCAGCAGCTTAGTCAGTAAGTAAGAAGCAGTCGTTGAAATCATCCCTAAAATAAAAAGGCTCAATAAATAGTAATTCATAACAGCATATTTGATTTAAAACTATAATAGTTACCACCGCCTATAATAACATGATCATGAACAGTTACATTAATTATATTACATGCGTTAATAATTTGTGTCGTCAAGTCAATATCAGCTTTTGAAGGTTTGAGATTACCACTTGGATGGTTATGAACTAAGATAATTGCCCCAGCTTCGTGAAATAGAGATCTTTTTACAATTTCCCTTGGATAAACAGGAGTTTGGTCGATAGTTCCAGTAGCAACAATCTCATCAGCGATAAGAATATTTTTTTTATTCAAGAATAAAACGCGAAATTGCTCTATTTTTAAACAACCCATATTAAATTTTAGATAATCAAGCAAGGCGCTCCATGAGCTTATGATATTCTTTTCTTTGACTTCATTCTGAAAAATACGATTCAAAAGCTCTTTGAGCAATCTGAGTTGCAAGTAAGTTGGTTCCTTGGCTTCATTTACAGCAAAAATCTTATCTTTCTCAGCATTAATTAGCTGACTAAAGTTGCCAAATTTTTGTAATAAATCCTTGGCCAGAGGTTTTACATCCCGTCGTGGCACGGCTTGAAACAATAATAATTCTAGTAATTCATAATCGCTGATACTAGAAGGATCAGAGGTTAAAAATTTTTCTTTCAGTCTCTTACGATGACCCACATAATGCGGTTGTTTATCTCTTTTATTTTCCTGATTCATATGGCGGGTATAGCAAATTTGTTGGCGATAGGGTAAAAATTTCTACTCCATCTTTAGTTACCCCTACTGTGTGCTCAAATTGAGCAGACAGTGACTTGTCTCTAGTTGTTACTGTCCAATTATCAAACTTACTCAAAATAGTTTCTGCCTTACCAGCATTTAGCATCGGTTCAATGGTAAAAAACATTCCCTCTTGTAGTAAAGCGCCAGTTCCAGGTTTTCCATAATGGAGTACAGTTGGCTCGTCGTGGAACACCCTGCCAATGCCATGACCAGTATAATCACGAACCACTGAATAATTATGTTTTTGGGCATATTGTTGGATTGCATGACCAATATCACCAAGACGTATGCCTGGTTTTACCATCTCAACACCAATCATCATAGCTTCATAAGTAACTTGTGTAAGTCTCTTTTGCTTAATACCCACATCACCTACATAGAACATGCGACTAGTATCACCGTGCCACCCATCCAATATAACGGTTACATCGATATTTATTATATCGCCATTTTTGAGTTTTTTATCAGAGGGTATGCCGTGACACACTACATGATTAATTGATGTGCAAATTGATTTTGGAAATCCTTTGTAATTAAGCGGAGCTGGAATTGCTCCATTAGTAATAATAAAATCATGGCACAAATCATTCAAATAGTCAGTAGTAACTCCAGGGATAACAAAACCACAAATATAATCAAGAGTTCGAGCTGCAAGCTGGCCCGCTTGCCTCATCTTCTCAAAATCAGCTTCTTTGTGAATTTTTATTGTCATTATTTTAATTTTTCTTTCAATAACTCGTTGACCATTGCTGGGCTTGCTTTACCTCCAGTTTTTTGCATTACTTGACCAACAAAAAATCCTATAAGTTTATCTTTGCCAGCTCTATAAGCTTCTACAGAATCTGGATTTGCAGCTATTACTTCGTCAATGATTGGTTCAATAGAGCTTCGATCGGAGACTTGTGTTAGGCCTTTGTCCTTAACAATTTTTGTTGCGCTATCGCCACTTAAAAACATTTCTTCAAAAACAGTTTTAGCTATTTTGCCTGAAATAGTACCGTCTTCTATCATAGTTACCATAGAGCGTAGCATTTCTGGCGTAATCTTACATTCTGCTAAAGTCATCGAGCTTTTATTTAATTTACCAAATAATTCGCTTGTAATCCAATTTGCAACAGTTTTGGCATTTGTTCCAATTATTGCTTGCTCAAAATAGCTAGCTGTTTCTTCGTCAGCAACCAAAACCTCTGCGTCATATTTACTTAAATTCAGCTGAGTTACGTAACGTTGAGTTTTGACTTCCGGTAATTCTGGTAGTTCTGATCTCATTTTTTCGATGAGCGCATCATCTATAACTACAGGAAGCAAATCTGGATCAGGGAAATAACGATAATCATTTGCATCTTCCTTACTGCGCATTGTTCTGGTCTGGCCAGTGCCTGCATCAAATAATCTTGTCTCTTGATTAACTTTTCCGCCGCTTTCTAGTAACTCTACCTGGCGCATTGCTTCATATTCAATAGCTTTCACTATATTTTTAACGGAGTTAATATTCTTAATTTCGCACCTTGTGCCTAGCTCTTCGCCCGGTTTGCGTACGGAAATATTTGCATCACAACGCATCGATCCTTGATCCATATTTCCATCGCAAGAGCCAACGTAACGTAGCAAACTTCTGAGTTTTTTGACATATTCAGATGCTTCATATGGAGAACTCATATCTGGTTCAGTTACGATTTCCATTAAAGCGATACCTGAACGATTTAAGTCAATCAAGCTATAATCTGGATGCTGATCATGTATGCTTTTTCCAGCATCTTGCTCTAGATGAATACGATTGATTCTAATTTTTTTTTCCAGGCCGTTTTCAAGAGTAATATGCAAATGACCATTTTGTACAATCGGCAGATAAAACTGGGAAATTTGATAACCTTGTGGTAAATCCGCATAAAAGTAATTCTTTCGGTCAAAAACCGAAAGTTTGTTTATTTTTCCATTTATTCCCAGCCCTGTTTTTACTGCTTGTTCTACGCAATATTTATTTAAAACGGGTAACATACCTGGCATTGCTGCATCAACAAGGGATACTTGAGTATTCGGCTGGGCACCAAAATCAGTTGCAGTTTGTGAAAATAATTTTGCTTTTGAAGACACTTGAGCATGTACTTCTAAACCTATTACATACTCCCACTCTCCTGTATTTCCGGTGATATATGCCATTAGAAACCTCCTGGTGTGAAATCAGTATTAGCCATCGCTCGTTCAATTACCGCCATTGATCTAATAAGATTATACTCATCAAATGCAGGGGCGATTAATTGCATTCCGAGTGGCAATCCTTCAGAATCTATCCTAGCTGGAACTGAGCCACATGGTAATCCTGCTAGGCTTGCTGGAATGGTAAATATATCGTTTAGATACATGGTGAGTGGATCGCTTTGATTTTCATTTATACCAAAAGCGGCTGTTGGGGCAGAGGGTAATAAAATTACATCTACTTTTTCATATGCTGTTTTAAAATCGTTTGCTATTAAACGACGTATTTTTTGTGCTTTTAAATAATAAGCATCCATTTTACTGGAAGAAAGTACATAAGTACCAATCATAATACGTCTCTTTACCTCATCACCAAAACCTTCTGTTCTGGTAAAGGTATACATTTCGTCAAGGGACTTGCAGTCCTTTTCGGTTCTATGGCCATAGCGAACCCCATCATATCTTGACAAATTCGATGAAGCTTCTGCAGGTGCAATAACATAATAAACAGGTAGAGCATATTTGGCATGCGGAAGAGAGATGTTAACTATTTCCGCTCCTTCTGCTTTCATCATTTCAATTGAATCTTGCCACATTTTGATTATTTCACTATTAACCCCTTTCATATCCATTAAATCCATTGGAATACCAACTCGCATTCCCTTTACTGATTTTACAGAAGCTGATACTAGTTCTGGTACAGATTGGTTAACTGAAGTGGAATCTTTTTCATCAAACCCCATCATCGCCTCAAGCATCAACGCCGCATCACTTACTGTTCTTGTAAAAATGCCCGCTTGATCAAGAGAACTGGAGAAAGCCACCATACCCCATCTTGAGCATCGCCCATATGTAGGTTTAATCCCAACGGTGCCAGTAAAGGCTGCTGGCTGCCTGATTGAGCCACCAGTATCGCTTCCAAGAGCTGCCATGGCGCTAAAGCTACTTACTGCAGCGGCTGATCCGGCAGATGATCCTCCGGGAACAAGATCTTGAGAGCGGTCTTTCGCTTTCCATGGGCTAATAGTGCTTCCAAAGTAACTAGTAGTACCAGACGAACCCATTGCAAACTCATCCATATTGGTTTTTCCAATCATAATTGTCCCATGATCAGCGATATTTTTGCTAATCGTTGATTCGTAAGTTGGAACAAAATTATGTAGCATTTTTGAGCCGGCAGTAGTTCTGATACCGTCCGTACAAAATAAGTCTTTTACTGCAACGGGAATGCCTTCTAGTTTACGATTAGTTCCTTTTTGATAATTTTGATCTGCCTGCTTTGCTAGCTTAGTTGCGTGTTCAAAAGTTTGTGTAATGTATGCATTAAGATTTTCGCATTTTGTTGCTTGAGCTATATGGGCATTAACAAGCTCGGTTGATGTGAATTTTTTTGAGTTTAAGCCCTCTAGAGCCGACGTTATGGATAGCCTTATCAATTCTTTCATACTATTCAACCACCTTTGGAACAATAAAACATTTTATTTCGCGCGCCAAATCGACGCTATTACCTGGAACATTTTTGAATAAATCTTCGGAAAGATCAGTCTCATTTACTTTATCTTCGCGTAGTCTTTGAGCCATGAAACATACTGACCTTAATGGCTCAATATCTTCGCATTCAACCTCATGAATTTGATTAATCATGCTAAGAACGCTTTCAAGTTTAGTAGAGAACTCTTTAGCTTCCTCACCTGAAAAGCTTAGCCTAGAGAGTCTTTTGAGTTTTTTTAATTCTATGTCGCTGATCATAGTTGATTCTCATCGCATGTTAAGTTGTGTAGTATTAGTCTTGTGCTTATGAATAATCCTGAACACATATAGAATTTTAATAAATGCATTCAGGATGTTGAGCCGTTGTAAGACCGATCCTGATATTTGTATTCAGGATAACTTGTTCTTAGCATTAATATATTAGCTCTTATTTTTTCTTTTTTCTTTTAGTACCATCAGTCGTTTTATTGAACCTACCTATATTCTTGACAAACTTTTGTATACCATTTTGCTGAGTGCCATAGGTCTGTGTATAGGCGCTTTGTGATGAGATTTTCTCGTTTTGACCATCGCTTAAGAGACCGGCTTCTTGAACTTTATCGCCATTAAATACTACTTTCACTATACGTTGTTTTACCACCTTCGGATCAAACCACGCTCTCTTAGCAAGTGAACGTTGAATATAATACCATGTATTTTTAGAATAATCTGGGATATAAGTCGGAGTTCCAACAAGTCCAACCAACTCAACTTTGTTTGGGTGCTGGGAATTTATTTGCTTTATTGCCTCGTCGCTAACAAATTGTCCACGAACATCTATGGACTGACAACCAGCCAGTAGTATAAGAAAAATTGTTGGTACGAGTTTGTGTAAATGTGTCATAAATGGTTTTTATATAAAAATATTATGGATTTTGTAGATGAAATATAATACAATGCGCCTCTGTTTGACAAACACTTTTTTTAAATACTGACAACAAAGAAGTATATTGAGGGATAAACCATGGCAGTTCCAAAGAAAAAAACATCGAAATCAAAACGTAATATGAGACGTTCACATGACGCACTCAGCAGGATCAATGTTATAATAGACAAAGAGACTGGCGAGTATAGACTACCACATCATATGGATGCAAGCAACGGTTCATACAATAAACGTCAAGTTATTGCAGAAAAAGTTGAAGTTGAAACGGTTGAGTAAGTAACTCATATGGCCACAAAAATTATTGGTTGTGGGGGCTACTTACCAGAAAGAGTTTTAACTAATGATGATCTAGCGAAATTTGTTGACACTAGTGATGAATGGATTAGAACAAGGACTGGGATTTGTCAGCGACACATTGCTGCTGAAGGAGAGTTCACTTCGCACATGGCTCATAAAGCTGCCCTTGCCGCAATTAAAGATGCCAAAATTAACGTTCAAGACATAGATCTTGTGGTTGTTTGTAGCAACACCCCTGATAATAGTTTTCCTGGGGTAGCCAACAAATTGCAAGGCTATCTAAATCTCCCATACGTACCTTCTTTTGATATACAGGCAATCTGTTCCGGATTTATATATGGCATTCATGTAGTCGATAGCATGATAAAATCGGGTAAATATAAGACTGTCTTATTGGTGTGCGCAGAAAAAATGTCTGCTCTTCTAGATTGGAAAGATCGCTCAACCTGCGTGTTGTTTGGAGACGGAGCGGGTGCAGTAATTTTGCAGCATTCTAATTCGAATGCGGGTATTATCGATAGTAATATTTATTCTGATGGGTCAATGTACGATATACTTTACACTGATGGAGGTGTGAGTACTAATGGCAAAAGCGGGACAGTTCAAATGAAGGGTCAGGAAGTATTCCGGCGTGCGGTTGAAAAAATGTCTGAATCAGTTAAGCAAGTGCTAGAGTCAAACGGGATGAGTTTATCCGATGTTGACCATCTGATTCCTCACCAGGCAAATTTGCGGATAATTGATAGCGTTACGTCTAGATTTGAGATTGATAGCAGTAAAGTAGTAATTACTATTGATAAACACGCAAATTGTTCGGCGGCTTCGATTCCTCTTGCATTATCAGAACTTAAATCATCTAAAGGAATAAAGCCCGGCGAAATAGTTGTGTTTACTGCTTTTGGTGCGGGTGCAACCTGGGGATCTGCCATTGTAAGATGGTAATACCATAATAAAAATTGATGGGGATAATATGCATAAGGTCTCTACCATTACTAAGGAAAAAATTTCTGAAAAACTAAGATCTCAACTTGGCTTATCGTTATCGTTGTGCGAAGAAATTACGTTATATGTTTTTGCAGAAATCTTGAATCTTGCCAAAAAAGATCAAAAAATTATGCTGCAGAATTTTGGCACTTGGAAAATTAACCATAAAAAAACTAGGCCAGGATTTAACATTCACTCTGGTAATTCTGTATCAATTTCTCCGAGAACTGTGTTGCAATTTAATCCTTCTAAGTCATTCAAGGATAAGGTCAATTCATGATAGCCGAAAAGAAGTATTTTTCTATCGCTGAAGTGGTCGAGTTGACCGGGCTATCCACTCATAAGCTTCGTTATGTTGAGAAATCTGATCGTAATCTCTCAATAATAAAAATGAGAGGCAGAAGATATTATACAAAAGATACCATCAATTACTTGAAACAAAGCTACTTAATCAACTCCATTCTAGAGAAAGATAGAGGTGCTCAATCCGATCGGGTGAGTTTGAGCGGTGAGATGTCGTCTGAGGCTGTGTTTATAGGCGCGGGTCTAGATCCCACTGATAATTCTTTGGATGAGGTTATTAACCCCATGGATGGTGGTAAGATCAAGCTTCCACGTCAGCTTGACTTTGGTATTAAGTTCTCTGTAGATAGCTGTGGGCCCCCGCAACAAGTTGAGGAAGATTTGAGTTTGAGTCCACTAAACAAAAATACAAATCAAATCGAAGAATCGCCAATACAGACTTTTACTCATATAGAACCTAAAGAAGTTCCAATTATTTCTCGAATCGATCTTTTACTTAGTAAGCTATATAAGATTCAAGATAAATGAATATTAAAACTATTTTATACCATTCTCCAGATTATATTTAACCCATGCCAACCACTACCTCTCATCCTATATATGTGAATACAAGGTCGATCATAAAATTCTCTGGTACATTCAAAATGGCAAATATTTTTAGATATCAAGTGCGGAGCGGTACAGTTCTAAAATTGCTTCTTGTTCCGCGAGTGAATCTTTATCAAGTTTCTTTAACTTTATCACTTGCTTCATAATTTTAGTATCAAAGCCGTTTGCTTTGGCTTCATCAAATACTTGCTTTATATCATCAGCTACTTCTGCCCTATCGCTATTTAGTCGTTCTATTTTGCTGATATATTGCTTTAGTTGTTCTATTGCTATTACTTCTGCCATTATTTAATACACTCCATTTTTATCATAATATACGACATTTTTACTAAAACTTAAGCAAAAAAGACAGAAAAAACATTGTATGTGAGAATAAAAATTGTTATTTCTTTTTATACGAGTAAGCTGAGGGTTAAATCATAGTTGCAACCGTTACTCTATAGTTTAATATTTAAATATTATTAATAATCAAAAAATTCCTATGCTTAATGATCCTAATCTTATTTTGGTTACTTGTTTGGGCGGACTAATTGCTTGGGTGTTGATTACTATAATCTTTAATTATAAGAAATTATTGGATGAAAAAAATATGCAGCTAATCCAGTACTATCTGGATGGCAAGTTTTTATATAAAAATTTGGTGAATAGTACAAGTATCTCTAATACTTCTGAGTTTTGTATCCAGTTAATGAAGAATATTAAAGAGTACTATAATTTAGAAGATGTTATAGTTATAGATTCGATTATAATGCTTTCGGGGGAGAATAATACGCTTCTTCGCAGCGAAATCATAAAATATATACAAAAAAATATTACTAGGATAAGGGCTGCTATCGAAGGTCACAGGCTTGCTAGATTTAGCTGTAAAATTAGAGATTCTACTTACGTAATGTACGTTTCCAGTATTGCCTTTCAATTAACCTTAATTTTTAATTGACATTGTGTTACAATTCACGACTGTGAATAAATAAGTAAAATTATGTCAGTAACAAGTTTTTTTGATGATGAATTTTCAAATATAAATTTAAATGATACTTGTCTTAATAGTAGAGCGATTAATATAGGCAATAGTTTGGTTCAATATCCTGGAAGCTGTATTCAAAAAGTAATGCCATCAAAAAACCAGGCACGCTGTGCTTATGACTTTTTTAGCAACCCTAAAGTGGACTGGATTAGTTTAATTGAACCTCATAAACAAAAAACAAAGAAACGTATCGTTGAATCAGAAGGTGATTTTATATATGTGATACAGGATAGTACTTTTTATAATTATACTGACCATAAAGCAAAAATTGATTTAGGTGTTATAGGGAAACAAGGAAGTTTTTCACAATTTGGATTTCTTCAACATACAGCAATTTGTGTAAATTCTAATGACTTACCTCTGGGTATTTTAGAAATAGACTTTATGGGTTATGACGATGGTGAAGAATATAATTCTCATCGTAAAGGGTTTGAAAAAATAGCATCAAGCCGCTGGCGAAGATTTTTATCGTCAAATATTGAACAACTAAAAGATGTAGGAACTAACAAAGAAATTATCTTATTGTGTGATAGGGAAGCTGATTTTTTTGAATTTCACAATGATTTGAACAGTAGCGTATTTAAGTTTGTTATAAGATGTAAGTATGATCGATATACAGGAAAATCGGCTCGAACACGGCTAAATAGAATATCACAACTTATGGAAGCCAAAGCTGAGTTGGGTACTATAGCTCTGAAAATAACTGATTCTAATACTCATGAAGAATATGAGAGTATTTTTTATCTAAAGGCTCTATCAGAAGTATTAATACCACCAGTTCATCGTGGCGCTGGTCATCCACAAAATAAACTAGCTCCAATTAAAATGAATGTTGTTGAGGCTAATGATGGCAAAAATAAGTGGGTTTTACTTACAAACCTTCCTGTAAAGAGACTACAAGATATAATTTTTATAGTAGAATCCTACAAAAAGCGCTGGCATATTGAATCTTTTCATAAGGTATTAAAAACAGCATATAATGCCGATAAAGTATATTTACACAGCTCTCGAAGTGCTATTCAGAATTTACTCACCATCATTAATATTGCCGCAAGCAAGACTTATAGTTTTATTCATCAAGCAAGAGCTGGAGGAGATTTACTATCCAATCAATTTTTTAGTTTAGAAGAGATTGAAGCAGTAAGTATTTTTTTATCTCGTAAACTGATTGAAAATAAAGAAGTACCAAATTTACAGGATTTCTATTATCAAATTGCCGAATTAGGAGGGTATAAAAATAAAACAAACAAACATCCACCCGGCATTCTTACCATTTATAGAGGGATACAAAAATTACAGAATATA
>CAMDSB010000006.1 GCA_945907105.1 Rickettsia typhi | reverse complement strand
GTTGCGGGCTTTCTTAACAGTCCCATCAGTATCAGTGTCAATAGGAAAATCATCATCATCATCATCCTCATCATCATCGTCATCATCGTCATCATCGTCATCGTCATCATCATCATCGTCGTCGTCGTCATCATCATCGTCATCGTCGTCATCATCATCGTCATCGTCGTCATCGTCATCATCATCGTCATCATCGTCGTCATCATCGTCGTCATCGTCGTCGCCGGTAGGAGGAGTAGGCTCTTCTAGAGGTATTTGTTCCTTAATATTATCTGGTATATTCGGGCTGATTATTACTTCTTGGGGTTGGGGGATATTATTATTTTCTGGACTAATTTTTACGCCTATTTGAGCTTCTGCTTGATTTATTTTTATAGGAATAATACCCGCGTCAGGCAATTGAATCTTTAATCCAATTAACTCCTTATCTTCGTTCGCCAATTCTTCTTGACTTTTTGTGGCTTCATCAACTTTTTTTCCAATTTCTTCTATATGCGCTATATCTATGGGGGATCTTTTACTAAAATTTAGCTCTAATGTGTCGTCAGGCCTTTTAACGCTAGCACCTTCATAGTCTACCGTGGCACCGCGTAGATTATCCTTTGTCGCCAAAAGATCTTCTACGCTTCTTTCTTTATCATTAGCCTTAAGCTTAGTGGCACTTAAGTCTTTTTTATCGACTTCACCTAACCTATCAAAGTGATCGAATTGTTCCCTATCCCCTTGCTCAGGAACCCCTTCTTTGCCATCATTTGATTGAAAATCAGCCATATATACCTCGCCTTAAATCTCAATTAATTTAATATTTATTAACTAATTGAGCGCTATTTGAATTGGGTCATTATCTTAACCAATGATACCTTTACCCTGGCGCATCTCTATAGGCTTTTAATTGTTTTTGTAGCGCATTTAAGCAATTTGTGGTGGCAATGTGACTATTTAGAGGAAAATATTATTCTATCTTGCAATCTCATTATCCCAATTATCATGAGAATATTTGCCCAGGTTTGGAGAATCCATAATACATAATGTAACTCTATTGATACCAGGCTAGCTACGAACTGAAAAAGCGCGCAAAACCCGCTTGAAAAAAGGACAACCCGAACAGAGTCTTTTAAGGTCCTTCCTCCTGTTCCAAAGCGAGAAATAATAAATACCACTATAATCATAAAACTTTTTTCAAATAAATGGCTGATAAAAATCATAATTATAGTGATTGGAAAAATAATATATGTAAGAACAGTAGGAGCTCTCTTAAATAAAGGTATAAAACTAGATTTAATAGTTTCTTTAGTTAGAATTTGAGCTTCTGAGCCAAAGATTTGAGCATATTTTATTGGCAATGTATTTTTAGTCTTTCCATTAGAGTCTCTTAAATTAATACTTATTTCATCTTTTGTTAATAAAACTGGTATTTGAATTTTATCATAGTTAGATAATTTGCCTGCTGGATCTATTGCAAGTAGTTTTGTATTATCCACCCCATATATAACTGAAGCTGAATCTTCGCTAATGCTGATATCTTTTCCATTATAGTTAATTGTTGGTAGCTGACGTATTACATGATCAATATTTACTAGCCTCTCGGAAATAATATCATCAGATAAATACTTTTGGACTTTATCCACATAACCTAAAAATATTATATTACAAATCAACGATGATATAATGGACAAGGTCAATATATACTTTGTTCCATAACCTTGATAAGTATAAAATACGTCTTGATAAAACTTTGCTGAACTAATAGATAGCCACAAATGCTTTATGAGAGTTTTTATAAAAATTGTTAGAGTTGAAACTAGTGTTGTCATAAGATTATATTTAGTTTAAGATCCTGCTCATTCGATATGATTGGACATTATAGTGAACTCAGTAAAAAAGCAAAATTATTCATTGGATCAACTAAGTGATTGCATAAAAATTCTTTCTGCCGATGCAGTTGAAGCTGCAAATTCTGGGCATCCTGGTCTACCACTTGGCTTCTCCGATGTCATGACTTGCCTTGCATTTGAGTTCCTTAAATTTAATCCACAGGACCCAAAATGGTTTAATCGCGATCGGCTGGTTTTATCCGCTGGTCATGGCTCTATGTTGATATATTCGTTCCTTTATTTAACAGGATATAAGGATTTTTCTTTAAATGATATTAAAAATTTTAGGCAATTAAATTCTAAAGCGGCAGGACATCCAGAGCATCATTTATATGCTGCAATAGAAACAACCACCGGCCCACTTGGACAAGGCCTAGCAAACGCAGTTGGCATGGCTATCGCCGCCAAGAAATATGAAACCGAGCTTGGAAATGATATTTGTAATTATAAAACATATGCAATAGTTGGAGATGGCTGTTTAATGGAAGGTATTTCCTACGAATCTCTCTCACTCGCCGGACATTTGAATTTGAATAATTTAATCGTGCTTTTTGATGATAATGGGATATCCATTGATGGCAAAGTTAGCCTAGCCGTGTCAGAAAATCATTTAATGAAGCTTGAATCATTTGGATTTAACGTCGCTTCGGTAGATGGGCATGACACAATACAAATTTGTCAAGCTTTGAATGACGCACAATTCTCTGATAAACCAAGTTTTATTGCCTTTAAAACGAAGATTGGCAAAGGAACAAAGCATAAGGAAGGTAGCGAAAAATCCCATGGATCTCCCCTTGGACCAGATGAGACCAAATATCTTAAAAGCAACATAAATTTTGCTGGAGAGGAGTTTTTTATACCTCAAGATCTCAAGCAACTATGGGAACATGCGTGGCTTCGAAATCAAGAAGATTACGAATCTTGGCAAAAAAGATTTTCTGTACTTTTACCAAAACAAAAAATCTATCTAGACCGAGCTATAATCACCCTTTCAAAGGATATTGAACTACCCAACAAACCTGAAGCTACAAGGGTTTCATCAGGAAAAATCATTGAATCTCTGATGCAGAATGAAAATAAAATAATCGTAGGATCTGCTGATTTATCTGGTTCAAATGGCCTAACAAACCCAGCATGTAAAGCCATTAACTCAACAGATTTTAGTGGAAATTTTATTCACTACGGAGTAAGAGAAAATGCAATGGCTGCCGTTATGAACGGACTGGCTTTGTCCAATTTTTTACCAGTAGGCGGAACATTTTTCGTTTTTTCAGATTATATGAGACCTTCAATTCGTCTAGCTGCATTAATGAGATTACCAGTGATTTTTGTTATGACTCATGACTCTATAGGAGTTGGAGAAGACGGCCCTACACATCAACCAATTGAACACCTCGCTTCTTTTCGAGCAATGCCTAACATTGATGTTTTTAGACCAGCCGATTTTATCGAGGTTAAGGAATGCTACGAAATTGCACTTAAAAACACGGATAAACCATCCATGATGGTTCTATCTAGACAAAATGTACCACAAATAAGGTATAAGTCAGAACAAAACAAATCAGAAAAGGGTGGCTATATTATTTCAGAAGCTCTTAATCCTAAGTCAATAGATTTTACTATATTTTCCACTGGATCCGAGGTAAGCATTGCTATAGAAGTAAAGCAGCTACTCGAACAAGAGGGTTCCTCTACACGCATATGTTCGGTTCCGTGTTTTTCAACTTTATTTAAACAAGGAAGAGATTATCTTGATGAGCTCAAAGGAAATGCTAAAAATCTTGTAGCAATTGAAGCGGCGAGTAGTTTTGGCTGGACTGGCATTATCGGTTTGGAGGGAATTTTCTTCGGACTAGATACATTCGGAGCTTCTGCCCCGGCAGGACAACTTTATGAGCACTACGGTCTTACTTCAACTATCATTGCAAAACACTTGAAAACTCACACGAAAAGTACCAATAAAATTAGGTAAACCACCCCTACTACACGCCGAGGTCAATTAGTATTTTCTTCTCAGAATTAATTTTTTCTTGAATATAATTAGTTAGCTCCCGCGCATCACTACCATAAGAGCTAATTTGTTCAGAACTCAAACACTCTATAATCTTTACTTTAACCGTTCCGGACTTTTTGAACCAAAACCCTTTTGGCCAAACTAAACCTGCATTATGAACAATTAAAACAACTGGCACTCCTGTGTTTAAAGCCAGTCTAGCCGCGCTAGGCTTAAATTTTACACTACAATCAGGTTTAACCGTTCCACCTTCTGGAAACATAACAATCGACAACCCCGATTCAATTTTTTTATTACCTTCTTCTAAAATCTGGACAACAGATCGACTATCACTACGATCAACAGCTATTGGCGAAACGCTTCGGAGACCAAAGCCAAATACCGGTATATCAAACAACTCTTTTTTTATCACCCAAGAATGCTCAGGAATTATTATCTGCATAAAGAAATTTTCCCAAAAAGATTGGTGATTGGACAAAGCTATGTAGGGATTGCCATCAACTGGAAGCTTTTCCCTATCAATTACTGTGAATTTTATTCCACATACCAACCAAAGTAGATAAATAAATATATACGAAAAAAGCTCAGCTACTTTGTATCGCGAGCTATAAGACACATTTGATAATTGCATTGGTGCCCAAAATAGGATAAAAAACAATACCATTATTATGCTAATTATTGTATAAAAAGTAAGTACTCTAGGTCGCCAAAACATATATATGCTAGAAAGTTTAATTGGCTGACTATATAGCATTTTTAAAATTGGTAAAACTATAAATTTCTTTACAGACAATTATTTTTTTCGGTATTTTTAAGAGATATTATGACAAAAATTGCAGTTTCCGGAGTTCAGTCTACTGGTAAGCTTCACCTTGGTAACTATCTTGGCTCCATTAAAAACTGGGTGCATATGCAAGAAAATTTTGAATGCTATTTTTTTCTTGCTGATTTACATTCAATCACAATAGATCAAGATCCAGCAGAGTTACGACAAAATGTCTTAAATTCTGCAGCTACTTACCTTGCTTGCGGCCTGGATCCAAACAAATCAGCGCTGTTTTTACAATCGGCTGTTAAGGAACATTGCGAACTAGCATGGATTTTAAACTGCGTGACGCCAATTGGCTGGCTCAAACGCATGACCCAATTTAAAGATAAAGCCGGCAGCAAACAAGATACTGCTAACACTGGGTTATTCACATACCCAGTCCTCATGGCTGCTGATATCTTGCTTTATAACGCAGAAATTGTACCAGTTGGAGATGATCAAAAACAGCACCTAGAGCTTGCTAGGGATATTGCAGCAGTGATTAATCGCAAGTTTCAAAAAGAAATATTTAAGGTTCCGACACCCCTTATTCAAGGTATTGCGACAAGGGTTATGAGTCTGAAAGATGGTACTAAAAAAATGAGCAAATCCGATCCTAGTGATGCTTCACGAATAAATATGACGGACAGCTCTGAAACTATTTTTACAAAAGTCAAAAAATCAAAGACTGATAGTATTGAAGAAATAACTTATGATCAAAAGAATAGGCCAGAAATCACTAATTTAATTAATATATTTGTTGCTTTGTCGGGCTATAGCATTGAAACAATATTAACTAGTTATCAACACCGAGGTTTTTCTGATTTTAAATCAGACTTAGCTGAGCTAATTATCACTCATCTAAAGCCAATAAATAGCGAATATTCTAGGATAATTAAAGATAAGAATTATATACATAATTCACTAAAAATTGGATCAGAGAAGGCTCGTAAAGTAGCCTCCAATACCTGCAACACTGTGCTCAAGAATTTTGGATTATTGTAAATATAAATTTATTAGTCAATTTAACCCAGTCAAAAGTATTTATTTTGTTTATAAAATATAACTTTTGACGAAGAGATTAATTTCCATTATTTGATATGGATTTATATTGGCCGTTTTCTTTCTTTATTATATCGTACTTACGTTGAGCAATGGAGTCGATAAAGCCAATAGACCCTGATGCACCAGAGAACGGTTCTGCTGAATTCAACTGTTCGACAAATTTAGTTTTACTATAGTTCGTTCCAATAGAATTTCCTACTAATCTACCTGCATCATAAGCCAGCGTGTGAATGAATGAAATATGCTTAATACCAAGCTGCATTGAGCGAGCTGGCAAGTCAAAATTTATCATGTTTAGTGAGCCGGTAAATGTTGTTGTAATTGGCTCTGAAAGACCGAGATCAATTCTGCTGTCTCCGGCAATAATCGCCTTCTTATCTAAACTAAATTTCTGAGCATATTTGAAAAGTGTCTCCAGTGTCGACTGATCATCAGCAAGTAAAATTACAGGCCTTGTAAGATTATAATCATTTTCATTTAAAGCATCGACAGCCTCTGACACTAAGCGCACGGATTTTTCTAAATCTTCTGGTGTAGGGCCGTAGAACTCAAGCCTAGCAAGAGTTCCACCCTTTGAAGTAATCATATCTTTAAGAACTTTGCTTATCGTATTTGAATACCTACCTGCAGGAAGTAGTGTGATATAATTTTTGTGCTTTTTCTCTAGAAAATAATTTGTAATTTGTTCTAGCTGTCTCATTGGAGCGTGGCCAAATACATAGGTTTGCTTATCTGCTAAAACAGGGTTGTTTGAAAGCGATATAATAATCGTTCCCTTACCCTTAACTTTTTCTGCTACTGCTTTTGTTTCTTCCGAGAAAACTGGTCCAATGATTATGTCAACTCCGTCTTCAAGAATTTTATCTAGAGATTTACTTAAAGTTTCTGGATTTGCAGAATCATATGTTGTAACACGAATCTTTGTTTTTGCTCCATCAGCGAGGCCAAGTTTAATCATTTGGGCATATTCTTTTCCAAGAGCGGCTTCTGAACCTGAGAGAGGCAACACTATAGCTACATCTATGCCTTTTTGGTCTGCCGTGTTTTTTCTTTCTGAAGATTGATTTGTCTGACTACAAGAGCTAATCGAAACTATGCAAGCAAAAGAAAGGATGAATTTTAAGATTTTTTGTTTTATATTACTCATAAATAATTTTCCAAATACTATGAAACGGGTTCTTTAGTGAATTTAAAACCAGGCCTATATATTGTTTCTACTCCAATCGGGAACTTAAATGACATAACTTTGCGCGCATTAGATGTGCTAAAAAGCTCTGATATCATTTTTTGTGAAGATACCAGAGTATCAAATAAATTGCTAGTGAAACATCAGATAAAGGCGTCATTAAAAGTTTACAATGACAATAGTGACCTCTCATCAAGGAACAACATAAAGAAGCTTATCATAGAGGGAAAAATAATCAGTCTCATTTCAGATGCAGGAACTCCATTGATTTCAGATCCTGGGTATAAACTTGTTAGAGATCTAAAAAGTTATGGTTTATCAGTGGATGTTATTCCTGGCCCTTGTGCCGCAATTGCCGCTCTTACTTTATCTGGATTGCCTACAGATAAATTTTATTTTGCTGGTTTTTTGCCCAAAACTAGAGAAGGAAAAGTGAAGATTTTTAATTCCTTATCGAGAATGAATTGCACTCTTATTTTTTATGAAACTTCTCTAAGATTACTCCATACGTTAGAGATAGCTCTGGAAATATTGGGTAATAGACAAGCTAATGTAGCAAGAGAACTTACAAAGCTATATCAAGAATCTAATACTACAAAATTGTCAGAATTAATTGATCACTATAAATCGTCTCCTCCGAAAGGAGAAGTAGTTTTTAGTATACAGGGCGAAGAGTCTTTGGCGATATCAACTGATAAATTACGTGAGAACATATCCAATTTGATTGCGCAAGGCTTAAGCGCAAAATCGGTATCAGATAAAATGTTTGCCCAGTATAGCGAATGCTTTAGCCGCAAAGATATATATAAAATTACTAATGAAATTAAGAGCGGATTTTGATAGTCGCTCTTAATCACTATATCTTATAAAAACGCATGCAGCGCTATACCAATGGTTTGTATTTTATCTCTATAAAATTGTCCATGCATCGATCTACCAGAATAAAACTCTAACATAACTTGCAACTTGTTACTAATAAGAGCTGAATTTTCAATTTGAACTCCTGTTTTTATAGATACTCCAGGAGACCATGATCCATTTTGCTCCACTTTTACATCTATTCCGGATACAGGCCTTAACCTTCCTTCCATAAATGTATAAGCTGAATAATATTCAGCTCCCATTTGTATTTTTAGAGGCTTTATATAGCTTGGTTCTTTGTGCACTAAATAACCCCCACCTCCATATACCCGGAAAGCATTGATATTATAAGATAAAATTAAATCTATACCCTCATAGCTTAGATTAATTCGTTTAATTTTTTTCCCCTCAGGTGTTAACATAAATTCATCACCTAAGTGAGTACTTATATGGTAAGGACGTAATAAAGTTGTAAACGCCCCTGAGCGATAAGAAATAGGTACCCCCACAAAATAATCTGCATTTATTAAGGCAGTGGGGTTTCGACCAATATCCATAAGCCCAAATAAACCAGCTTGCATGCTTAATTCCCATTCTTGATCCTTTTCTTGATCAGTTATACGATAAAGAGAAAAACTAGCACCAAAATTTGGAGCAAATGCATGCCGTCTTACAACGCTACTTTTTAAATCATATTGATAGGCAAGCGTAAAACGCGGCCATTTTGGATCTGCTATCAAAGGCTGAAATAAACTATGATTACCCATTAAACCGTCAGTGACTGGTACTTGAGAAGTAGCTTTTTGAGTAAAAATAGACTTCTTAATTCTTTTATTTTTTGTGGTAGATAAATCTTCACTACTATTGTCTTTAACCAATTTTATATCTTTAATATGTGGCAAGCCTAGGGTACTTTGTCTTACTTTTTGCAGTATTTGGTCTGGATTATAATGACCTAATTTAGCTTCATTAATATAGACTATGCCATCTTTAACTAACACCGCATCAGCCGGCAAGTAAAAAATATGAGTGAATGTACTTTGAATATAACGGATAAATAATCATCAGAAGATGAAGCTTTAGATACTAATGCAAAGCTGCTAATAACTATCCATAACATAACTACAAAAAGAATTTTCATCTAATACCCCGCAAGTTTTATTATTTTTTAAAAGTATAAAAAAGCATCAGAGATTTAATGCTTACCAACTACAGGTTCACAAGAGATGCTCCATTAACACTTGGATGTATATACTAGGAGAGTATAGTGAGCTTCCTAATTAGGCTTGTGATTTTTTGCGGATTCTTCAAGATTTTTTCCTCCTGCTTTAACATCTCGTCCAACACCTTCTATTGTATTACAAGCTGTCAAAAATAAGGCACTTAATCCTAAGAAAATAAATATTGTTCTTTTGTTCATAATAAATTCCTTCTTCTTATTTCGTTAATATTAAACTAATAGATTTCTAGTTCACACGTTATTATCTCCGGTTAAGTAGACCTCTGTCAATCTGCAAATAACATTTTCATCTATCTATTTAAGAACTCTATAACAATTAGATTACCAGATAATGATAAAAAATGACTTGCAAAAAGTCTTACCCTATATATAATCTTGCTTGAATTTATAGCAACGTGGCCTTTGGTATGCCTAATTTGCTTACTTTATACCATGTCTTAAGTAACCTAGAAATGGTATAAAATCTTTGTAAATACCATATTTGATAGAGGATTTTTATGCCTAAAATGAAAACTCACTCTGGTGCTAAAAAACGCTTCAAGTTGACCGCCACTGGTAAAGTAAAGGCGGGACAAGCAGGCAAACAGCACTTCATGAGACGTCGTACAAAAGCCCAACTTCGTAACCTGAGAGGAACTGAGGTTCTTTGCGCTCCAGATGCAAAGAGACTGAAGAAAATATTCCTCCCAAATAGCAATTAAATTAGGAGGGATGTAATATGACACGCGCAAAATCAGGTTTAGTATCTAAGAATCGCCATAAGAAAATAATCAAAATGGCTAAAGGCTACAGAGGCAGGGCTAATAACTGTTTCAGAGTAGCTATTGAAAAAGTTGAAAAGGCTCTGCAGTACGCTTACCGTGACAGAAGAAATCGCAAGCGTGACTTTAGAGGTCTATGGGTCCAGAGAATAAATGCAGCCGTGCGTGAGCACGGTATGGTTTACTCCACCTTTATGGGCGGAATGAAAAAAGCTGGTATTGAAATTGATCGCAAGATGCTGGCGGAACTCGCTGTAAATAATGCAGAAGGTTTTGCCCAAATTGTTGAGCAAGTCAAAAAAGCTAGTTAGGGCCTTTATTAAGTAAAGAAGTATGTTTTGCTTTGTAACTATACTTCTTTACTTAAATTCTCACCACGAAAAATCTATATATACCGAATTTTCTAGTTTATAATTATACAAATAAGTTTTCTAAGTCGAGCAATGAAAAATTCCTCTGTTTGATTTAAGAATATTGTTTAAACTAAGTTCAATTCCAGAATAAACGTTATGACGTTGTTAGCCTAGAAGTTGGCGCTACTAACGAAGGCGCCTCATACCCGGCTAAAAGGTGAGAAGTTTTAGAGTAACGTGGAAGGGATGAAGTTGGTTGTAAAATTTTGGCACAGTTCTAGCTAGATTCTTAATCTCCCATAAATCTTCGAAATCTCTGGTGATTTGTCTTATTCACACCCCCAATAAACGATAATAGATAAAAATAATTCATAATATATATAGAATAGGGATCTGCTCTAGAAGCCCTTTCTTTGCTTCAAGCTCCAATCCTACGAGACATTTGGGGAAATATAAACTGGCTTTTCGAAGGTTTCTTAAGCTCTTGTTATAAATAGGCGAAATTACTACTTAATGTATTGAGATTTTTTAAGTGGCGTGCCCAATGCGTACGTACCTTTTAACTTTATTCCCTCCGTGTGGCATACATATTTTTCTTATTTGAGGGGGATAGCTAATAATCTTAATAAATTGCTTCTTACCAGCCAACTAATTTTATAAGCTTACGAACAATGAGGTCTAAAGGGGAATCCTTCCAGTTTTATTTAGTATTATTAATACTAAAACATCCGCGTACGTCAATAAATAATTTATTCACTATTTCTTAACTATTGAGCGATAAACTTATAATACGTTAATACGTTAATCTTGTATTAAGGTTTTTTTTTAATTTTATTAAAGAGGAAGTGTATGTCAAAAGATAATATGAGTGGCGCGGACCTACCAGTAATTGGTGGTGGTGATCTACCAGTAATTGGTGGCGGTGATCTACCAGTAATTGGTGGCGGTGACCTACCGGTAATGGGCGGTGGTGATCTACCAGCGATTGGCGGTGGTGATCTACCAGCGATTGGTGGCGGTGACCTACCAGTAATTGGCGGGGGTGAGCTACCAGCGATTGGCGGCGGTGACCTGCCAGCGATTGGTGGCGGTGACCTACCAGTAATTGGCGGCGGCGGTGACCTACCAGGGATTGGTGGCGGCGGTGACCTACCAGTGATTGGCGGCGGTGACCTACCAGCGATTGGTGGCGGCGGTGACCTACCAGCAATTGGCGGCGGTGAGCTACCAGTAATTGGTGGTGGTGATCTAGCTGGTGGTTTTAATATTATAAATCTCCCTGTTAATTCAGCGATTAGATTCGACGGAAATTCTGGTAGTTTTGCCTTTAAAACTATTGCTGAAGCAACTATTAGATTTAGAGATACTGAGAGTGAAATAAGAATTAAGACATCAGACGATGATATCTGGATTCAGTGGGATTCTGAGGATATTATGGTATTAGGTCAAGAAGCAGATTAGGTTAAACCTACGTAACTTTATTTTAAAATAAAAAGCTTTTCAGGTTTTTTATGAAATGGTTAGGAGCACGAACAAATTACAAATTGACCACATGTAATACATGTTCGTGTTCCTTAATCGATGATTTCACCAAAATGAAGCCCTAAAACAATGATTAAAAATCTCAGTGATGTTACATTATTTTTGCTATTAAGGTCAATTTATAGGGTGGCAGAAAAGCTAAATATTTAGAGAATTTTGCCAAATTTTACAGATAAATTGGTTAAAATCGTAGCAATTCATGAATTATGAATATGCCCCTTTATTCGGCATTGTTGGGCAGCCTAAATCTCTATATCCCTAATTTTCTAGTTTATAATTACATAAATAAGCTTTCTAAGTCGAGCAATCAAAAATTCATTTGTTTGATTTAAGCTACGCTAACGATATTATTTTCTGGATTTGTTATTTGTCGTAATGTAGAATGGCCAACATCAATTTTCGCTTTATGAGAATTTTAGTAATAGTTTAAACAAATGCAATTATTTCCACTTAGGTTTATACCCGAATCTCCAAAAATCAATTTCTTGGCTATGAATAAGATAACTTATGGGCTATCAATATTTTTGATAGTTTTTAGCATTTCTTGGATAAGTGTTTTTAAGTTCAATTTCGGAATAGATTTTGTCGGCGGTATTAGCATGGAAGTTCGGGCTAGTGAAGAACCGGATCTTCCTAAAATGAGGGAAGTCCTAGGAAACTTGGGAATTGGTGAAGTTGTGTTACAAAATTTTGGCACTTCTCATGATTTATCGATCAGGGTTGGGGTAAGCAGCGAAGAAAATTTGATGCAAAATATCTCGCTCATAAAAAAATCCCTTGAAGAAAATTTTTCTTATAAATTTGATTATCGGAAAGTTGACTTTGTTGGTCCACAAGTAGGGCAACAGATGATTTTGTCTGGTGCAATGGCGATGGTTCTATCTTTTATAGCAATAATGCTTTATATCTGGGTTAGATTTGAGTGGCAATTTGGTATTGGCGTATTGATTGCATTAGTTCATGATGTAATAATTAGCCTGGGTTTTATGAGCGTTACTAAGTATGACTTTAATTTGAGCACAATTGCAGCAATTCTAACAATAATAGGATATTCAGTAAATGACTCAGTTGTTATATATGATAGAATTAGGGACAATTTACGCAAATTCAGTAAGAAAGGAATAGACGAAATAATCAACACAAGTATAAATGAAACTCTTTCTAGAACTACAATTACAGTACTAACTACACTACTTGCAAACTTAGCATTGATTTTGCTTGGCGGCGAAGCGATAAAAAGCTTCAGTATATTGGTATTTTTTGGGATATTTGTTGGTACATGTTCTTCTATATTCATTTCAGCACCAATTTTGACTTTATTTAATTTAAAAAATATTAAAGAGTGATTTTATGAGAATTTCTGCAAACGACATTAAAGCGGGTAATATACTTGATTACGAAGGTGAGTTGTGGATGGTAGCCAAAACCCCTGAGCACACTAAACCTGGAAAAGGTGGCGCATATGTACAAGTGGAAATGAAAAATCTACGTACTGGCAACAAACTTAATCAAAGATTCAGTTCGGTAGAAAATGTTGAGAGAGCATTTCTTGAATTTAAAGAGATGCAATTTTTGTATATGGAAGATGCTAAGTTGGTATTGATGGATCCCGAGTCATTTGAACAGCTTCTACTAAATAAGGAAATGCTTGGGGATAAGTTCCCATTTCTTACTGACGGTATGGTAGTCACTGTCGAGTTTTATCAGGACAAAGCGCTGAATATAAGATTACCTCAAACAGTAGTGGTGGAAGTAGCGCAAACTGACCCTGTGATCAAAGGCTCAACTGTTACATCTTCCTATAAACCGGCAACGTTGACGAATGGACTGCGTGTAATGGTGCCTCCCTACCTAGTAACTGGGGAAAAAATAGTTGTTAAGACAGAAGATTTAACTTTTGTTGAAAGGTCGAAGTAATGGAAGGAGAAGTTGGTTTAGTTGTTGATGCAACAAGACAAGCATCAAAATTCTTACTTAGAGATTATTTTGAGTTGGAAAACTTACAATCTTCTACTAAAAGCGCTAGTGCTTCAAGCTTTGGTCAAAAATCATGTACAAAGATGTTGCAAATTTTGCAAGAAAGACTAGGAAAATATTTTCATACAATTATTTTTGATAGTAAAGAAGTATCGGCCTCTAGGTTTGTTGGTAAAGCAGCCCTGGTAGAGGTACTTGATGGATTTACAAATCTTACAAGGTCGTTACCATTTTTTGGAATTATGGTTACAATCCTAACAAACAAGAATGGCCAAATTATTACTGAAAAATCAGTCATTAATTTTCCTGTTCTCGGAGAAATATATTTTACAGAAAAAGGGAAAGGAGTTTGGCTGGAAAGAAATTCGTTTAACTTTCCTGGTGCAACCCGTGTTAGAGTATCTGGAACTGAAAATATCGAAGAGGCTATAGTTTCTACAAGTTCTAATTTTCTAAAAGATATCCTAGATACATTTAGTAATTTAAGGGTATTTGAATCATACACGTATTCTTTAGCACTGCTGGTATCCGGGAAAATTGACGTGATTATCGTTGAACCTGGAGAAATATCACTAATGGGTATTGAATTATTCATCGCTGAAGCTGGTGGCGTTTTTCATAAACATGGCCACAAAATTATCGCGTCTAATTTCAAGCTTCATGAGAAAATAAAACATATTATCTAGCAAAGTATAAGTTGTTTTATATAATTCTTTTTCATTTTCCGCATTTAGTGCCTATCATGAACTATTAAGTAGTTTTTGAATGGAGGAAGTACGTGACTAAAAAATTTACAATAAATTGTGACTTTGGAGGACAAATGTCTCCCTTCGCAATATTTATCGGTAAGCCAGAAGAAGGTCATCATCCTCTTCATTTTCAAGCGGATTGGCTTTCTAAAGCTCGTGGTGGAATGATACCTGGAGAAGTAATGGAAGCGGTTACACAACTCCAAGAATTAGCAAAGAAAAATGGTGTAGCACTTGAAGATCTATGTGTTTATGCTCTTGGAACTGAAAAACAGCAGTCAGAACTTGAGTCTGCTTCTGGTGGATCGGCAGTCGAGGAGCCAGAGAATGAAGTTACGGATCATGTTGAAGAAGAGCTAGTTGAAGAGGAGATAGTCGAAGAACAGGATCAAGAAATTACTGATCATGTCGAAGAGGAGATAGTCGAAGAACCAAAGAGTGAAGAAGAACCACCAAAAATATAAATAATGTTGTTGACGCAGATTCAGTTTAGTGTATTCCACTGAATCTGCGTACCTGATTTAAGGCACCACTTAAATTTATGTAAAGTCGAATCCATCCACATCTCCTAAATGAACTAATTTAGGGTCCAGAAAATACCCTAATAATTCTGTTTGGCTAGAAAAGCCAGTATCCTGCCAAAAATAATCAGACTGCTCAAAAATAACTTTTAAAACATTATGCTTTTTCTGATCATGGTGTTCCTGCTTTTCTTTCGTTTGCTCTTTTAGTGAGTTGCTTCCTAAAGCATCTCTAGACTTAATTATGTTAAATTTAGTTAGACTCATAATAGCCCTCATTTTTAGGTTTACCAATAAGTAAGTATTTGCATACCCCTTAACTTAAGATTAGAGAATTAAAGTTAAGTTATTATTAATTTTTTGTAAGATACTTTATTTTTATTAGTGTTACGAATCGTCCTCCTGCGTGGTCACCCAAAAAGAATTTCATGATTCTTAGGAATATTAAATATAAATTATTGAATTATTTAAAATGAGAGGCTGAACCGATTTAGTTAGCTTTAGGGTATTTTCTCAATTTACAGCAGGTAGCCAATCAAAATCTTCTAATGCTTGGTAAACAAATACCAAAAGAACAATACCCATTATTGCCATTAATACACTAAGCAAAGCTTCTCTAAATTTTTTAAATCTCCAGGCTGCTATACTTAATATTACTGCTCCTCCAAGGCTGTAATACCCTCCGCTTGCAATAATGTTAAAAAATACATTATTAACAAAATAAGAAATTATTGGCCGGTTATTGTCACCGTAGGCAAAACAATTCCCCATTGGTAACAAAACAACATAAAGGATCATACATAGCTTCTTAAAAAATAATCTTTTGTTTGTCATAAAACTAATCTATATTCCTTCTCTTTCTATCATTTTTTTCTTGATTTCAGCAATAGCTTTTGCTGGATTCAACCCCTTGGGACAAGTCTTGGTACAGTTCATAATAGTATGGCATCGATAAAGCTTAAATGGATCCTCAAGTTGATGTAGCCTATCACCATCAGCTTCATCTCTTGAGTCAGCAAGCCATCTATATGCCTGCAATAATATCGCTGGACCTAAATACTTGTCACCATTCCACCAATAACTTGGACACGAAGTAGAGCAACATGCACAAAGTATGCACTCATAAAGCCCATCTAATTTTTCACGATCTTCTTCCGATTGCAGTCTTTCTCTATCTTTTGAAACGGGCGTGTCGGACTTAATCCAAGGCTCAATTGAAGCATATTGAGCATAAAAATGACTCATGTCTGGGATAAGATCTTTTATAACCTTCATATGTGGAAGAGGATAAATTTTAATATCACCAACAATATCATCTATAGATTTTGTACAAGCTAATGTATTTGTTCCGTCAATATTCATGGCACAGCTACCACAAATACCTTCCCTACAAGAGCGCCTGAAAGTTAGTGTCGAGTCTAATTCATTCTTTATCTTTATAAGAGCATCAAGAACCATGGGACCGCATTTATCTTGATGAATTTCATAAGTATCTACTCTTGGGTTTTCTCCTGAATCAGGATCATAGCGATAAATTACCAGTTTTTTAGGAGACTCTCCTGACTCCTGGCTAACGTGAACCTTACCCTCAAGAACTCTTGAATTTGGAGGCAATCTTAAATCAGCCATACTCTCCTCTTAAATATTAGTCCAAAGAAACCCGTTACCATTATTAATACACCCTTTTAACAGGCTGCACGGTTTCAACTTCATCGGAATTAGTTTCAAGTGTTACTGGTTTATAGTCTATTTTTACCAGGCCTTGCTTATCAAGCCATAACATCGTATGCTTCATCCAATTTTTGTCGTCCCTTTCAGGATAATCTTCTCTTGCATGTGCGCCCCTACTCTCTTTCCTATTAGCAGCGGCATGCATGGTCAATACAGCCTGATCTAATAAATTTGATAATTCTAGGGCTTCTACAAGATCGCTATTCCAAATCATTGAACGATCCTTAATACTAATATCTTGATATTCTTTTCGAATAGAGTCAATAAGCTTCTTACCTTCCTCTAGAGTTTCTTCTGTCCTAAATACAGCCGCGTGATTCTGCATTGCTTTTTGCATTTTAAGCCTTAGATCTGCAACTGAAATTTTTCCTTTAGCAGCCCTTATATTGTCAAATCTATCCAAAAGGGGAGTTAAAGTATCACTTTTTAATTTGGAATGCGGAGCTTCCTTATTAACAATATCAGCCGCACGATGAGCAGCTGCTCTGCCAAAGACAACAAGATCAAGAAGTGAATTAGAACCAAGCCGATTTGCTCCATGCACTGAAACACAGCCAGCCTCTCCAATAGCCATCAGACCAGGTACAACTTCCTGCTTGCCTTTTTTTAAGGTAATAACTTCTGTGTGATAATTTGTTGGAATACCACCCATATTATAATGCACAGTTGGAATTACTGGTATTGGTTCTTTGGTTACGTCAACGCCAGAAAAAATCTTTGCTGTCTCAGAGATACCTGGAAGCCTTTTTTCTAGAACTTCTGGGGGCAAGTGGTTTAAATGTAAATATACATGATCTTTATTCGGACCAACACCCCTGCCTTCTCTTATTTCCATAGTCATTGAGCGGGAAACAACATCTCTTGAAGCGAGATCTTTTGCTGATGGAGCATATCTTTCCATAAAACGCTCCCCCTCTGAATTAACTAAATAACCACCCTCACCCCTAGCCCCTTCTGTTATTAAGCAGCCAGCTCCGTAAATTCCCGTTGGATGGAACTGAACAAATTCCATATCCTGCATAGGGATACCTGCACGTATGCACATACCGCCCCCGTCACCAGTACAAGTATGAGCTGATGTAGCAGAAAAATATGCTCTTCCATACCCCCCCGTTGCAAGCACCACCATGTGCCCTCTAAAAATATGTAGTGATCCATCATCAAGATTCCAAGCTATCACTCCTTTACACTCGCCATTTTCCATAATTAGATCAGTAGCGAAGTACTCAATAAAGAATTGAGCCTGATGTTTTAAGGCTTGCTGATAAAGAGTGTGTAATATTGCATGTCCTGTCCTATCGGCAGCCGCGCAAGTCCTTTGTGCAGGTTTTCCCTTTCCATACTCAGTAGTCATCCCCCCAAAAGGACGTTGATAAATTTTACCTTCTTTAGTCCTGGAAAACGGCACTCCATAGTGCTCTAGCTCAATAACACTTTCCGCGGCATGCTTACACATATAAGTAATAGCATCTTGATCTCCCAACCAATCTGATCCCTTGACGGTATCATACATATGCCAACGCCAATCATCTGCGCCCATATTTCCAAGAGCTGCACTTATACCTCCTTGGGCAGCTACTGTATGACTTCTAGTCGGAAATACCTTACTAATACAAGCGGTACTAAGACCAGCTTCTGCCATGCCAAATGTAGCTCGCAGCCCTGCCCCGCCGGCTCCAACTACTACTACATCGAATTCATGGTTAATTATATTATACTCGTGCGCCATATTAAGATTCCGTTATAAATTCATTACATGCAGAACAGCCATAATAAAGCTGATGATCGTTACTATAGAGAAAATTTGTACCAATAGAACCCATACCAGCCGGATTGCTCTACAATGAATATAATCTTCAAGTATGACACGCATTCCTAGGGCTGCATGATAAAACCCAGTAATAGTAAAGAATGCAAGCATAACTATGTTGTAAGGTTTTTTTACAACTTCAATTATTCCACTTACTTCTAACCCACTTAAATTCCAAGAAAAACAAATTAACCAAATAGTTGCAATTGCAAGTACTCCGCCCGTAACTCTTTGATGCCACCAATGCGCTGATCCCGAACCGGCTGAACCTAAATTTTTTGCTATAGCTAGATCAGATCTATATTTATTCTTCATAAGTCATAACCTCACATAAATAGCCAATATATAACTGTCAAGCATACCGATGCTATCACAGCAAGCCAACCAGTCAAATTGATTGATTTAATCGAAAAGCCATACCCAGCATCCCATACGAGATGCCTAATCCCTGTACAAAAATGATAAAAATAGCCATAACTCGCTAGAAATAATATAAATTTTACCGAGAAATTATTTAAACAATCTAAATAACATGGCTGGAATTTACTAAATACCCAAAATATAAACCACCAACAAAACCCACCCAAGGCAAAAAATAAGCCTACCCCACTTAAACGATGGCCGATAGATAACAGAGAACTTATCTGGGGTTTATATATACTTAAATGAGGCGAAAGTGGCCTTGAATTTTTTATTACGACCGGGTCTTTAGACATAAAAACTTCTTTCTTTATTCAATTCGCTAGCAAATTTGCTTAATTTATATAACAGGGTAGATATAATTCTTGCTTTTGACAAGGACTTCAAGGCTATTTAGATTAAAAATAACCACCATTTATGTAGTTTGAGACTCATTCATCGCTTAGGAACTAAAGTAAAAAATATCTCCATACTACCCACTAAATTTCTTTATTACATTTTTCAATAGAATATTTGGTATTAATCATACATTGAGCAACTTTATCTGAAATCCATAAATCTTTCTCAACTAGAATCTCAAATTTTTTACCAGCTACTGCTTGATTGAGTTCTTGCGAATAATTCTCATGTATTTTAGTATAATGTATACCTAGGTAATCAATTCCGGCTTCATCAGCGAACCTTTCCACATCATCAATCTTTTTGATACTATTATCTATGTGAATGATCCTCTTCGGCTTAAACTTAACCTTCTCTAGAAAACTTTTAAGAACCACGCCTTTGGGATACCTTGAAGCAAATAATACACCATTTTTATATAGAGGCAGCGGAGCCTTAAAGCCTTTTTTTATCAGAGCATCAAAACTAACCTCAGTAACCAAGAAGCTTGACGTAAAATCTATGCCGAAATTTTTTAATGTCTCTACTCTAAGATTTTCTTTACTTTGTACTGAGGAAATTGCCCCAGTATATCCGCCCGTTAGAGCTATAACCTTGGTTCCATTATGCTGAATCACTTTAATGATTTCAGGAATATTTTCATCTACAAGCTTAGGTTCATAGTTCAGCAAAACAATCTTCTCTAATCTTTTAGCTTCCTCTATTCCTTTTGTAAGTTCTATTTGCTTAAGAAATTCCTTGTATTTAGGTACAAATTTATGGGTAAGAATTTGATCCTTTGGAGAAAATATTACACCTTTTACATCGAAAGTTACTAGATCATCTTTTGTCAATTTTAAAACTTCCTGACGGATTAAAGACGTGTCAGCAGTATTAATTACTTTTGCGGTCACAGTTTCTATAAAAAAATTCAAACTAATAAATATTGATAAAAAAATACACGACCGCATAATAACCTCTAAAAGGAAACATTTTGTACCTAAGTTAAGTTATTATCTTTCTTAGGTCAAACTCAGGTTCTTCTAAACAACTCTACCAAACATATAATAGTTCTTATGCTCTCCTTCTACAACTTCATATTTCTTCATGAAGCCTTCTTTTTCAAAACCGCATCTTTCAAGCACCTTAATTGACTTCTCATTGTCGGTTATTACTGTTGCCTGAATCCTAACCAATGCAAGACCGAAATCAGCAAAATGCAATATGCCTTTAATCGCCCTGAGCATCACCCCCTTGCCCCAATAATCAGGACTTAGATCATAACTAATTTCGGCTCTAGAATTAGCAAAGGAAATATGGTTAAAACCGGCGGTACCAATCATTTTATTAGTTTCTTTTAGTGCGATAGCCCAGTAAACACTGCGCTTCAAAGGAAATAAACTACCCCAATATTGAACCTCCTCCAAGGCTTTTTCAATTGTTTGTGGTCTATTTTCTTTTGTCAAAAAACCTTCCATCTCCTCACGATTCATATAATCAAGATAATCCTGGGCATCTGTCGCTAAAATCTCACGAAGCACTATCTCACCGAGATCTAAAGCTGGGAATGGACCAAAGAAATATTGTGTATTCATTATTACCTCACATATTGAATGCGGTCTACTTGGCCATTTGTTTCAAAAGCTTCTAAACGAACTAAACACGCATGGCACTTTCCACAAGATACTGCCGACGGGGTTGGATCATAACATGATATGGTTTGTGAGTAATCAACTCCAAGCTCAAGACCTTTTGCAACAATTTCTGCTTTTGACATATTAATTAGGGGTGCGTTGATATTAACCTTATTCCCCTCTACACCAAGCTTTGTTGCCAAATTTGCCATTGCCTCAAAACTCTTAAGATATTCTGGTCTACAATCAGGGTAATTTGCCGAATCAGTCATATGTGCTCCAATGAATATATCTAAAGCACCAACAACCTCAGCGTAGCCAAGAGCATAACTCAAAAATATAGTATTTCTTGCGGGCACATAGGTTACTGGGATTTTATCACCTATCTCGCTTGCACTTAAGTATTTAGGAACCTTAATTGCCTTATCTATTAACGCAGAAGTACTAAATGCAGATAAATCCAAATTAATAACTTGATGGGCTTTCACACTGTAATTTGTAATAAAACTCTTGATCTTTGCTATTTCAACCAAATGAGTCTGAGAGTAATTAAAACTTAGAGCATATATCTCGTACCCATCTTTATCTAGCATCGCAAGCACTGTCGACGAATCTAGACCACCACTAACCAAAACAACTGCTTTTTTCATAAAAATTACTCTATTCCAAGATCCTTGTGAATTTGATACGATAAACGATAACCGTTATTTATCGCTATATCAACAGCAAGTTTAAGGTTTTGTATATTAATTTCCTCTTTATACTCATCCATTGCTTGAACAAAAACCGGTATATTACATTTTTTCTGCCCCAATTCAGGTACAGAGGAATATTCCTTTATATTAGACGAAATAAGAAATTTAAATGCACTGATATTAGGCAGCAGATCTTCTCTTATTGAAAGATAACTGCCTGCCACAACCTTTGGAGAACAAATAATTTCAACATCTTTAGAAATTGTCCTATAAATCGTGCCATTAGTCTCAATTTGTAGGGCATAATTATCCTTTAATAGTACATCACATAACTGCGATATTTCTTGACGAAAAGGCTCGCCTCCAGTAATCACTACTAGATTTACTGATTTAACACCCTTATCATTTAAACTTAATCGTCGAACTTGGGATATCATTTCGTCAAGCTTAGTCTCAACAAACGTTTCAAAATCCGTATCACAAAAGGCACAAGCTAGATTGCATCCTCCCAGCCTTACAAAAATCGCAGGCACGCCAGCATTCGGGCCTTCTCCCTGTAATGTTTTAAAAATTTTTTGAACTTTAAGTACCGAGCCATCTCCAAATTCCGCAGCTCTTTTTGGATTATTCCCACGCATAGAGCTATCTCAATTTCAATGAAGACAAGCCAATCAATGCAAAAACTATCGCCAAGATCCAAAATCTTATTACCACCTTTGATTCTGGCCAGCCTTTTTTCTCAAAATGATGGTGCAATGGAGCCATAAGAAATATTCTTTTTCCGCCGGTTTTTTTAAAATACAAAACTTGAATTATCACTGATAATGTCTCAATAACAAATACGCCGCCAATAATACAAAGAACCAACTCATGTTTAGTAATAACACTTATTGTTCCAATTACTCCGCCCAATGACAAGCTCCCCGTATCTCCCATAAATATTTCCGCAGGCTGCGCATTGTACCATAAAAATCCCAGACTACTGCCTATTATCGCTGCACACAAAACCGTAAGCTCTCCAACATGTGGCACGTGAATTATCTGTAAATAGTTTGCATATATGCTGTTACCTACTAGGTACGAAATTAAACCAAAAGATGCTACTGCAATTGCTATAGATCCTATCGCCAAGCCATCTAGCCCATCAGTCAGATTTACAGCATTAGACGAACCAATAATTACAACCATAGCAAATGGTATATAGAAATACCCTAAATCCAAAAACAGATTTTTAAAAAAGGGAAAAGCTAGTTGCGTTGCAAATTCTGGCCTAGAACAATACCAAATAGCAATGAATGCAACCCCACTAATTACGAACTGAATAACTAGCTTCCTTCTCCCACTAACACCAAGATAATTATTTTTACTTACTTTTTCATAATCATCAATAAACCCCAGTATTCCGAATGAAACTAGCACAAAAAGTACAATCCAAATATATGGATTAGATAAATTAGCCAATAGTAATGTTGTAAGCGTGGTCGACCCTAGAATCATTAACCCACCCATTGTCGGCGTACCAGCTTTACTAAAATGACTCGCCGGTCCATCGTCTCTAATTGGCTGGCCATTTTTTTGCATGCCTCTAAGATATCGAATCAGCTTAGGCCCCATATATAAAGAAAGTGCCATGCTTACCAAGATTGCAAGTCCACTTCTGAAACTAATATATGTGAATAAATTAGCAATATGAAATTTATGCGCGAAAGGAACAAGTATGTTATAGAGCATTCTTAACTCCTAGCTTAGTCGCTACTCTTTCTAGCCCTACACTTCTTGAACCCTTGATAAGTATTAATTCACCTCCGAGGATATGTTTATCAATTTCTGCACCTAGCACTTCAGCATCATCAAAGCAAAATACTTTAATATCTTTATCAAATTCGTTTTTGAGTTGTTTCATGTTTTCACCAACTAAAAATAACTTTTTTACCCCAGAATCTTTAATCGGCGGAACTATACTCATGTGAAGTTCACGCGCAAATTTACCAAGCCCACCCATGTCCCCAAGTACAGCAACTTTATTCTCATTATCAAACAAACTTAAGTATTCTAAAGCAGCATTCATTGATTGAGGATTAGCATTATAATAGTCACAAATAATTTTATATTCCTTTTCATTATGCTTTACGTTCACCGAAGCACCTCTGCCAATAAGAGGAACGAATGAAGATATTGCCGCCGCCGCCTCTTCTGGATCAAGCTTTAGAGCCTTTATAACAGCAAAAGCAGCCGCAAAATTCTCAGCCAAGTGAACTGGTATGAGTGGCATAACTAACTCTAACTCTTCACCATCAATATTATACGATAATCTTAAAGTATCATCCTCCAAAATTTCGCTCGAAACCAACCTTACCCCAGAATCCACTTTCTTACCAAAAGTTTGTACGTTCTGCATTCCAGCTCGATCAATATTCTGTAGGCACCGTTCATAAGTGGTAATGTCACGGTTAACAATTGCTATTCCTTCATTAATATCCATTCCTTCAAATATTTCGCATTTAGCATCAGCGATTTCTCCCACAGAGTTAAAAGACTCTATGTGTCCTTCAGAAATAGCTGTAATTAAAGCAACATCAGGTATAGCAAGCTTACTAAGCTCACTAAGCTCTCCTTTAGCGCTCATCCCCATCTCAATTACCGCATATTGGGTATCATTTGGCATCGATGCTAAACAAAGAGGCACTCCTAAATAATTATTAAAATTCCCATGACTCGCATGCGTTTTTCCATAAGCACTAAGCATTATTTTTGTTGCTTCTTTTGTACTAGTTTTTCCAACGCTGCCAGTTATTGTAATAAATTTGGCTTGTGAATTTCTACGTTTAAATTCAGCTAAATCCATCAAAGCTTCATACGTATCCTCTACTAATATTAGCTTAGCCTGATCAACCCCAACCACTTTTTTGGACACAATCGCAGCGCCAGCCCCCCTATTTAAGGCATCTTCAACAAATTCATGTCCATCACGCATACCTTTTAATGCAATAAAGATATCTCCTTGCTCAATATCCTTAGAGTTAAACTGCACTTTGCCAAATTCGCTATTACCAGCAATGCTCAGTGACAATGCTTTACTCAATTCTTGGGTTGTCCAAATCATTACAAAAAACCTCTATTTGATTTCCACTGAATATATCATTATTACACTTTCCTTTCTAGCATGTTTTTTAACATTTTAGTAGCAATTGCTATATCACTAAATTCCTTGATTTCGTGCCCTATTATTTGATAATCTTCATGTCCTTTTCCAGCAACAAGCAATATATCTCCACTCTCTAATTTTTCAATTGTACTTGTAATAGCCTCTTTACGATCTGCTATTTCAGTACTATTTGCTGCACCAAACGCAATCTAATTTCTAATCTTATTTGCATCTTCGGTGCGCGGATTATCGTCAGTTATCACTACATAATCTGCAATATCTGTTGCGATTTTGCCCATTATTGGACGCTTTAGAGCATCTCTATCACCCCCACACCCAAAAACTACCCAGAGTTTTCCAGCCTCAGTTTTTATTTTTTTAAGCTCGCTTAGAGATTGCATCAAAGCATCAGGAGTATGAGCATAATCAACAAATACTTGAAAATCAGAATTCGGCTCTGTAATTCTTTGTAGCCGCCCACGAACTGCTTCTAATTTTGGCAACACTCGGATAATATCATCAAATATAAACCCTAGGTTATAGACTAATTTTGCTGCTATCAATATGTTGGTCGCTTGAAAAGAGCCAATAATACTTGTAGAGAAGTTGTATTTTTTTTGCAAGAACTCAAAAGAAATTTCTTGACCCACAACACTTCCAGCACAATCAATTACATTAATATTACCACCCCTACCCACAGTAAAATATTGAATTGAATGCTCTTCTAAAAATTTCTTAATTGAATCAAAAAATAATATCTCGGAATTAATTACAGCTTCACCACCATCTACTAAATTATCACTAAAAAGCCTGAGCTTGGCTCTTAGATAATTTTCCATCGTTTTATGATATTCTAAGTGATCCTGCGAGAAACTTGTAAATGCCGCAGACTTGACTTGAATATCTCCAAGCCTTTTTTGATCTATACCGTGGCTCGAAGCTTCGAACGCAACATTCTCTACACCACTTTTCTGTAGAATATTGAGTATTTTTCTAAAACTAACTGGGTCACTGGTTGTTTGAGAAGATTTTTCAATATTATTAAAATCACCTATTAATTTTGCATTAGACTCCAAACCCAAAGTACCAATGCAAGCGCTAGTTTTTCCAAGTAATGATAAGATTTGGTGAACATATGACACTACGGAGCTTTTTCCATTTGTCCCTGTCACGGCTATAATGTTAGTTGGTTTTTTCGGATATAGTATCTCAGCTGCAATTGCGAGACTCATTCTTACGTTTTCTATACATATCACTTTTTCTGTATTAAATGTATAACTCTTGTCATCCGTAAAAACTAACGAAGCATCCTTTTTAAGAGCTTCTTGTATGAACTTATTACCATCACAATTTTCACCACGAATTGCAAAAAAAGCATCACCGGGATTTACATTTCGTGAATCAAATGAAATAGCTTTGATATTTTTTTCTACAAATAGCTTTTGTAATTTAAGTTTCATCTCTTATTTTGTACTCAATGTTATTTAACTCTTGTATTTCTTCACTCTCCTCATCAAGCTTTGTTATGCCATAAAGTGCGACTAACCGCCTAAGAACAGCACCAACAGTTGGAGCAGCAGTCCATCCCCCTCCAGCAAAACCAAATGACTCTTTAATTCCCACTGGCTCATTATAAACTATATATATCATATATTTTGGATTGGAGGCGGGAACAATCCCAAAGAAAGAGGACATTCTTCTGTTCTTGTCATATCCACCAGCATGGGCAATATTGGCCGTCCCTGTTTTGCCACCAACGTAATAGCCTTTAACTTCAGCCTTGGAACCAGTACCATCACTAACAACAAGACGCATAAGCTTCCTCATAGCTAACGAAGTGCTCTCTTGGAACACTCTTTCTCCTGTTAACTTTTCTTTAGGATCTCTTTTTATCAAAGTTAATGGATAGATCGTACCTCCATTTATAATAGGCATCATTGCTTGTATAAAATGCGCTGGACTCACAGATATTCCATAGCCGTAGGACATAGTTATTAAACTTAAATCAGTCCATCGTGAAAAATTTGGGAACAGGGGCCTTGATCTTTCAAGGACTTCAATTTCCAATGGTTCGAGTAGCTTTAATTTTCTTAGATATTCAAGTATATTTTGCTTACCTGTTGCTAGAATAATCTGTGCTAAACCAACATTACTTGATTTCAGAAAAATATGCGGCACTGAGTGCCACCCTTTTAGAGGACGTGGATGATCTTTAACTTGAAACCCTTGCACCCGAAGATAACTCAAATCATAAGCATCGTTAATTGTTGTAGAACCAGTGTCAAGGCCAACCGCTACAGTTAAAGCTTTCATGCCAGAGCCCATTTCATACACCCCTTGCGAGACCATATTGAATAACTGCTCAGATTTTGCCGCCCCAGGGTTATGTGGATCGAAATCAGGTTTACTTACTAGAGCTAAAATTTCTCCATTATTTGGATCAACTATTATTCCAGCAGCCCCTTTAGCCCTGAATTTCTTCATGACTATTTCCATTTCTTCACTGAGAATATTCTGAATACGAACATCAATTGAAAGCTGGAGAACATCGCCCATAGTCGTTCTATCTTCCTTTTCTTTCTGACCAGTAATGAATTTTTCAAAAAATTGCTCAATACCTGCAAGCCCATTCATATCTCTACCAACATAACCAATTACATGCGATAGCAAATTACCATATGTATAGATTCTTTTTTGCTCTCTTTCAAAACCAAAACCTGGCATACCAAGGTTATATATTTTTTCATGCTCAAGTGGAGTGACATCTCTTTTTATCCAAACAAAACTTTTGTTACTTTTTAAATCAGCCAAGATTCTTTTTGCATCTAGGTCAGGAATTACAAGTAGTAATTTTTTTAGCGACTCCTCTGGTTCAGCAATCTTTCTGGGATTAGCATATAAAGAAGCTCCAGGAAGATTTACTGCAAGTAAATTATTATTTCTATCAGTAATGTCAACTCTGTGTGTCGATTTACGACTCATTGTTTTTTGAAAATTTATATAATCGCTACTAGCCACGACTAGCAGCCTGACACTTATTACAAGAAAAATTAAAGAAAATCCGATTATTACAACAAAAATCCGAACTCGAGAAACTGAGTGAGATAAATCCCAACTAAATAAAGATTTTAAAGATATCTTCCTAACAAATGCACTACCAACATTTTGGATCACTGACTTGATTCTTATTCGCTTTACAAATAAAACGTGAAAACTTTTAAGCAAAGCTATTCTCAAATATAGTAAATAGTAAATGACCGCCCGAAGAAGAGCGATGATATAGCTTCTCCCCCCAAAAACTAGTCGATTAATATTTTTAATTAGATTACTCATTTCTTAAAGAAGTCTTATCTGTTGACACGATATATATCTTATTTTTATAATTTTTGCGACAAAAATTACTGGCAACTAATGATCCTTGATTTATATGGTTAAAAACATCAGCAAAATACTACTAATATTTTAGCCTAATATCTCTCCAAAATTAAAATGAACAAACGTGCTCACGCGGAGAGCACCAGGAACTTATGTTTATAGGAAGACACTAAATTCACGCCAAAGCTTTTGTGCCTTTAATTTTGTAAATTGGTATTATTTTTTACCAGCCGCCATAGTTACATACTTGCTTGGCCCCTTTCTATATCTCCATTTGGTATTTTCACTTCTTATCTTAACACTAGCGAGCTGTCTAACTTCAAGTATCCTTTCATCTTTGGTATTTGGATCGATCTCCATCTGAGATAGATTAGTATCAGATAGCTTTACATATTGATCATTTAAAGCTTTTAATCTTGAGGGAGAAGTCAAATAGGCCAATTCAGCTTTTAATAGATGAATTTTATCCACCTCGTCTTGAACCTGGCTATTAACCTCCGTTAGCTCACCTTTGATACTCATAACATTTTCTTTTATAGTAAATAATGCATAAACTGATATTAAACATACTATAGCAACTATATATACAGGTGACTTTTCAAGTAACATTGTTACCTCCTATTTTTTCAGCAACCCTTAATTTGGCCGATCTAGATCTAGGATTCTCTTGAACCTCCTCTCTCGTAGGAACCACAGGTTTTTTAGTAATAATTCCGAGCCACTTTCCTTGCGGAAGGTTCTCTTCTTTTTTTGAGTATTTGGATTTAGCAATTTTTTTTACAGAACATTCTTTAAAAAAATTCTTAACAATACTATCTTCCAGCGAATGAAAAGAAACCACGATAATTCTACCGCCTGTAACTAGTAAATCTTCTACATTAGCTAGGAATCGTTCCAAAGCTCCCAACTCATCATTAACGTATATTCTGATAGCTTGAAAAGTTTTTGTGGCTGGATCTATTTTTTCAGAACGATAATGCTTTGACTGGCGAATAATTTCAGCTAGCTTTAATGTTGTATCAATAGGATTAGTCTCTCGATAGGAAACAATATTTTTTGCTATTGCTCTAGATTGTACTTCTTCTCCATACTTATATATAATATCAGCTATTTCTTGTTCAGACGCGGTTTCCACAAACTCTGCCGCACTCATGCCTGCAGCACTCATTCTCATATCAAGTGGACCATCTTGCATAAAAGAAAAGCCTCTTGCAGCTTGATCTACTTGCATTGAAGAAATTCCTAAATCAAGCACTATTCCATCAAATTTTTGACCCTTTAACTTTAAATTTGCCTCAGAAAAATTTGTTTGAATAAAATTAAATCTATCTCCATAGTCGGAAGAGACGTCATTTGCAAAATTTATTACGGTCGGATCTTGATCAAGAGCAGTGACATAGCAATTATTGCTTGATAAAATTGCTCGAGTATATCCACCAGCACCAAATGTGCAGTCAAGATACCTACCGCCATCTTTTATAGATAAATACTCCACAACTTCATTAAGCAACACAGAACGATGGGGAAGATTGGACTTGTTCTCTGCTACCTTACTTGAACCCATAATCTACTCTCCTGAACTATCTTTTCTATTTTTCAGAATCGATCTATTTTCTTGAGCAATCAGTCGCGCAGATTTTAAATATTTTTCAAAATTATCAGGATTCCAGATCTCAAATACCAGCCCCTTTCCTACAAAACACGCTTGATTAGCAATGCCAATTTGAGCAGTTAAATAAGAAGGCAATGTAACTCTACCCTCATTATCAAACTGAAGCTGAATTGCTTCTCCAAGAACAATAGTTTCAAAAGCATCTCTTTCATCGGAATATGGATCAAGCCTCTGAATGATCCTGCTAAGCGCCTCCAGATGAGACATACTACACGCTTCAATGCAATTATTTTTAAAAGAGGGATAAACAATGATGCCGTTAAAATTTTCCGCCCCAAGAGCAGACCGATAGCTGGCAGGAATTGACACTCTACCCTTTACATCGATTTTATTTACATACTTAGAAAGAAAAATATTCATATTTTTAAGTCGCAATAAGTATGGCGCATTCTGCCTTGAATATAGTCTAACACAAAATTTGGTAAGAAATGGGTTAATATGGGTTTTTATGGTCTTGGATGGAAAATAAGGCTAATTTTTAATAGAGTCAAGTGATATTTAGGTAACAAGTTTGCAGCCACCCGTGATTTTTATCATTTTTTAAAGCAGTATTTCTTATCGAAAGCTCTTCGTGATATACTATAGTGACTAACAAATTAAATTAATGGATTAGATTTATGGATTTATTATTACTATCAATAAGTGCTCTGATTATAATAACGCTAATGTTCATGATAAAAATTGTTCCCCAACAACAAGCATGGATTTTAGAGAGACTAGGTAAATACGACAGGGTTCTTGAACCTGGTCTTAATATCATAATTCCAATTATTCAAAGAGTAGCTTACAAACATACTCTAAAAGAGCAAGCGGTCGATGTTCATGCACAAACGGCAATATCCAATGACAATGTTACACTCCTTATAGACGGAGTATTATATGTCAAAATTATTGACGCTACTGCCGCTTCCTATGGTGTCGAAAATCCATATTATGCAATCACTCAGCTAGCTCAAACAACTATGCGCTCCGAGATTGGCAAATTAAAACTAGATAGAACTTTTGAAGAAAGAGAAACATTAAATCACGCTATTGTTTCTTCAATTAACCAAGCAGCTACAAACTGGGGAATTCAGTGTATGCGCTATGAAATTAAAGATATTCAGCCGCCCACTACTATCCTTGAAGCAATGGAACTGGAAGTAGCCGCAGAAAGACAAAAGCGTGCAAGAATAATGGAATCAGAAGGTCACAGACAAGCTCAAATAAACGTTTCTGAAGGTGAAAAGGCTCAAGTCGTTCTTAAATCTGAGGCAGCATATACCGATCAGGTCAATAGAGCTAAGGGCGAAGGGGAAGCCATATTGTTTGTTGCTGAGGCTACTGCAAAAGGTATTAGCATCGTCGCTAGTGCAATTAAACAAGATGGTGGTCAAGACGCTGTGTCTTTAAAAGTTGCTCATCAATACATAGAAGCATTTGGCAAGCTAGCTAAAGATTCAAACACAATTCTGCTACCAGCAGACTTGGGATCTCCAAGCAGCGTAATTGCACAAGCTATGACTATATTCAACAATGTAAAAACGACTACTGGCAAGAAGAGTTAGTTTGCAATTAATACTATTAAGGCATCGCCCATCCTGGCGGTGCCTATCTAGATCCTAAATTTATCATGGCGAAGGACAATATTACATGACTTGCCGATCACCCACTATACTAATATTCCTTACCTTGCATCGAATCAGCCTATTTCAAGTCATGTATAGCTTTAAGCCCTTCGCGGAATGTGGGATATTTTAATTTAATATGGAGCTTATCTTTAATCTTAGAATTACTAACCCTCTTGTTATCATTGTAAAATTCTCGAGCCATCTCTGATAACTCAGCATCTTTTATATGTATAATGGGAGGCGGGATAGCCCCCAGAAGCTCAGCTGCAAAATTATTAACTTCAGAAGTTGGGCATGGTTTATCGTCAGCCAGATTATATATTTCTCTCAGGCTACCAAGCTTAATTGCAGCCACAATTACTCTTGCAATATCCTCCACATGGATTCTAGAAAAAACTTGCCCTTCTTTAAAAATTGACCGTGCTTTCCCATTTCTTACTTGCTCGAGCGCATTTCTTTTTGGTCCATAAATTCCAGCTAACCTAAAAATATTCACGCTGATTTTGTGTTGTTCACCAAACTCTAACCATTTCTCTTCAGCCCTGATTCTTTGCCTCGCGCGCTCACTGGATGGGCGCAAGGCAGATTCTTCATTGACAAAATCACTATTATGGTCACCATATACAGCTGTAGAGGATAAATATCCAATCCATCTTAAGCTCTTTGCCGAAGATAAAAGATCTGCAAAATTACCTAGAACAACATCTCCGTTTTCATCAGGTGGTATTGAAATAAGAATATGACTAGCCCGTTTAATTACATTTGTTATCGCTCCTCTATCATATGGGATTATATTAGTTGATTCTGTCCGAAGGGGCGACCTAGTAGAAGTTCCTATGACTTGCCAACCATTTTGGCTGATTAAGTTTGCTACATATGATCCGGTATAACCATATCCAAAAATTAAAAGGGTATTTTGCATAAAATAATAAATCGAAAAAATGCTATTCTTAGTCTCCGGAAGCTATAAATTTTTTAAAATTCTTAAAATATAGACATAAAATATGTTAAACTATTTTTTGATTTAACTGAAGTATGCAATATAGATATAGTAATATTTTTATTTATAATGTTACCACTAAAAATTTGCTCTTATTGACCGCGGACTCTGATTAAATTTTTAAAACTTTATTTATTAGAAACCCAATGCCCCTCTTCGTCTTTATGGTACTTTTTCTCAACAGCCGACCAAGCCACTTTATGCGCTACTACCTCTCTGGAATCTTTAGTACGCCTTTTCGAAGGAGACGCGTATTCTTCCCAAGCATGATTAAAAGCTTCTCTATAAATATCTTGCCCATGTGTAGGCAAATGATTTTGTACACCCTTAGGTAATTCTTTATTATTTGAATATGGCATGTACTCCTCCGCATATATAATTGAATATTTTTTCTGGACCCCTCATTTTATCTTTCTTCAAGCACGCTTTCTAGCCAATTCTTATGCTTTATTTCATCCTCTAGACCCCGAGCAATTATTTTATGAATGTTCGAACCAGGTAATTCATTAGCTCGCTTATTCATCCTTTCATATGCAGTATTAGTATCTGCCTCATTACTAAGCATAGCCCTTAAAATTTTTCCATCATCGATAATCGACCCTAAAATAACTTTTGCTTTGGCTATCAGACTTTTGGTATTATCTGCTTCGGAAGGTGTATCTTTCCCTAATGCGGTTAAAAAAACGGTAAGTTCTTTTACGTGCCTTTCATGATCTTCTTTAAATTCTTGTAATTTTTTCCTATATTCTGCTTTTTCCAAGCGTAATATCGCTGATTCATAGGCTCCTATGGCATCATAGTCAAGCTCAATTAGTTCTTTTACGGCTTCTATAAATTCTGTTTGCATTCCTACACTTGTAACCATTATACTCTCCTTCTTTGTTAGTTTATTAGCTTCTAACTTCTAACTATAAATCTACTTAGGGTTTAAAGTCAAATATATTTAATTTTCTTACTAATTTGGGCAAATGAGCACTGCGCTTCTTATCCTGGGGTTGAAAAAATAATTATAATACTTATTTTTGATGGATTATATTAGCGTAACGAAAATCTACATCTCCTCTAGACAAAACAGCAGGATAATTTTTAAAAAAGGACAAAATCATGTGAAATATTAGTAGAATGTTAGAGAACTATGGAAATAGCATTATCCTAATTCTTATCTCTTATGCTATATTCTTAAACAACAGAGGTAATATAGCCTGAAACAAAATCCACAGCGTCGGGTGATTGTATTATATAACTAACAATATAAAGCTATTAAATAAATTATGAATATTGTCAAATTACTAATTCTAAGTTTAGCATTACTTTTATCATTACCTATCAAAGCGGATCATGAATACCGTCTTATAGAACGAGACGGGCATAAAATACATGTTGTGATTATCAATCCAAAAGAATATGAAATCTCTCTAGCCGTTGCTCACAACCAGGTTTTTGGTCGTGAAAGAGTAGGAGACATTGCTAAGCGCGAAAATGCACAAATTGCAATTAATGCTGGTTTTTTTGAAATAGGAGATAATCAAGATGGACGACCAACCGGGACGCTAGTTAGCAATGGTGGGGTTTACGGAATGCGAGTAACTAAGCATGACTGTTTAGTTAAAAATGGTGATAAGTTCTTTATTGAAGTTGTTAACCCATCTCTTGAGGTGCTAATTGAAAACGAAGTAATAAAGCCTAAGAAATTTAATAAATTTGCAAAAGGTAAAGATATTTTTTATTTTAATCGTAACTGGGGCCCAACTACTCTCACTAGCTACAACGAGAGAAAGGAGATTATTATAGATCATGAGCTTAGAGTGCAAGAAGTATCTCTCCACGGGAATAGCAAAATTCCAGAGGATGGCTACGTTATTTCTTTTCCAATTGCTTATGATTTAGAAAAAATCAAAGCTAAGCAAAAAGTCAAATTCGTATGGACTCCTAGTCATTTCGATAAATTAGGCAATTTTGCTATTATGGGCCTGCCCTCACTAATGCTTGATGGAAAAGTAAAAGAGAGCCTTTCAAATCAAGAAGTTCATGCTAGATCAGCATTTGGCATAAGAAGGGATGGGCATATAGTAATTACTCTTGCCGAACATGTCTATAGAAAAGAAGCTTCAAGCATTACTTTTAGTGAAGTAAAAAAAATAATGGATAGAAAAAATATTTCCATAGTTGATATGAAAGTAGCTGATATGAAAAAAATCATTTTGGAGGATTTGAATGCAGATAGCAAAGCAGTTGGTCTCACAGTGCTTGAATTAGCAAACTTTATGAAAGAGATGGGATGTGAGGAGGCTATCAACCTTGATGGCGGTGGATCTTCAACCATGTACCTCGATGGAAAATACGTGAATGAATCTTTTGGTGACAAGGATGAAGCTGAAGGACAAAAATTAGTTCGACCTGTTTCAGATGCGATAGTATTTAAACGACGCTAGAGATTATTCAGGTCTCGTGCACATATAAGGAACCCTTGTTGACTGCGACATATAATCCCATTAGGCTTATAATCTCATTTCATTACTTACATAATGTAAGTTACTTAACAGTACTAGCAGAAATCTTAGAAGCTGAAATTCATTTTTTTGGTAAAGTAACACAGAATAACGAACCTTTATTTTTGCTACTAGTAGCTGTAATGACACCATTATGAGCAGTAACAACTTTTTTGCATAAAGTTAATCCTATACCTCTTCCACCGGCTGGTGTTTTAGTTTTTGAACTCACTGTAAAAGGATCAAAAATATCTAGTAATTCTTCTTTGGGGATACCGATTCCTTCATCTTTTACACTAAATTCAACGCTATGGTTTTTTATTGATTTTAACATAAGCGTAATTGTTCCTTTTTTACAATATTGGATAGCATTAATAATAATATTATCAAAAGTACGAGCGATGTAATATTCATCACACGAGATAACCAATTTATCCTCTATTTTCAGATCAAAATTTAGGTTTTCTTTATCTTTTTCTTCGATATATAATTTTCGACAGATTTCTAATCTCTCGTAGGCTAGATTAGATAAGTTTACTGCAGTTTTATTTAATTTATAGTTAATATTCTCAAGCTTTGATATATCAATCAAATTATTTACTAAACTAGTTAATCGTTCTGAGCTTTGCGCTATTTCTTGCGTAGCTTCACGCCTTTGTTTTTCTGTAAATTTATCGTACTTTTCCCATAAAACTTGTCCCATACTAGTAATGCCAGTAATAGGAGCATGCGCTTCGTGCTCAATATTTCGTAAGAACTCGTTTTTAAGTTCTTGCAATCTATATAGTTCTTTTTTTTGATCGCCAACTTTACCCGATAAAAACAAGTTACTTTCTTCCGTTAACTCTTGATATTGTTGCTTGGGCTTAAAAAAAGCAATCAGTATACCACTTAGTAAAAGTAATGAATAAGTTATTTTGAATTGCATCCCATAATCTGGTAAAATACTTATTCCATTATGCATTTTATAATATTGAATACTAGCTATCACTCCACCTATAATCATTAATATAGCAATTTGCCAACGCATTAAAACTGCTAAAGTAATCAAACTTGTCATCAAAATAGTTATCTGCATTGGGTTAAATTGACCAATGACAACTAGCAAACTACTGCTAAAAGCTAAATTATAGAATACTGCTATATTCCATAAAATGGATATAAAATCTTTGCTTCTATATTTCTCAGACCAAAATGGATAAGTAATAAATATAGTTGATAAAGTTAGTACTGAGTAATAGATAAAATTAAGTATGAAAGCATATTCTTGCTGTATATCTCTTGAAAGTGAGTAGGCATTAGAGAATACTACTACTATACAAAATAACCCAAAATAGACAAAAATTCTTTCTTCTTTCGGGGTGTTATTCTGACAGCATTTAACTAAACTAAAATTTTTTATAGACTGAATAAAAGAATACATTTTTCTTTTTCTTGCTAACCTTAAAGCATTAAGCGGCTCTTTATCTTTAATGCCCACCCAGCCGCCTTTTTCACCAAGAATGTAATGGCTTCCTATAAAAAATATAAAGCTCATTAATGTGCCAGGTATACCAGATATTATGTTATATTTTTCTGAAAATAATTCAAAATAAACTACAGTAACAAATCCAGCAGCCATACTAATCAATAAAGCCTTTGCGGTACTACGAAAACCAAAAATAGCTAATGTAAAAGGTAAAGTGACAATTGGCATATAAAAACTATATACAGACAAAAGTAATTCTAATAAATTCTTTGCAAATAAACTAACTAATAGAGAAGCAAGACCAATAAACAAAGAGGCAACTCGTACCAACCGCAATTGGTTTTGTTTCGTTAATTTTATTCCAATAGACTTGGGAATGTCATAACCAAGTAGTACGGCTGAAGAATTAATATATGAGTCAGCAGTAGACATAATCATTGCCATGATACCGACAATAAAAATCCCTTTGAAGCCATAAGTTAGATAATGATCAATTACATATTGTATAATATTGTCTGCATTTAAATCAATACTGTGACTATCACTCCTAAACAAAACTCCAATAACAGTATGTACTAGAGCATCACAAAGAAGAATAAAGAATATAGCAATAATAAAGGATTTAGATACCTGCAATGTATTTTTAGCCATTGATATTCTTTGAAAAATAGCCGGATCAAGAAGAGGTACCATTAAAAATAAAGATAAATACAATGTAGCACTCATGTCTTGTTTCTGAGAACCAGAAATTGAACTATAATTAAATAATGGATCCGTCATTATTGCACTAATTATCATATCGTTATTATTGAACGATTTCCAAATTAGGAAGGCAGTCATTGGAATGACAACGCCAAAAGCAAAAAATTGAATTAAGTCAGTAAAAGTTACCGCTTTGACCCCACCAAAGGTGGAGTAAATAATTACTATTAAACTGCTTATTGCAGTAGCGTATACTCCAGGAATGCCAAGCCATAGATTTAATAAGGCTTGCATGACCAGAAATTGCATTGCAACTCTACCTATTCCAGGAATGGTGCTAAATATAGCTATTATCATTCTGACATAATTATTTTTATATATACTATCCATTGACTCAGCAATCGATAATTTACCTAAAAATTCTGCCATGCGAGGCGCATAAAAATAAGCAATTAGTCCAAAAGATACTGCTTCGGCTAGACTACATAATAGGAAGAATATACCTTGTTTGTAAGTCTCTGCTATTGTTATGCTAAAATTAGAGCCACCAATCCAAGTCGCAGCAATAGTTGCAACAATAGTTGCGGTGGAAAAATTTCTGTTACCAAGGGAATATTCTTTAATGTTCTTTATACCGCGTCCAGAAATGATGCCAAATATTAAATTTACAATCAAAAATCCAGTTACAATAATTATATCTAAATTGAATGTCATAGTTGATAATAATAATTAAATTAATAAATTATAAGCTAACTTATACAGTTAATAAAAAATAATTCAAAATTTCTTAAAAAAAACTCTTTTCTTTCTAAATTTAGCCTCTTCCTATAGCACTGTACTTCTCTAGTCCTATACTACAATCTCTTCTGGGTAAAAGTTTTTGGATTAAAATTTAGGACATATATTTACTAACTTACTCATGAAAATTAAATTAGTAAAGTGATATTATTTCAATATTAGTCAAAATTTTTATTTAAAACCAATAAAAATGCAAATTCATGTTGACTTCTTTGTCATATTACTTTTTAGCCCTTTTTTCTAAATATATTAATCCTTTTTAACCTACTTTTTATTCCTATACTCCCCTTCATTATATAACAAACCCAATATACAGAGTAAAGCAGGGCTATATGATAATTTACATCACTTTTAGAGGCTTATAGTTCAAAAAATACCATAGTAGTTTACAAATTATGTTGGTAAATTACCGTTAAAATATTAATATTATATTTAGATAGTGTTAATATATTAATTGGTGCATTAGAAATCTAGTAAACAAGGTAGGTAAATCATGAGAATAAAAATGATAGTTCTAGCCATTATTTTTACATGCTGTACATTATTGATAATAAATATTAAGCCAGTCAAACTGGAATTAAATAAAGCATATTTTAGCGCTACATGCCCAGTGCCAAGACAAGGTGGCAATGCAAATTTTTATGCTCAGTTTTATGAAGATTATATACTTTCCATAGCTTTATCTAATATTAAAAAAGGTCATTACATTGATGTTGGAGCCAATAGCCCTAACATCGATTCGGTAACAAAGCATTTTTATCTTGAAGGATGGACTGGAATTAATATTGAACCTATTAAAAAATTTTATGATGAATATCTCGTAGAACGACCAAATGACATAAGCATTAACAAAGGAGCATCTAACACTGAAGGACAAATCGATTTTTATATTTTATCTTCAGATTTGATGTCTTCAGGGAACGTAGACTTTGTCAATAAAGCAAAGGACAAAGGATATGATTACAAAAAAGAAACTATGCAAGTCACTACTCTAAATAATATACTAATAGCACATCCAATATCCCCAATTACATTTTTAAAGATAGATGTTGAAGGGATGGAGAAGGAGGTTTTAGAAGGTCTTGATTTATCAAAATACCGCCCTAGTATTTTGGTTATTGAATCTATAAGACCATTTTCTCATATGAAAGTACACGAAGAATGGGAAGCTATTCTATTAAAAAATAATTTTACTTTTGTATTGTTTGACAGTTTAAATAGGTACTATGTCGCAAATGAGCATGTGGAGGAATTATCAGGAAATTTTGATAAAGCTGTTAAATGCTATTCTCTCGCAAATGAAATATATCCTGAATATAAAATTGAGAACGTATTCAAACACGAAGTAGATTATTAATTTCATCTAATTCCAACCAAGTTTGTAACAATAATTCTATTCTTATTACAAACTTGGTTGGATAAAAATCACATTTATTAGCGCCAGCCACCTTCAATCCAAGGGGTGGGACGTATATACTTCCATATACTACCAAAAAAGCCACCCTTAATAGCATCTTCTGGCTTAGGGTTACCATGAAATACTACTATCTTAACATCAAGTGGCCTTACTGGCGTTTTAAAATATCGTATTATATAACCAGGCATGCAATGTCTCTTGAAACTTTTACACCAACTATCTGGCCAATAATCAATATCTCCAATCTTTTTTGACAGATAGATCTGCTCATTACTATACTTGTTCGTTACTTCCTCAATATTATTATTGTAGTAATCAAGCACGTCTGCATGCTGGCCTATGGTAAAACAGTAAACAGAAGAATTCCCTATCCCCTGACCTTTTTGAGTCCAGTTTTCAATAATAGTAAATTTATTAGAAAATGTAAAAAAGCAATCAATATCATCTAGTATAACTAGATCAAGATCGAGAAACAGAGATTTCCCCTCTAAGTCACCAATTGTTTTTGAAAACATACCGAGCTTTCTCCAAGGGGAAATATCTTTCTCCTTAGGAACAACAATAACTGGCATATCAAAGCACTCTATTCTTGGGTCAATGTCCTCTATATTATCTGTTAAACAAATAAATCTATGCGGCATCTTCAAATGTCTTTTAACCATAGAATATAAGACATTTACATCATTAGCACCATATTTTGTGCCCCATTTCATGCAAATTACATTTACTGGTTTTTGTGCCATATAACTAAAATAGCGTGATTTACTTAAATTTAAGTGGTGCGCCCTAGAGGATTCGAACCTCTGACCTACGGATTAGAAATCCGTTGCTCTATCCAGCTGAGCTAAGGGCGCCTGACGGCTTTACTCAAAGCAAGTCGTTTATAGCAGCGAACAAACAATTTTTCAAGTCAAAAATTTGGCTAAGCTCTTATCATAAGTTGCTCATTCTAAACTATTCTGATACGCATTGGAGTTTTACCTGATAATTCTTTGCAGAAATTTAGAAATTGACTCACTGAATCAACAATATCATCATTTTTGGAATTGGGAAATGTAGTTAGTTCATTAATTAATTCACGATTAAATGCAGATTTACTTGGCAAAAATACTTTACCAGCTTGAAAAAGAGGTATTACCGACGCAAATCGGGTTACTTTATCAAGCTTAGGTTTACTAGGCTTGATATTTGAATATCCAGCAAGAAATAAATCTTGAATTAGTGACTGACCACTAGCTTTATCCTCTATAATGATATGCCTTGGCTTGTATTTCTGCGCTTGCTTTTCAATCTCATTTTTAAGGGTTGGGTAGCTCATTTTTTTTCTGACCATAGACACAAGATAAAATTTGCCAGATAATACTCCCCAACATGTGCCAACACTGTAATCAGATCTTTCCGAAACCTTAATTGCTGTATCCCAACTTAAAACAAAATATTCAAATTCTTGAGTCAAATCTTCGTAATACAAAATATCCTCTAATGCTAATAAATTAATACCAGACGGTAATGGATCTTGGAGGAATTGAGCGGCAAAATTTCTTACTCCCACCTCTTGTTCGATATTATTAAGGAATGCTAATTGATCTCTTTTTTGATTTAAAGTTTGTCCCTTTTTATACTCATAGCTATTTATACCAATATTGTAAATCTTATCCTCAGAAGCAATTGCTGGTATTTTAAGAAGTTCCCAACCGCCGCTTGAAATCAAATGCGCTGATAAATCGTCTTCATGCAGGCGCTGCATCACTAGAACTATAGCGCCTTTGCTTTTGTCATTTAACCTCGTTACAAAAGTTTGTTCAAACCATTCAATGACTTTATTCCTGGCTTTTTGAGAATTAATTTGCGTAGGGTTGTGCGGGTCATCAATAATCAGGAAATCCCCCCCTTCACCCGTTGCAGAACCCCCTACACTTGTTGCAAATCTAAAGCCGTTTTCAGATGTAAGAAATTTACTTTTTTGGTTATGATTCTTGCTAAGCTTAGTAGCTGGAAATAACCTCCCATACCATTCTGAAGAAATCACAAGCCTACTATCAAGGGAATGCTTAACGCTAAGTACTGAGGAGTAGCTGGCAGCCATAATGCGAACTGCTGGATTATGGCCCAATAGCCAGGTAGACCAAGCAACACTGACACAAACAGACTTTAACGCCCTTGGTGGCATATTGATTATCAGCCTCTTGATTTCTAATGATTTGACTCTTTCTAGGTAGTCTGAAATTAGGTTTATATGCCAATTTGATTGATACTCTATCCCTGGATTAATAGTATGGAAGACTTTATTAATATAGCTGCTAAAATCCTGACGCAAGACTGCATCAAGAAGCTTTTTATTACACGTCATATAATTTTTTCATTTCAAACTGAACAAGGTAGCAATTTATTTATACCTATGTATGAATCGTTCTATGATATCTTTATCTTCCTTAGTCATATCAGTATTGGTATTCATCGCCTCATCTTTGCTTAATTTATTTAATTGAATTATCAGGCTCACAAGTTTATTAAGGGTGTCTGTAATATTCTTTTTAACATTAATTGCACTCTTAGATTTGTTAGACTTTAATTCATCTAACTCATCCTCAAGCATCAAAACTAGTTTTGCTATAAAACCGTATAATTTATTCACTGTTTCTTTCATTGCTTTCTCTGGCTAGATTTATACTAATTTTATCCATACCTTTAATGGGGGTTAATCCAACGATTGCTCTTTTTTCATTAATCGTCATAAAATCTGCACTTGCAATTTTTGCCCATACATTTTCTCTACGTTCTGTAAGTACGGAAATAGATTCTTTATCAAAATCGATAGTCAAATCTTCTTTATACCAATAAGATAGCCAGCTACTTAATGCATCAGCGTATTTATCGAGTAGTGGAATAATATTTTCTTCCCATAGAGCCAACCTTGCTTCTTGCATATTGCTATAGGTATTATCCCCATTAATTCCAAGTAATTGTGGAGGCACATTGAATGCCACGGCTATGTCTCTTGCGCTTGAGTCTTTCAATTCCAAAAATTTTTCAAACCGCTCAGCATTACTTGTCTCTTGCCACTTTAACCCACCTTCTAGAATAAGAGGTTTCCCTGAATTAGATGCACCACTAAAATTATAATAAAATTGTTGCTGTAATCTTTCAAACTGCTCATCTGATAAATAACCATTACCATCCTGAAATACCAAAGCCCCGCTCGGTCTGGTTGCATTTTTTAGCAATGATTTATTCCAGTCCATAACTTTAGCATGTAAATTTATTGCTTTTGCAGCTGCTGCCAAAGAGGATAACCCTTTACGTTGATCAGTCGGGTTGTAGTTTTTAAGATGTAGTACACGGCTTTTTCGAGTAACTGGATCAATTCCAAAAGATTGCTTTTTATCCCCATTGCCATAAACGTATGACACGAGGTGATTATTATAAATAGTTTGTTCAACTAATGATGGATGAAGATTATATAAAAAACTCGGAGTAGTTTTACTTGCGAAGGAAACCAACAAATAACTATCTCCATAAAGCAGCAAACTAGATAAGTTTTCTGTAAAAAAATCAGCTCCTGACTTTTCTGGACTTGGATATTTAAGTAAGCCTAGAATAGGATGGTTTTTAAGCAATTCTTTTGAACCATTGTTATTTCTGAATATTTGCCATGGAATATGACTTGCTGAAGTAGCAATCAGATTGACCCACCTATGCACAATTGCATTATTTTTGTACGAATCCACTCCCACTCTTTCATCTTGGGAATAATTAAAAAATGGTAAATCTAAGTAACTAGTTGACTTCTTACTTTGCGTGCCTAAGATTTTCTTAAAATAGGATTTTATCATTATTAGCCCCTTTTGAGTGTTTGTTAACAACAAGATTGCTTTATAACACTGCAGATCAGCCACACTAAGCACCAATATAATAAATGACTTCCCAAGTGATGATTTTTCCAATAGAATATGAGTATAAAAATATTGACGAGAATATATAAATGTCTGGGCAATTAATTGAACTTATTATTTTTGCTGGAATAGCTTTTTTTGTTATAAACAAGCTAATCGCAACTCTTGGAACTACTTCAGACGAAGATGGTACAAAGCATCCTTCCGTCTTTGGAGAAAAAACGGCAATGAAAGATGTTACTACCTCCGCGACAAACAATACAAATACAGAGTCAGTAATAAAAGCCAACATTCTGAAACCCACATTTGCTAGAAAAAACAAAATTGACCTTCGAGGTTTGGTCGTTCCTGAGAACGACAATGATGTTAAAGAAGGCCTGGTCGATGTAATGAATCGTGTTCCTTCATTTAATATTCATAATTTTCTTAAAGGCGCAAAAGCCGCTTTCAGGATGATAGTTGATGCAGCTTACAAAAATGACGACAAAGAGCTTGAGCAGCTTGTTGATAAGCGTTACATACAGCATTTCAAAACCCTATCAGTAAGTTATGGGGAGTATACAGCCAAGACTAACCCTGATTTGCAGATCTCAGAAATATATATGTTTGGCAATAATATCTTTATCAAAATTTTATTTGTTGGCAAAAATATTACCAATAAAATAAAAGACTTACACGAAGAATGGACCTTTACAAAAAGCAGTATTGCTGCTGGCAACGAATGGTATCTGACGAATATAGACAGGCCACAATAGTATAGTTTTTTATAAAAGCTACCATTAAAGAATGAAATACTTACTGATCTTAGTTATAAAATTCTACCAATACTTTATCTCTCCATGGCTGGGGAAAAATTGTAAATATTCTCCTACTTGCTCAGTATATTGCCTAGAAGCAATCCACAACTATGGTGCTATCAAAGGAATGTTTCTTAGCATAAAACGTATAATTCGATGCAACCCCTTTACGAGAGGTGGTTATGACCCTATTGAACGACATGTTGAACGAAATAAATAAAAAATCTTGCAAGGCACGGAACTCGTAAAATCTTATCTAGCTAATGCTCCTGAATTGCCAGGGGTATATAGATTTTTTGACTCTAGTGAGAACATCATTTATATAGGCAAGGCAAAAAACCTGAAAAGTAGATTAAGCCAATATACCCTTGAATTGAAGGGTAAGAACAAAGTAATGGTTTCTCTCGCCGCTTCTATTGAGTATAGCGTTACCGACTCTGAATCTGCAGCTCTACTTCTTGAAGGACAATTAATCAAAAAATTTAAACCTAAATTCAATATCTTACTAAAAGATGATAAATCTTTTCCTTATATTAAACTAAGACTTGATCATGAATATCCTCAACTACTAAAGTTTCGAGGAAAAAATCTTACAGATGGTAAATTTTTTGGCCCATTCGCCTCTCCAGCGCACGTTGACGCAACTATATTAGAGCTACAGAAAATTTTTAGACTGAGATCTTGTTCCGATAATTATTTTGCTAGTCGTACTAGGCCATGTTTACAGTATCAAATTAACCGTTGCTACGCTCCTTGTGTTAATAAAATATCCAAACCAGAATATGATGACTTGGTTAGCGAAGTACAAGCTTTTCTTACTGGTAAAAACCATGTGCTACAAACTATACTCTCAAAAAAAATGGAACAATTTAGCCATGAGTTGAATTACGAAAAAGCTGCAGAGATTCGTGATCGAATCAAGTCTATCAGTTACGTCCAACTTAAGTCCCAAGATTCCCATGATCTACGCGATGCTGATGTTATAGCACTCGCCTCAAAAAACGGAGTATTTTGTATACAAATATTTCTTTACAGATCCCATCAACCTTGTGGTAATCAAGCTTATTTTCCTTCTCACACCGATAGTGAAATAGCAGATCAAGAGGTTCTAGGTAGTTTTTTAATGCAGCTCTATCAAAATAAAACTCCACCAAAAGATATACTAATTAGCCATGAACTTGAAGATAAAGCCATTTATGTCGATGCTCTTAAACAACTTCATCATGTGGATATAAAAATCTCTATTCCAAAACGTGGACCTAAAAGTAAAATTATGGAAAATGCTGTGTATAATGCTGAGCTTTCATTACAAAAACATTTACTAATGGGAGCTAAAAATCACCACGCCCTTGTAGATATACAATCGTTATTCTGCTTAAATAACCCTCCTCAACGCATAGAAGTTTATGATAATAGTCATATTCAAGGAGCGTTCCCTGTTGGTGCTATGATAGTTGCAGGGCCAGACGGGTTCGAGAAAAAAGAATATCGCCTCTTTAATATCAAAGATGTACCTATGAATAACTTCGGAGGGGATGATTATGCTATGCTACGCGAGGTTTTAAGAAGAAGGTTAAAGAGATTAAAAATAGAACCACAACGTAAACCTGATTTAATGATTATAGACGGTGGCAAAGGTCATATGGGCGTTGTTTCTAATATAATGAATGAGCTAGAGATCCACTTACCTTTTGTATGTATGTCCAAAGGAGTCGACCGAAATAGCGGCAAAGAACAGTTTCATCTCCCAGGACACGATGTATTTACCCTAGATAAAAATAATGCCACCATGAAATATCTACAAATTCTGCGCGATGAAGTTCATAATTTTGCTATAAAAAACCATAGAAATAAACGCTCTTCTGCCATTAAACATTCTTCACTTGATATGATACCAGTTATTGGATCAGCAAGAAAAAAGGCTTTATTAAATTATTTTGGATCATTTAGTGCTATAGCTGATGCAACAGAGGCACAACTGAAAAAGGTCGACGGTATTAGCGAGGAACTAGCAAAAACCATCTATCGTTTCTTAAGATCTTAAATTATGTTAGTAATGTTATTTTTCCAATAAAAATAAATCCTTTGGTCTAGGTAAATGTAATTACACTAATATGATTTGCACCACCACCCCATATTATTCCGTCTTAGATATAAGGCCATGGCACTTTATAGACCAGCGAAAATAGCGCAATCCCCTACACTCTAAAATAATAGTCTTCTAGTTTCTTAAAGTGTAGGGGATTTTCAGTGTTAGGAGTAGTGGAAGTATTTAGAGATTGTTCCTGTAGCTCTACGCAGCCTCTGCTGCTACTTCTCCTAATGCTACCATTTCAATCGCCTCATTATGGCAATCAAGGTCTATAAGAGAAAAACTGTCTTCAGGGGAGAACTCGTTCTCTACGTTCGTTGTTTCATACTTCATTGAAGCAGGGATACCACTTAAATATGCTGATGTTAATCCAGAGTTTATAACTCCTGTCGGCATTTTAAGCACTTCTGTTACAAAATCTTGCCCTATGCATTGCGCTGTAGAAATAGCATCCATTACAATTTTAGCAGCAGGATAATTTTTTGAATTATTACTAAGTGATCCAAAATAAGTACTATCTTTTTCATTCGAAGTCTCTGATACAAAATCAGCTATTTTTGCTAAATTGCTTTTTTCAACAACTTCTTCAGGGTTGTTTTGAGCTTCGGTTTTTACCGGAGCATCAGCAGGTTTAGGTGCTATATCTTGATCATCAGTTGATCGAACAAGATTAATAACTACGTTGGCTACATCGCAAGAAATATCATATACACCTCTTGCTATATGTATTGCACCTTTAACAACAAAAGTTGCTACGGATTTTACGCAATTATACATTGCTTGGTAGGCAGAACCCTTAAAAAAAGCTAAAGGTTGCTCATAAGCAATAGCAAAATTATTTTTTATTTGGGCAAACATAATTCTTAACCTTTTGTGTTACTAAATTTAATTATGTATAAATGATAAATTAAAAAATGTCAACATATCAAATAGATTTATTTTATATCATGGCCATTAAAATGCTTTTTTTAAAAAAAGAATTCAATAACCTTCTTCTAAGAAAGTTCTGTTCCATTTATTGTTTAAGAAATAGAGAATATAGTATAAGAAAATAAATTATTTTGTCTCCGAGGCGGCCGAAATTTCTATAATGCTTTTTAGGCTCTGTCAGTTTTTGTAGTCTTTAGCCAAATCAAGATAGTTTTGAAGATTACCTTTCATAAACTCCTTCTCTTCATCTGTAACCATCCGTACGAATTTAGCAGGCCTGCCAACCCACAATTCATTCTTACGCACTATCTTGCCAGGAGAAAGTAAACTTCCTGCACCTAAAAAACCATACTCCTCTACAATAGATTTATCCATTACCGTAGATTGCATACCAATAAATGCATTATCTTCGATGCTGCATGCGTGTATAAGAGCCATGTGACCAATAGTAATATTGCTACCAATATGCGTTGGACCATCAAATCTCGAGGTGTGAATTACTGTGCCATCTTGAATATTCGTATTCTTTCCTATTGTAACTTTGGCTACATCCCCCCTAATCACAGTATTGAACCAAATATTGGCGTGTTCTTGAATTGTTACATCACCAGCTATTACTACTCCCTCTGCCAAGTAAACTGTTTCATGGATGTTTGGTGATAGGTTTTTATAATCAACAAGTTTGTATCCCATATAATTATTCTCTTAACGTCAATTTGATTGTTTTCATAACAAATTTCTAATAGTATCAACTTCTTTGATTAATAACATTTACTATAACATGAATTTTCGCGATCAAGGTATCATTATCTCAAAGATCCCACTAAAAGAACGCAGTTATATTGTAACAATATTTACTGAAAATCATGGTATTTATTCAGGCGTATTAAATCAATATACTAAAAGAACAGGAGATAACTTAGCTGAAGGGAATCTTGTAGATTTTATCTGGAATGCTCGTCTACACGAACATATTGGCTCTGTTAAAGCGGAGTTAATTAAAGCATATAACTCTCATTTTTTGATGAATAAAACTAAGTTATATGCTTTCAATTCCATCACTAGTCTATTGAAACTAGCTTTTTGTGAGAGAGCTCCTCACAACAATTTGTTTCCAGCTTTGTTAGCTTTCATGGAATCACTAAAACAAGTATTTTCTTTTGCAGAATACATAAAATTAGAAATAGAAATTCTTGCTGAAGCTGGGTACAAATTGCAACTTGATAGATGTGCTGCAAACGGACTTACTCATGATTTACATTACGTATCACCAAAATCTGGCTGCGCAGTATCTAAGGGTGCCGGCGATCCCTACTCTGATAAGCTTTTAATATTACCTAAATTTCTTCTAGGTGAAGCAATGGATAAATCATCGATAAATAATGCGTTAAAGCTCACCTCATATTTTTTAAATCGCTATATATTAGAGGACAAAGGACCACCTCAAGCTAGACAACAGTTTACTGAGCACATATCTTTATTATAACATGCTTTTTCTTCCCAGAAGAAATCTTGATTACTCCATTGTTAATAAAGCTTTCATCAATAATTAAATTTTCATCTTGCACTTGCTGATCATTAATTCTCGCGCCATTACCACGTATTAATCTCCTTGCCTCACCTTTCGAACTAGCCAAGTTAGATTCAAAAAATAAATCATAACAAGTTATGCCCCTTTTTATTCTTTCCTTATCAATTAAAATAATAGGCAAGTCGCCCCCTAATTCTCCTTTTTCAAATACTCTAATTGCCGTTTCTTGAGCTTTATTTGCCTTGTCTTCTCCATGACACAGTTTCGTGGCAACATGAGCCAACGTCTTTTTAGCTTCATTTATATTGTGCTTAACCATATGGTCAAATTCTATTAACTCCTGATCGGAAAACTCACAATACAACCTAGCAAATTTTGATACATCGTTATCCTCCGTATTGCGCCAAAATTGATAGTAATCGTACGGCGATAATTGCTCTTCATTAAGCCATACTGCTCCACTAACAGATTTACCCATTTTTACGCCAGAAGACGTGGTCAAAAGTGGAGTAGTCAACCCCAGGGACTCATTACCACTGACTTTTCGAATCAAATCGACTCCAGTCACAATATTACCCCATTGGTCACTTCCGCCAAGCTGTAGTTCACAGTTAAATTTTTTGTTCAAATGGTAAAAATCGTATGCTTGAAGAAGCATATAATTAAACTCTAGAAAAGTAAGTGATTGCTCTCTCTCTAGTCTTGACTTCACTGAATCCATAGTCAACATTCGATTGATAGAAAACATACGACCCATATTTCGCAAAAATTCGATGTAGCCAACCTTTTCTA
>CAMDSB010000005.1 GCA_945907105.1 Rickettsia typhi | reverse complement strand
TTTACTCAGAAACTCTCCAGTAAAGGAAAGCCTGCTAAGGTTATCATTGTGGCCATTATGCGTAAATTACTACATATTGTCTTTGGGGTAATTAAAAATAATACTCAATTTAATCCAAACTTAGTGCTTGACGGTTAAGACAGTATCAGCGCCGTCTCCATGTATGACAGTGATATTTTAATTAACAGAATTCTAGGTGACACTGCCTTAGTTCCTGATAATCATCCTTATCATAAGTGATTTCTTCATTATACGAATAGAAAATATTTATTAATAATAAATATTGTTGGACATATCTAAATAGATATTTATATTCTATTTATTATATTATTAAAACAGAATAAATTATGAAAGGACAACGGGTTGGTAAAACCGAATACAAGGGAGCCGGTGATAAAACCCCATTGTATTCCCCAAAAGGACTGCCCTCATATACATATGTAATACGCGGTGCTAACACTGATTTTTTTAAGGCTGAGGAAGTTCCATCTATCCTTTTTAACCCTAATTATCTTAAAAAAGTTACTTCCCTAAAACTTATTGGTGACCCCATAGAAGGATTCGATCATACAGAGTTAGGCGTTCATTTTGAAAGAGTAAAGCCCAGCCCATCAAGCCTAAATATTATTCTTAACATGCATGGCCAAGTAATTTTAGGCAAATATACATTAACTACTAAAGCTTTGGGTGAAAAAACTTATGAAGACAGTTTAGATAGGATGAGTTTAGTGAAAAATATTGAAGCTAGTGAAGTTATTACTGAACTTGTAAAGGCGACGGATCATACTCCTTTAAATTTGTTTGTTTTAAGCTGTTATGGAGAAAATCTCCAACAATTCCTACCATTATTACCGCGAAAGTCAATAATGATAACCCTTTCAGACGGCGATAAGGAAACGCAGGTCTATGATGCATTCAACGAAAACATGCGACTTATGTACGATGCAATCCAGGAGTTTAGTATATTTGATTTATTACACATCTACTGTATTAGCCAAACTTATATAGCTAATACTCCTAGTATAGGATTTTTTGATAAAAATGGAGTAGCTAAACATTTAAAGCTCAGTGATTTTGCTCCTAAAATAATTGAAATTAGAGAAAAGCCATCTCCTTTTCTAGCAAAGCTATTTGCCATCAACAATATTACCAGTGCTCATTTAAAAAAATTACACACCCAAGTAAACCATGAAACATCTATTGAAGGTTTAAAACCTCCTAAAAATTTAATTTTGGAAATGATAGCAGTTATTGTTGATGAATTGAACAAGATATTTACCACAATTGGTATTGATGATGATCCTCGCTTAAAGTATCAGTTTATCTGGGCCAGCAATCGGTTCTTGGATTGTGGAAGTAAGGAGAGCGAAAATTATAATAAAGATATAACAGAACTATTGTCACTTAGTGAAGATCCTCTAGAGGTCATAAAACAAAAATGGGCACAAAAATACTATTTTAATCATGAAGCCTTTCTTCAAAAAATAACTTTCAAAGTTAGCGATTATAGGCAGCTAGTGGAACTATTTTTTCAGCAGGAAAGGGCCCGCCTTCTTTGGACCACTCCAAAAGATACACAAGAAGAAACGATGAATAAGATTATTGTCGAACACTTTGCCAGTGAGATTAGTGAGTTCGACTATAATTTTCCTCCCCTACTTACCCAAGTTACTTGCGTTTCCTCAAATAGTGACGATAATTATACTTGTCCCTCTTATATTCCATCAAGCCTTCCTTCATATAGCTTGATTCTGGCAAAATCAGTAGATGCTGCAAAACGTCATATACAGATACAAACACAAGTTCAAGAGTCACTATTGGTACCTTATCCTGACGACTTCGACACAAGTGGAAAAAAATGGCCAAGTAGTAACGATAATCCATGCCTTGCATCAAGAGAATTATCAGGCGCTTATGAAGAGTATGGTTATGAAGAATATACATAATTTTAGATGCCTATCTTAATAGCAACTTAAAATAGTAACTATTATACAAAATAGATAAGCTAGGAACTTATGGCACAAAGTTCCTGTTTTAAAATATCACAACCTAAACTGGAAGCTAGCTGCTAGTTCATTCCCACCAAAATAGAAATTGGTGGATTGATACTCATTACTCCAGTCGAGCTTACTATTTATGTAGGTCACAAGCTCAGCAAGTGCAGCCCCTGCTACTACCTGAGTAGTTGTATGCTCTTTTGCCTTTACTCGGCTGTAACCGGTAGCTGCCGCGGTTATATATAAAGGAATGGAGAGATATTTATAGTCCTCGGAAAAAGTTCTGACATAAGCTGCTGCTGCCCAAGCCGAAGCTGTGTGGCCAGATGGCATACCATCAAATCGATCTTTTTTTCCATCAATACTAGGTCTCTTGCTTGGTTGCCACTTACCTTTATTTGCCATTAGTTTTACACTATGCATAGTGACCCATGTTTGACTATAGATCAAAGCAAAATGGCCAAATCCATTTTCTTGCGAAGCAAGTCCACTTGCAAAAATTGGATTTATTATCTGCATGTAGTCACCAAAACTTCTCAATGGACCCTTTCTTGACTTGGCAGCAAAGGCTGGAGTCATATTAAGAATTATAGAACTTACTAAAAATATAGGTAGAATGATTTTTTTTAGAATCTTCATATATTTGTTCTAGAAAAAGATTTAGTAAAAAAATAATAGACATCTTGAGAATAAAACCCTCGCCTATAATTATACGCGAGGGTTTTTTAATTAGCAGGTTAATAATCCAGCAATGGTAATTTTATTAGAATCCCATGCCGCCCATACCACCCATGCCCATGCCATTAGGCATACCGCCACCTGAATTGGACTCTTCTTTTACAGTTGGATCTGCAATAATTATTGCTTCTGTCGTGATAATTAATGACGCAACTGAAGCAGCATCAATTAACGCAGTTCTTACCACTTTAGTTGGATCAATAATTCCAGCTTTAAACATGTCTACATATTCCATACTCTGAGCATCAAAGCCCATAGTATTTGACTTAGACTCTTCCAGCTTACCGACCACAATAGCTCCATCTACTCCAGCATTTTCTGCTATCTGACGAATAGGCGATTGCATTGCTTTCTTCACAATATTCACACCAGCTTGCTGATCTTCGTTCAAAGCTTTTAGATTTTCCAAGACTCTAGCTGCATAGAATAGAGTTGCTCCACCACCAGGTACCACTCCTTCTTCGACAGCAGCTCTTGTTGCATGAAGTGCATCTTCTACGCGGTCTTTTCTTTCTTTTACTTCAACTTCTGTTGCACCGCCAACTTTCAAAACAGCCACGCCACCAACTAGTTTGGCCAGTCTTTCCTGTAACTTCTCTTTATCATAATCAGAAGTTGTCTCAGCTACTTGCTGACGAATTTGTGAGCATCTTGCTTCTATATCAGCTTTTGCACCAGCTCCATCAACAATTACAGTATCTTCTTTTGAGATCTTAATTTTTTTCGCACTACCTAGCATCGAAAGACTTACATTGTCAAGTTTCATGCCTAAATCTTCACTGATTAACTGGCTACCAGTCAATATAGCTAAATCCTCTAGCATGGCTTTTCTTCTATCGCCAAATCCAGGAGCCTTAACCGCAGCTACCTTTAGTCCACCTCTTAGTTTATTGACAACTAAAGTGGCAAGAGCTTCTCCTTCAACATCTTCCGCTATTATTAAAAGTGGTCTTGATGACTGAACTACAGCTTCAAGCACTGGAAGCATTGGTTGCAAACTTGAAAGCTTTTTTTCGAAAATTAAAATATAAGGGCTATCAAGCTCAGCTATCATTTTTTCAGAATTAGTTACAAAATATGGAGAAATATACCCTCTATCGAACATCATTCCTTCTACTACTTCAACCTCAAAACCAAAATTTTTGGCTTCTTCAACAGTAATAACACCTTCTTTGCCAACTTTTTCCATCGCTAAAGCAATTTGCTCACCAATTTCTTTATCCCCATTTGCAGATATAGTACCAACTTGTGCTATTTCTGCTTTAGAACTAATAGGCTTGCTTGCTTTCTTTATTTCTTCAAGTAAGTGAGTTACAGCAAAATCAATACCCCTTTTTAAATCCATAGGATTAAAACCAGCTGCAACAGCCTTATTACCACCCTGGACAATTGCTTGAGTTAGGATAGTAGCTGTTGTAGTACCATCGCCAGCAACATCAGCAGTTTTGCTTGCAACAGATTTAACCAGCTGAGCACCAAGATTCTGCATTGCATCTTTTAGTTCTACTGCTTTTGCCACAGTTACGCCATCTTTTGTTACCCTAGGAGCTCCAAAAGATTGCTCTATAGCAACATTACGTCCTTTTGGACCGAGGGTTATCTTTACAGTGTCTGCTAAAATATTAACACCTTTGATCATTTCTTCACGCGCTTTCGTGCCGTATCTAATTTGTTTAGCCATAATTTCTTCTCCTGAATGTATGTATGTTTTAATTTTGAACTTAAGATATTATTTTACAATAATTCCCATAACATCACTTTCTTTCATAATAACAATATCTTTGCCATCTACTTTTACTTCTGTACCGCCCCATTTGCCATACATTACTATATCACCAACTTTTACTTCCAACGGAACTAATTTTCCGTCTTTATCCCTAAGACCGTTTCCTATTGCAACGACTTTACCTTGCATTGGTTTTTCCTTAGCCGTATCGGGAATAATAATTCCCCCAGTAGTTTTTTCTTCGCTTGGTACTGGTAAAACAGCGATTCGATCATGTAGTGGTTTAAAATTCATCTTGAACCTCATAAATTTAATTAAATTACGCTAGCAGTTGTTATATATGATCGCTTAGAATTACTTCAAGGGCAAATAACGATTTTTTTATAATTAACTGCAGCGAGTAATTTGATTCGTTTCGGTCAAGGAATTCTTTAAAAAGCCAGAATGAGTTTTCCAACATAGAATTGAAATTTAGTATAAAATTTAAAATAGTTTCTCAAGCTCAAGTTTATATAGCGTGAGTACACCATCTAGGGAAGTAGACTTGATATATTTTCTTACCAAAGACTTCATTGCATAATTTATTTTATCGTATCTTTTTATGGATTCAGCACTAAGAGCTACCAATAATTCAGATGTAAGATTTGAAAATATTTCTGGATTTTCCTTAGAAAAATTATATATAGATTTTAAATTATTATAAGAGCTAAACTTCTTATCAAACTCATTTTGACGATCAACCGCAGTCGTGACATTATCCTCTAGTAATGCAAATTTACTATATTTCGCACATCTAAGAGAAAGCGACATATTTTGTGTATAAATACTACTATCAGCTTTAGCAATCTTATCTAATAATTTATTATGGACCAAACTCCCCGATCTACCGACTTCCCGTACCCCATCGATCTTGCCTAGAAGTATCTCCTTAATTGGGTTTTGAAGTATTTGCCACAAACCAACTGATCTAGAGCTAGATGATATGGTTTTCGCTACATGTCCGATAGCAACTTCCACCCCTAATTTTAAGCACGATTCCATAAGAACTGACGTGGAGTTTACTTGCAAAACCTCGTCGCCTTCAACAAAATGAATATAGTCGCCAGTAGCAAGACTAATGGCTTTATTGACGCTTACGGTTGGCCCTTCCATTTCTTGAGTGATGATTGTAGTTCTGGGAAGGTCATTTACCTTCGCCTTTAGTAAACCAAGCGAGTTATCTGTGCTTCCATCATCAACAAAGATAAATTCTTTATGAAAATTACCTGCTATCATTTTTAATGAATCCACTAATTTTGTAATGTTAGACTCATTATTGTGAATAAGGACTATATAAGTACATCTTAGCATGTTATTATTTACTCAAAGCTTGGATAACATGAATTATACGTTCACAATTCTTGCTAAGCAAGGATATGAGAGTATTTATTAGTAAATTTAGTTCTTTAGTGTTTGCAGATGATAAAAATAAGTTGTTATAAAACAAAGCAAGATCAATTAGCAAAAGCCTTTTGTCAACTGGCTCAAAAATGTTATTATAGCTCCACCAATACTTGTGTTATTACTAATAATAGCAATTTTACCATAGAATTGGATCGTGTATTGTGGACTTACTCCAAAAAACACTTCATTCCTCATGCAACAAAGGAAGATCCCTTCCCTCAAGAGCAACCTATTTACATAACACACTCTATAGAAAATCCTAATAATTCAAAAATTATTATTCTTGTAAATCCCACAGAAGACAAATTACTTCAGCTCTTTTCTACAACCAACCCGCTGGAGATCAGTAGTGTCGAAAAAATAATGATAATTTTTGATGATATTCAACAAATTCAATTCCCTGAAATAAAAGCTTTATTACTTAAAGGTAATATTAACAAATCCGAGATTAGTCTTTTCGAACAGTTAGATAGTGGGCTTTGGCAAACAGCATAATAAATTGTATAACCCAGGATTTAAATAATGATAAAAATGCAATAAGATTATAAGACAAGAACTCTACTCATATCTTAACTCGACATATTTATCAAATAAATGTTACCCTATCTCAGTTATAGTATACACTCAATATTAGGTGTTGGGGTTTTGGTTCTGTATAGCCTTAAGCTATAGGAGTTGTATTAAATTATGGGTAGAGTACTAGTCGTTGAAGATAACGAACTGAATTTGAAATTATTTCATGATTTGCTTACTATTCAGGAGCATGAAGTCATTATTTCTAGAGATGGCCTAAACCTTGTGGAGCTGATCCAGAGTACTAGGCCCGATCTTATTCTCATGGATATTCATCTTAACGGTCTTTCAGGTATCGATCTGATTCAAACCCTAAAAGCAAACCAAGATACTAAACATATACCAATAATAACTATAACAGCATTTGCCTTGAAAGTTGACCAAATAAGAATTTCTAAATCAGGTTGTGATATGTACCTTTCTAAACCAGTGTCTATTGACAAGTTTTTTAAGGCAATTGAAAAATTTATTCCTTCAGTTACAAAAAAAAATAAATTATGACCGCAACTGTACTAGTAGTAGACGATTTAGAACCAAATGTAAAATTGTTGGAGGCAAAATTACTTAGTGAATACTATACTGTTTTATCTGCAAATAGCGGGGCAAAAGCCCTTGCTTTGCTTAGCCAGAATAATGTCGATATAGTGCTTCTTGATGTTATGATGCCAGAAATGGATGGTTTTGAAACTTGTAGGCATATAAAATCTAATCCAGAAACGACGCATATACCCGTGGTAATGGTTACAGCTCTATCAGATATTGAAGACCGAGTAAAAGGTCTTGAATCTGGTGCAGATGAGTTTCTTACAAAGCCAATTAATGATACAGCCCTATTTGCCAGAGTTAAGTCACTAACTCGCATGAAAACTGTTATAGATGAACTTAAACTACGAAATAAAACTAATGAAGAGTTAGGTGGTCAAGTAGTAGATCTTAAAGACAATTTTACTGATAGTAAAATCTTACTCCTCGATGATGACGTGATTCAAGTAAAAAATATAAAAGCAAGCCTGAGCCTTCTTACTCAGCAAGTTCAATCTCTTTCTAATCCAGAAGAGATCGATTCTCTAGGATCTTTTATTCCAGATTTAGTGATCATTAGCTGCCAAATGAGTGTAGGTGATCCACTAAGAATAGGGGTGATGCTGAGATCGAAGCAAATATTTAAAAACTCTGTCATAATGCTTTTAGCTGAAGAAGAAAATATTCCAATGGTCATAAAAGGTATGGAACTTGGAATTAATGATTATTTTATTTATCCAGTAGACAAAAGCGAACTTAAGGCAAGAGTGAAAACACAACTTCGAAGAAAACAATATCAAGATGATCTTCGAGCTGAGCTCGAAGAAAATTTCGACTTATCCACTAAAGATGGACTTACCGGAGTTTTTAATAGAAGATATTTTGATATCCATATAAAACAGATGACAGAAAAAGCCAGAACTTCTGGTCAAAAATTATGCTTGATGATGCTAGACATGGATCACTTTAAGGATGTAAATGATACCTACGGTCACCCTGCCGGCGACGCTGTGCTCAAAACATTAACCAATACATTAAAGTCTTCTTTCAGAGTAACGGATCTCATAGCTAGATATGGCGGCGAAGAATTCATGGTTCTTTTAGGAAATATGAATATTGAACAAGGATCAGTCACTGCAGAAAAAATTAGAGCAACCATAGAAGCTATTGACTTCATAATACCAGATTATAGCCAACCACTAAAGAAAACAACCTCAATTGGAATTGTTGAGTTCAACCCTACCGAATCCGCCCAAGATTTTATTAATCGAGTAGATAAAGCTTTATATGAAGCAAAAGAAACCGGAAGAAATAAAGTTGTGGTTGGTTGACCACTGTATATCACGTTGAATTATTCTATTTTTTCAATCAAATAAGCTCGCTGATCTTTGGCAACGATACCACTTTTTTATAATCACTTCATTTAATTGGAAATTTGGTAAGTGCCCAAAAAGGCAATACCTATTCCACTACAGACTGAGAGCTCAAGACCATGACAATTTGCTTTCCTTCCATCTTTGCTTCAGATTCAATCTTAGCAATAGGGCCTAAATTTTCTATAATGCGATCAAACAACTCTTTGCCTTTATCTCTGTGAACAATTTCACGCCCCTTAAACCATAGAGAGATTTTAACCTTATCTCCATCTTCAAGAAACTGCCTAATTTTTCTCAATTTAACATCTAGGTCCCCTTGACCAATATTCACTTTGAATTTCATTTCTTTTAAAGAAATTTTTTTTTGCTTCTTTTTGGACTCTTGTTGCCTTTTCTTGGCATCATATTTAAATCTGCTAAAATCAAGTATCTTACAAACAGGAGGTTCTGCATTTGGAGAAATTTCTACAAGGTCAAGCCCCGCGTCAAATGCCATTTGCATAGCTTTTTGTAACGTCACCACGCCTATCATTTCACCTTCAGCATCAACCAACCGAACTTCTGCCACTCTAATTTCCTTATTAGCTTTAGGAAATTTACTTTTTTTAATCTCAGTTATAAAAATTTCTCCACAACATTATTTATAAATTACACTCTAAGAAAAATACTTCTTATTATCGTTTAAAACTAGAGCTATAAGCTCCTCTACACTAACCGTCGTTTGCTCCTCGGAGCCAAGATATCTTAGTGTAACGCTTCCAGTCTCTTGCTCTTTTTTACCCACAACTGCAATAATCGGTACTTTTAGATTAGAGAAATTGCGTATTTTATAATTCACTTTTTCCCTTGATATGTCAAGCTCAGATCTAATTCCAGCACCAATAAGTTTGGTATTCAATGAACTCAAGTAATCATCTTGATCATTTGTGATGCCAACAAGAGCGATTTGGATAGGAGCGAGCCAAAGGGGAAATTTTCCAGCATATTCTTCTATTAAAATGCCAATAAATCTCTCGAATGTACCAATGATTGCTCTATGTAGCATAACTGGGCGTTTTTTTTCTCCACCTGGAGCAACGTACTGGGCATCTAATCTTTCCGGTAAAACAAAATCTACTTGAAAAGTACCGCATTGCCAATCACGTCCAACTGCGTCGGTTAGAACAAATTCAAGTTTTGGACCATAGAACGCCCCTTCACCGGGATTCATTTCATACTCAATACCAGCTTCTTCAACAGCTGCCTTTAAAGAAGATTCAGCTTTATCCCAAACTGAATCTTCGCCAGCTCTAACATCTGGTCTGTCAGAAAATTTAACTTTAATTTTTGAAAAGCCAAAATCCTTATAAATCTCAAGTAAAGATCTGCAAAACTCTACTGTTTCTGAATTTATTTGGTCTTCGCTACAAAAAATATGACCATCGTCTTGAACAAAGTTTCGCACGCGGAGCAATCCGTGTAACCCACCAGAAGATTCATTACGATGACAAGACCCGAATTCAGCCATTCGAATCGGCAAATCTCTATAACTCTTTGTTCCATGGTTAAAGATCTGGACATGGCATGGGCAACTCATAGGCTTTAGCGCATAAGTTCTATCTTCAGTTTCCACTGTAAACATGTCTTCTCTGAATTTTTCCCAATGCCCCGAATCTTCCCAAAGCTTTCTATCAACCATTATAGGAGTTTTAACCTCTCTATAATTGGCTTTTTGCAACTTTCTTCTTATATAGCTTTCAATTGTACGGTATATATTCCAACCCTTTTCATGCCAGAACGCCATACCTTGAGCTTCTTCTTGAAAATGAAATAAATTAAGCTCTCGCCCAAGTTTTCTATGATCCCTTTTTTCAGCCTCTTCTAGCCTATATAAATGCTCATCCAGCTGCTCTTTTGTTGCCCAAGCGGTACCATATATACGCTGCAACATTTCGTTATTACTATCACCACGCCAATAAGCTCCCGCAACTTTCATTAGCTTAAAATGCTTAATTCTTCCAGTTGATGGGCTGTGCGGTCCACGACACAAATCGACGAAATTACCCTGGCGATATAGTGTGATTTTTTGTCCCTCTGGTATGGATTCAATGATTTCTGCTTTATAATGCTCACCCATCTTTTTGAACATCTTAATAGCTTCGTCTCTATCACATTCCTCCCGGTTAAAAATTTCATTGTGTTTTACAATCTCATGCATCTTGGCTTCAATTTTTTTAAGATCATCTGTTGTAAATGGAACGCTTTTAGCAAAATCGTAATAAAACCCGTCTTTAATCGCCGGTCCAATTGTTACTTGTATATCTGGGAAAAGTTCTTTGGCAGCTTCTGCAATAATATGAGCTGCATCGTGCCTGATAATTTCTAGAGCTTCTGGATCGCTATCCGTAATTACCCTTAATGAACAATCTTCATGTATTTGCAGAGATAAATCTTTAAGTTCTCCATCAATAGATACAACTATTGCCCGTTTCTCGAGGGATTTTGAAATTGAAGAAGCGATTTCACCTCCTGTGATACCCTTGTGAAATTGCTTCTTAGAACCATCGGGAAATGTTATGTTAATCATGTTATTGTAATTATGAGTTTTAACTTGATATATTTAGTAGATTTTATATCCTTTTGTCAATAAATAACATCTTTTAAACTATTATGGTTAACATTCCTCATTGGCCTGCTGTTCCTATCTGGAAAATACCAGGTAAATTGGACTTAAGCAGTAGTTTTCGCTTGCTTGAATCTCTTGGTAATCCTCAAAATTCACTGCCACCAACTATTCATGTCGCGGGAACAAATGGAAAAGACTCCACAGTCGCTATGCTGAAAAGTATTTTTATGCAAGCTGGTTATACAGTTCATACATACACTTCTCCTCATCTCGTCGAGTTCAATGAGAGAATTAATCTCAATGGTGAACCTATATCAGATGATCAGCTAAAATTTTTTCTGCAACGGACTAAGTTGGCTGCAGAAAAAGAAAATATTCAACCTACCTTTTTTGAAGGTACTACAGTAGCTGCGTTTTTAGCTTTTGCCGAGATAAAAGCAGATATATTGCTTTTAGAAACAGGCCTTGGCGGCAGGCTTGATTGCACTAATGTAATTTCTTCGCCACTCGCCACAATAATTACTCCTATTTCTATTGATCATACCGAATTTCTAGGTAGAGATATAAAACAAATCGCTAGTGAAAAAGCAGGGATTATAAAAACAAATGTACCTTGCATTATTGGACCTCAAACACCGGAGGTGTACGAAACACTTCTAGCCACATGCTCCGAGAAGAATGCACCTTCGTTTTGCTACGAATATGATTATTGTGCGGAAAAAACAGATGCGGGTTTTAAATATTTGTCCCAAAAGTATAGTCTTGATCTTCCACCCCCAAATTTACTAGGTGATCATCAAATACAGAATGCAGCAACGGCTATAGCTACAGTGATGCTGGTGAATAAAGAATTTCAAATTACTGCTCCTCAGATCACCAACGGAATAACCCAAACAATTTGGCCCGGTAGAATAGAGCAAGTATCAGACAAAAAAACAAACGAACTCACTGGTTGTAAAGATACTAAGATATACCTAGATGGAGCACACAATGACTCTGGCGCACTAAGCTTAGCTTCTTGGGCTGCAGAAAATTTGCAAGGACCCGTGTATCTGATATTAGGTATGACAAGAAAAAGAAATGCTACAACATTTTGTGCTTATTTCAAAAATATTGTACAAAATGGAATTGCAGTAGGAGTTGAATCTGAACCCTCAAGCTATAGTGCAAGTATATTAGCAAAAACCGCAAGCAAAAGTGGAATTGATTTTACCTATGCAGATTCTCTCCAACAAGCTATAGATAATATTGTAGCAAAGAATAAATATGTAACAATCATCATTACCGGATCGCTGTTTCTTGTCTCTGATTTCCTCAAATTGTAATACTAAAAACATAAAAAACACACAATCGATCATTATTCAGCAAATCATATTTTAATTTTTGTGTAAAATGCTTGACCATAGGGGAAGTAAATAGATAAACTCAGTCTTGTGTTTAATTCTTATTTAATAATTATTTGAGGGTACTTCCGATGAATTTCACAAAATTTCAAATTGAACTTAATGCTGAGCTGGCATGGCGCCTGGTGTTATTATTCTCTGCTATCTGCATAATCATTACTTCTGCTGATGCGGCATTTGCAGCCGCTGCACCGGCGGCCGCGGATAACGACGTGGTTGGACAAACACTTTGTAGATTGGTTGCTAATCTTTCTGGTGGGATCGCAAGAGGTATTGCTACAATTGCTATATTCTCAGTCGGTGTTGGTTTATTCCTTGGTAAACTTAACTGGGGTATTGCGGCTGCTACGGCTGCTGGTGTCGGCATCATATTTGCTGCACCTAGATTAGTTGCTTTCTTAAGCGGGGATGCTGCCAATGCAACCTGCGATGTAGGAGCATAAAACCTTTGCTTTTTAGATTAAGTAAAATTTTGCTTAATCAAACTTATAGGCGGCTTTACAAAAAGCCGCCTATTTTTTTGCTTACAGATTTTTAATTTTACTGGTTTTTGGTAACCCTCCACTATACAATAAGTATTCTTAAATTTTTTAATATCCCAAACTGGCTTTATGTTAAGAATTTTATTATACATTTTGAAAGTAGAATTTCGAAAGAAGTTTATTTTCATAATGCTTTTACCATTAATTTATTTGCCAACGATGGCTTACGCAGCCGCTTTTCAAGATACTGTGGATATTCAAATAACAAAAATTGAGTACCACGATTTTTACGAAAAATTTACGGCTATTGGTCAATCTAGAGCAGAAAATAGCAAAACCTATTATGCTAAAACCGCTGGGACTATTGACTCAATAGCTATCACGCAAGGCCAAGAAGTAAAGCAAGGTGACGTATTACTTACTATCGATTCAGAAATTGCCCACGCCATAAAAACCAAAGCTGAAGCATCTTTTGCATCTGCTCAAAGTACATATGAGCGAGATTTTTCTTTATGGAAAAAAAAGATTATAAGCAAAGAAGGTTTGGATAAATCAAAAGTCGCTTTGGAAACCGCCAAATTCGATTTGGCAACTCAAAACGATAAATATCAGAACATGATAATCAAAGCTCCATTTGACGGTTCTATTGGAGTAGTACCCACACAAGTAGGTAATGATACAAAAATCGGAGACTATCTCTTCACTATAATTGCCTCAGGTGAAAAAATTATATTTGTTGAACTTCCAGAGTCGCTTAATGGAAAGATCGATAATAACTCAGAGGTTTCAGTGCAAGATATTGCTGGTAATAAAGTACTTGGCAAAATTACGGCTATATCAAGTTATTTAAATGACAATGGAACCATTACATCAAAACTATCTTTTCCCCCGGATACTAAAATATTACATGGCAGTTACGTCGAAACGGAGATTATTTTTAATCGTCATAAAGGTCTTGCACTTCCTGAAAAAGTTGTACTTAAAAATAACAAAGGTAATTTTGTTTATAAAGTAGCGCAAAATAATAAAGTTAAACAAATTTATGTAACAACAAAAACTAGATCTGATGACTTGATTGAAATATCTTCTGAGGAACTTCAAGTCGCTGACCCTATTGTTCTTGAAGGGTTAACTAAAATATATGACGACGCTTTGGTACGCATCATTGAAGAAAAAACTAAAAAACAAGGTAATTAGCCCATGCAGTTACCTGAAATTTGTATCAGAAGGCCGGTTTTTACTATAGTTCTGAGCTTGATAATTTTATCATTAGGGGCAATCTTTTTTACTAAATTACAAGTAAGAGGAACTCCTAACATTAACCCACCACTAATTACTGTCCGTACCGAATATTCAGGTGCGGATGCTTTGTACATGGAAAGCCAAATTACACAACGTATAGAAAAAGCGCTTAAAACCGTAAAAAATCTTGAATCAATATCCTCTACAAGTGCTGTTGGCGAAAGCAATATTATGCTTGCATTCAGCCTTGAAGCCGATATTGAAATAGCCCTAAATGATGTTCGCTCGACGATTTCCGACCTTAGCCAAATTTTTCCTGATGACATGAAGATGCCTTCAGTTGCAAAGATGGACTCAGACGCTTGGCCTAGCCTGTGGATCAGCATAAATAGTTCCCGCCATGACGAGTTAGAATTAACACGAATTTCTGATAATGAAATAAAGTCTGTTTTAGAAAAGCTTCCAACAGTCGGTAATTCAAGAATCTTCGGCGCCAAATACTACAGTATGCGCATCGAGCCGATTAATACTAAGATGTTTCAACATAAACTCTCGCCTTTAGACTTGGAGATAGCTATCCGTGAGCAGAACAAAGATTATCCAGCCGGATCAATTAAAAATGATGCACGAAATTTTTCTTTAAAACTTAATGCAACACTTAATTCTCCACAAGAGTTTAAGAATATTATTGTTAAAAAATACCCTGATGGAACTATAATAAAACTCAAGGACATTGCAAATGTCAGCCTTGAGCCAGTCGAAAATGACGTAATATTGCGATACAACGGCAAACAATCTTTAGCTGTTGGGTTAATAAAACAATCAACGGCTAATATTATCGAGCTATCTGATTCAGTAAGAGCTGAATTACCAAAAATCCGGAAAAATCTTCCGGCTGGTATAAAAATTGAAGTTGCATACGATGCTGCAATACCTGTTAAAGCTTCAATAAGCTCCGTTTATCATACAATTTTTGAAGCAATAGCTCTTGTTGCTGCTGTTATATATTTATTCTTAGGGTCGCTAAGAATAACACTAATTCCCTTGGTTACTATACCAATTTCATTAATTGGTACATTTTCTGCAATGTATATGCTTGGTTTTACAATAAACACCTTTACCCTCCTTGCAATGATACTTGCAATTGGCTTGGTAGTTGATGATGCCATCGTTATGCTTGAAAACATATTCAGACATAATCATGAACTAGGGAAAAAACCGATCCAAGCTGCATTTGATGCTTCAAAAGAAATTGGTTTTGCGGTAGTTGCCATGACAATCACTTTGGCATCGGTATTTTTACCGATTGGTTTCATCGATGGTTTTTTAGGGAAATTATTTATCGAATTTGCATGGACGCTTGCTTTTTGTGTGCTGTTTTCAGGATTTGTAGCCTTAACACTCACGCCTATGATGTCGAGTCGTATGATTAAAACTAATAGTAATAAGCCTCAATTTTTACAAAAATTTGACTATTATTTGTCAAAAGTGCAACTAAAATACATCCATTATCTTGAATTAGCCCTTGATAATAAAAAGAAATTTTATTCTATTTGTCTGGTTTCGGTAGGAGTGTTGGTCTTTAGCTTTATTAACGTCAGCAAAACTTTTGTGCCTGATGAAGATCAAGGATTTTTACAAGTCTTTTTCACCGGACCCGAAGGATCTAGCGTATCATCTTCACTTAACGCAGTGTTGGCAGCTGAAGAGGTACTTAGCAGTACGCCAGAAATTCTTGGGTATTTTGATGTTATTGGATGGGGTGGAGGTGATAGTGCCATGGCCTTTGTACCTTTAAAAGACTGGAAAGAGAGAAACAAGTCTCAAGCCCAGGTGCAGCAAGAATTGAATCAAAAATTTTCAAAAATTCCTGGCATGTCGATATTTGCTGTTAGCCCGCCGTCAATGGGAGGAGGAGGAGGCGATAAAGCGATTGAATTTACTATTCAATCATCTCTTGAATACTCCGACCTTGATATTATTTCACAATTATTTCTGGATAGGATGAATAAGAACCCAATTTTTGTAGGTTCAGAAAGAGATTTTAAAGCTTCAACCCCTACCTTAGATATCATAGTCAACAGGGAAAAAGCTTATAGATATGGCGTTAATATTGAAACAATAGGCAAAACTATACAATATTTGATAGCTGGCAGGCAAGTCGGCGACTTCAGGATGGGTACTGATATTTACGATGTTCTACTTGGCTATGACATAAAAGATAGAAGTGATCCAACAGATATAAAAAAGATATTTGTAAAAAATAACGAAAACAATATATTGCCACTTGAATCTGTTGCTGATGTTAAAGAGACAATTAGCGTAAAAGAATATAGCCATTATAATAATTCAAGATCTATAAAAATGAGCGCTGATATTGCCCCTGGTAAGAATCTTAATGATGCTGTCAAAGTGATCGAAGAAATAGCAAAAGACGTTATTGATACCAATAAATCAAAGCTAGAGTATCTGGGGCAAATTAAACAAATGGAAGAATCTAGCGGTGATACGCTCTTTACTTTCTTGTTTGCATTGTTGTTCATATTCCTAGTACTATCAGCTCAATTTGAAAGCTTTGGCGACTCTTTATTAATTCTAATGGCAGTCCCATTTTCTATTACTGGAGGAGTTCTTGCCCTTCTTATTTTTAATGATAGTATAAATATGTACAGCAATATTGGTTTAGTTACACTTATTGGCCTAGTTACCAAAAACTCTATTATGCTAGTTGAATTCACCAATCAACTTCGCCATGAAGGCAGAACAATTGCCCAAGCAGTAATTGAATCCGCAAAACTTCGCTTGCGTCCAATTCTTATGACAAGTATTGCTACTATATGCGGCGCTATACCTCTGGTTTTAGCCCACGGTGCTGGAGCTGCCTCTCGTAATTCTATAGGCTTAGTGATTATTGGCGGGATGCTTCTTGGAACTTTGTTCACCATTTTTGTAATCCCTGTTTTGTATCAGACCTTTAAGAAAGACCCTCCTCAAATAAATTTTGATGAGGCCTGATTAAGTGAGAATTCTTGGTATCGATCCAGCACTAACTTGCCTTGGCTGGGGAATTATTCGCGCTGAACCACCTAAGATACATTATGTATCTAGCGGGGTTGTAAAGACTGATGGTAAGACGCTTATTCATAGCAGGCTTGCTCACATAGTGTGCTCAATTGAACAAATAATTGAACTTTATAAACCTGAAGCAATAGCCATGGAAGAAACATTTGTAAATGTTAATGCAGCATCCTCGTTAAAGCTTGGCTACGTTAGGGGCGCATTAATGTCAGTATTCGGCAAAACTGGGTTACCATATTATGAATTCCTTCCTAATAAAATTAAGAAAACAATAGTGGGCGTTGGACATGCGGAGAAAGAACAAGTTAAGCATATGATAAAAATAATAATGTCCGGAGCTGTGGAACATATTACATTGGATGAAGCTGATGCTTTAGCAGCTGCTTATACATGTCTAGTTCATCAAAAACAACTGTAACAAGTTAGTGTGATAAAAAAAGGCACGCACTTTATTATACGTATAGGTCCTGAACAGTTAACAGAATTTATATTTTTCTTTCTGTTAATATTGCTATATGTTCTTCATCGAACAAATGGTCAACATATTAATGTTTATCAAAACTCAATAAATATTTGATATAATTTAATTAATAGAGATAATCATGACAAAAAAGTTACTTTTAACCACCGCTTTATTATCGGCGCTTTCTTCAGGAACAACAGCTAATGCTACTGATTTTGAAATTGCATATAATGGAAATAATACTTATACCTTTGATGGGGCAAACTATGCAAGCCTTACTCTTTTAGCCCAAGAATTCAAGACTCGTATTCAAACTGGTCGAATTGTTATTGAAAATGATGATATTAAAATTAAAAAAGATACCCAAAAAACTTTTATTACTGATTTAGTTGCTAATAAAAACAATGTCAGGGATCAGTTTTCTCCATTAGCTGCAGCCATTTCTGGCCATAACCAAGCTGAAGTAAGTCAATTTTTAAACCAATTTGCTTGGGCCGTGTCATTACTACCAGCAGATCAGCAAAATGAGCTATTTGATACTATAGACTTGGATGACATCGGTGAATTTGATGAAGAAGAGTTGAAAGATACACTTATGTACCTTAAAATATGGGCAGGAGAGAAAGAGACCACTAAACTGACTGAGTCAAACTTCTCTATAATAGAGAGCAAACTCTCTTCTGAAAACTCTTCTATACAAAAGCTTCTTGAGGAAAGAGATAGTTTGCTTGCAGCTACAACCACTCTTTCTACTGAACAAGCAGCTAAGTTAGATTCACTATCAAAGCAACTAGGAAGTCTAAAAGAGTTTGTTGAAATAAGAAATGCTAAAGAAACTCAGGAAAATCTAAAACAACGTATTGCTTTAATTGAACTAGCAGTAAGTTCAAACGAAAATAATGCTTTGAATGCAAAAGCTGTAGCTAACTTAAATCAGTTAAAAAAAGATATTGATAAATACTTGGTTAGAGATATTAAAGATACAGCTACACTGCCTAATGTACAAAAATCAGACACTGCAGTTTCAGAAGGTTTAATGAATTCACTCGTAATCTCAAGAGGAGTTGTTGACTCAAGAATTAGCGGCTTTTCTGCCGTTTCCGCTGGTGACTTAATGCAAGCTTACGGTGTTTGGGCTCAAGGTAGCATGTCAAGAGGTACTCAAAAAGCCTATGGTAATGCACCTGGGTACAAATTAGACCAAAAAGGCATTACAATAGGTGCTGATACTGGAGATTAGACTCTTCTCGGCTTGGCATACTCGTTTTTTATGAATGATATAAAAAATAAAGCTAACAGTTCTAATAAAGAAGATATTAAATCTCATATTGTTACTGTTTATGGTAAGTTTGATGTAACTAATGAAGTGTTTGTAAGTGGACAAGGACAGTATGGTAAAGCTAATATCAAGAAAAAAAGAGCTACGGGTGACCTTGCAAATAATATAGCTAGTGCCAAAACTAATGCTACTTCTATGGCAGCAAAGCTTGAAGTTGGCTATGACTACGAAGTTGCTCCTCAAACATATTTAGTACCTACTATAGGCGCTTCTTACGCGAATGTTGAAATTAAAGGTTATAAAGAAACTGGGTCTGGTTTAAATAGATCTGTTGCAAAAAGAATAACTAACAGAACTTCTGGTTTAGCTGGAATTACGGCAAAATACGTTGCTGATATGGGTTCAATGAAAGTGATTCCTGAAATTCATGCAAATATGGATTATGCCTTCAATACTAAAAATTCAGCTACTTCAGTGACGATTATTAATGGTATTGATGCTATTGCTACACCGTCAGAGAAGATTTCTAAAGGTTTTTATACCATTGGTGGATCTGTAAAAGGAGTCCAATCAGATATGTATGAAATCTCAGCAGGATATGACCTTGGTCTAGCGAAAAAATTCCAATCACACACTGGAACATTAAAGCTAAGAGTGAATCTATAGTCTCCAAGATTTAGATTTTGATAAAAAAGCAGCGCAATTATAAGCGCTGCTTTTTTTTATATATACTTTCCAGACTCTTCAAGATAGCGATTAATCCATTTGTAAACTGAGTGTTTACTTTCCCCTTCCGAGCCTGGAAGGTCAAAATAATGCAGGCTCAGAAAATGCGGATCTGTTTCGCTATTGCCGTTGTAGACTAGCTGACAATTTTTATATAACCATCTATTGGTCTCTCTATAGCCACTTGGACACTCCGTACAGTCACTTTCAATGTCAACATTCATACTGTATTCCGCACCTCTTGGTATAGTTCGATCATTCAACCTACGCAAATAACAACGATACGGTCCTGTTTTATAAAAATCTTTACCTGGGGCAATCTCCCACTCTGCGTAGTTCAACACTAATCTTATTATTTTCTCAAGGAATGGTAATCGATAATGATAAGCTACAACTGCGGCTAATGTTTTAAACGAGTTGCTATTTATTTGCCTAAAGCTGAACCCATATAATCTCCTAAAATGCTCAGTAACCATTTCTTGCACAGCGCCACCCAAAGAATTACCTTGCAAGACTATCTGCCTGGGTAATAGATGCATCTGATTGAGTAAATATTCAATCACTGCTATGCCATCTTCTACTATATCAGAAAGTCTCTTAGTTGCACCAGTACTACTTTTAAATCCCTTGGGATTAAAGCCTAAAACAGAAGCTCCGGTTTCTCGTGCCTGAATAGCCATATCACGAAAGCGGCTTTCATAAAATTCTCCTCTGCCTTGAAAAAATACAAAATATAAATCCTCACTATTTCCTGCTAAAGTGAGTTTTTTTTGCGGTGTTAACAATACTGAATCTAGCTTATATTCCCCAGATTGAATAAATTGTCTTTTTAAATCGAGGGATTTGAATTCATCGTAAAATAACGACTCTGCTTGAGCTTGGCTGGATAAGAATTGAGAAAATTGTTCCTTCTCATCGCGGCCATCATACCCTTTGCTTTTATACCAATCCTCCGAATTGGTTGGATAAAAATATGCAGCAAAGAATTCGCACAAGTAGGAAGCTGCATTCATAGAATTATTCTGGCTTCAACGATTGAAGCAACAACTTTGCTGCGTCATCTTCAAGCCATTTACCATTTTGAATTAATTCTTGTTGTTGTAATTTCACTAACTGCTCATCTGGTTTGCCACGAACTTCTCTAGATCCAAGATAATGAACACTGTAATAATCCATATTAAAAATCCTTAGCTCACTATCAATAGCTTTAACTTCTTGATTTATACTGGAAATTATAAGCATTTTGGAAGGTACGGTAGTGATACGCAGAAACTCTATTAACGTATGGGATTTGCTATAAGGTCCTGTAAAAATTATCCCTTTATAGAATCTTGAGAACCAAGCTTCTTTTTTTTCGATCACGAAGTCTTCTTGCTTGTTTATAGCATTAGAAAAAGTAATTCCTAAGTCTTTTACTTCCATGTAACGCTTCTCCTCAATGTTAAGTAGCTGTAGTGGCATTGAGCATATTCCATATACTGTAACTCCTTTTTCTTTAAGTCTATTGATAAAATCGACCCACCCATTTTCTACCAACTTGACCTGCCTTTGCTGATACCACACGGCTACACTAGCCTTATAGGCTGGCATACGGGCACCCAAAGAAATGAGGTTATCTATGAACAATCTATAAGGATTAGAGTCAAATGAAAACATAAGAGATTTTGGCATCATCAAAGTATCGTCGATCTCAATAAAGACTATAGTATGTTTATCAACCCATTCTTCAATCTTCTGGATAGTAGGCGAATTCACCGAATAAGTAGCAGTAAATTCTGCATTAGCAACACTACTACTTAATATTAATAATAGCATCAAAGCCAACAATCTTGCATCTCTTTTAAAACTTGCTACCAAAGAGCGGATGCTATGAGTCCATGGCGCAGCCAGAACCAATGGTATACCTAAGGTACGTAAGAATCTGCTTACCGGAGCGAAGGCTGCACCAGTCACTTTGGAAGTAGAGTTTTTTCTATTGCTCATATGGATCCTCCTTAGTAGCGGTTGACTCTTTTCTGGTCACGGCATTGAGCCTCACAATTAAATCTTCCCAAAATTTTGAAAACTCACTAATACTTAATTCACTATTACTTTTAACATCTGGAGAATAGACAAAGCCTTCAACTTGAATATCCGAGCGTATTGATTTAAATTGTTGGATCAAAGACTCTATATAATTCTTCTCTTTATCAACTACATATATCACGTCAGGCAACCATTTTAATTCTTGCGATAACATGTATGCGATAATACTTTGTGGAGAATTATCTCCATTCTTAGAGTTGCATGATAGCAAACCTTTGTAAAAGGTGGGGTATGTTCCATCAATTTTCTTATATTTCTTATTAAACAATATCTGCTTCGACCCAAGTGGGCTTTTCGAAAGATCAACTCCTTTATCAAATAAATATTTCCAGGTCCATACTTCCAGATATGGTATTTTATTTATACTTCCAGAAACATTTCTTGTTACCACAATAATAGGGACATTCTTTTGTTGTAAGTTCCTAATAAATTCTGGAACCATAGGATCGCTAAACCTCTGCTCATATTGTGTAAGAATTAATTCTTTTAGATATTTTTTGCGAGATAATTTAGCTTTGTTAGAAGCACGGGTGATAAAAACTTGGAATTTATCATCTGTAACATAAAAAGCAGGATTAGTAGGCTCGACAAAAAAATTCTCCAGCGGTAATACTACCAAAGTTTTTTCTGGAGCACGCTTTTCTAGAAATTCCATCAAGCTATTATTTAGCTCTTCTATTGTCGCTGCTGAATAAATGTCTGCTTTGACTGATAATGATATTATTGATAATAGAACAAACAGTAAATTTTTTATTATTCTCATATTCTACGTACACTAAGTGTGTTTAATTTTTAGAACTTGTAGCGCTGCTCGAGAGGCACAAGTTTAGATAAAAGAATAGCACAACCTATTGTTCGTTTAATAGTAAAACAAGCTTTGAATTTAAAAATGACTATGTGTTATAGCAAACTCGTTGAATATGATACATCTACTGCTTAACTTTCGTAAGATTATCCTTATTTTGAGCACGTTTCTTTAAATCTGCAGTTAGCCAGTCAATTCCATGAGAAGAAATAACGCTATTAAACTCTGATTGTTGAGAGTTCAATATACTTATTCCTTCAGTGATAATATCACCAATTAAATAAGGATCTTTCTTGTTACCTTCAATTTTGTGCACTAAATAATCTACCTTAACAGAAGATTGTGAACCAGGTCTAACAAGCTCACTGTTCACAATAAACAAATCACTATCTATCTGTTTAATATGTGTAAGTACAGCCTTCTCTCCCTTATAATTCGTTGTAAGATCAGCATAAGCCTTTACAACAAACAAGGAATAAACCTTAACAAACTCTTTAAGCTGCGCTTCCGATATCGCTCTTCTATGACGGCCCAACGTATATTTCGCCATCCAATCTAAGTGTAAATGCGCCTTTATCATAGCCTTAGATTTTACTCTCTTATCTTTCTCAGATAAGTTTTTATCATTAACTAGATCAGAACCTTCTTGTATAAGAGCTTCAACATAGGCCCTTAGTTTTTTAGTATCTTCTTCAGATGCTCCATAAGCTGTTTGGCTGGCCAAACTTATTACCAATAAAATCACTGATATAATTTTCATAATGTACGCTCTCCTCATAAATAATTATTTACTTGTTAACTTTAGGGCACTTGAACCCCTCTGGATAAACCATTTTAGACTCTCTCTCGCTAAGAGTAGCATCCCTGATGGCAATATATGCATCAGGAGAATTTTTACTTACATAGTCAGTAAACGGCATAATCTTATCCCTGTTATGAATAAGACTAGTAACCAATAATACATTTTTAAAGCTACTATGCATTGGATATTTAGCAGGATTCAGATAGCTATTAAGTATCAATGGATCCATTACATCTCTGGCTCCAGTTCCTCCATAAAACGGCAATATAATATAAGGCCCTTGGCCTACGCCATAATTAGCCAAAGTATTCCCAAAAGTTTGCGGATCAGCTTTAAGATCGAATTTACTAGCAACATCAAAAAGACCACCTAGTCCAAACGTAGAATTGATTACGAATCTCCAAAAAGTTTTTCCAACTCCATTCGCATTACCTTGTATCCCATAGTTCACTGTCGATAGAGGCTCACGAATATTGCTCAAAAAACTATCAACTCTATTTTTTGTATAGTCGTTTGTAAACCTACCATAACCTTTTGCAATGGGCCTTAATATAAAGGTATCTAGAATAGCATTGAAAGTAAAAACTTTTCTATTAAAAGATTCATATGGATCATAGATTTGGCATCTATTGCTCAAACTCGCATAGTTGTAATCGTATTTTTCATCTTGCTTAGAAGCAAGCGAGTTATTACTCAATAAGCAGATAGTCACAATTATATATGCTCTAAAGACCAACCTTACTACCACATTTACCTCTTAAAATTATTTCTTGCAGACAAATATAGAGTAATTGTTTTTTATTTCCAGATTAAATTCTTTTGAAGATAGAACTTCAAATCCAGATTCTTTGAGAGCGTTAAACAACTGGGTATTATTGTAACTAAACTCTAGCAATTTGTTAGAAAAATTATTATTTTGACTACTGCGTACTGCAAAAGCAAAGTAACCACCGTCGTTTAACACAGAAAATACATTCTGAAATATTGTTTTGAAATCCGAAGTAAATGCGAACCCGTCCAAGCTACAAATTATATCATATTTTTGTTTGGTTTTTAGAAGATATTCGTCAACTGGAGTCTGTAGGACTTTATCATACAGCTCCTGATCAGGGTAAAAGGTCGTTTGAAGATCGATCATTTCCGAGGATACTTCTGTTGCCGTTAAATAGAATGCTTCTTGCATCCTTTTGCTAATTTCATAACCTAACAGCCCAACGTTGCTTCCAAGCTCTAAAATATTATATTCTTCCGGTAACGAAGTTATAACCTCATTTAACTCAAGAACAAGCATTTTCGATATATCATATGTATCGCTTTGGAACTTATCAATAAAATTACTAGCTCTAATATCACGATATAATGCATAAATTTGCGCTGGTACATATTGGACATTATCAATTGACTTTACAAACTGCAATAAATTAACATCGTCTTCGTTGCCTGCTTTGACAAGATTAATTATTGAATTTTTATAGTCTTGTTTTAGAAAGTACACCCAACCAAGCCAATAGTAAGCAAGTTTATTATTTGGATCCAGATACTTTTCAACTAACCTAAATCTAAAAATAGCATCTCTATAGTGCCCACTTCTAAGGTGATAAATACCTAGTTTCATATTGCTATCTGCAACGTTTCTAAGCTTTTCTCTTAAAGTAACAAATTCATTTTTCACTCTCTGAATTTGATTTTTAATAAATGTTGGTAGTTCACAAATAGCAGACACAAAAGATTTTGTGGTATTTTTTATCCCTGAAAATATATTATTACCCATAAATCTTAATATGTTGATTTGATTTAGAGAGAATATTCTCATATAATCTTTCCTAGTTCAAACATATTATGATTATATCAGACACAAAATTATGTCACTAATAGCAAAAAGACTCCAGACCGTAAAACCATCTCCAACTTTAGCCATTGCTGCAAAGGCAAAAGAGCTGACGATGCAAGGTATAAATATTATCTCACTCGCTGCAGGAGAACCAGATTTCGACACTCCAGACAATATAAAACTAGCAGCTATTGAAGGTATAAAAAATGGAGCCACAAAATACACCATGGTTTCTGGAACGCCTGAACTCAGAAAAGCTGTTTGCGAGAAATTTAAACACGAGAATGAATTAGATTATAAAATTGACGAAGTAATTGTCAGCACAGGTGGAAAACAAGTAATTTACAATTTATTTATGGCCACTATTGACGAAGGTGATGAGGTAATTATTCCCGCCCCTTATTGGGTATCATATCCTGATATGGTTCTGCTTGCTGGAGGAACTCCTGTTTTCGTATCTTCTGATATGGCTAATGGATTTAAAGCACTCACGAAAGAGATAGAAAAAGCCATAACAAAAAAATCAAAATGGTTAATATTGAACTCTCCGAGTAACCCTAGCGGAGCTGCATATACCAAGCAAGAGCTAATAGAAATTGCAGAATTAGTTAGGAAATATCCACATTTACATGTAATGAGCGATGATATTTATGAGCATATTACGTTTGATGATTTTAAATTTACTACCCTTGCTACAGTCGCTCCAGATCTAAAAGACAGAATATTTATCGTAAATGGTGTATCAAAAACATACTCGATGACTGGTTGGAGAATAGGTTATGGCGCTGGTAATAAATCTATTATTAAAGCTATGGATGTTATTCAATCACAAAGTACGTCAAACCCATCATCAATAAGTCAAATAGCTGCCCTTGAAGCTATTTCAGGGCCACAGGACTATATAAAAACTAATACCGAAAATTTTCAGAAAAAACGAGATCTTGTGCTATCTATGCTATTGAAAATTAAAGGCTTGGACTGTTATAAATCTGAGGGAGCCTTTTATCTTTTTCCTAAGTGCTCAGATTTATTTGGTAAAGTAACACCTAGAGGAGACAAAATTAACTCAAGCTCTGATCTTGCCACTTACCTACTTGAGGAGGCTAATGTTGCAGTCGTCCCTGGTATAGCATTCGGTCTAGAGGGGTATTTCAGAATATCTTATGCAACATCCTCCGAGCTTTTAACAGAGGCTTGCAACAGAATGGCTCACGCAATATCTAAGCTAAAAACAACTTAGATTTTTAAAATTAATGTTAAAAAAATATCTCAAACATTTTCTAAAACACAGTAAATTTATTCATTGGCTTATTGTTCGGACAATTTATATATACCTGAAATTTGTCTATTTAACTTCTAAATGGGAGTTTGTATGGACAGACAAAGCTCTTAAAAAAAAATTCAATACACTAGATGGCGCGCTTCTTGCTTTCTGGCACAATCGCTTAGCATTTGGTATGCATATTTTAAAAAACTATGACAACGTTTTTGCTCTTGTTTCTTCGCATACTGATGGCAAAATAATTACAGATGTTATTAGAGCAATGGATTATGGTGTTATAGAAGGATCTACCAATAGAAACCCCACCAGAGCGGTTAGATCGATTATCAATTCACTTACATTAGGTAATAAAATAGTAATCACGCCAGATGGACCAAGAGGGCCTGCATATAAAATAAATAGTACTATCACAAAAATAGCCTATAAATATAACAAACCTTTAATTCCTATTTCATGCATGGCAACAAAATATTTTACGTTAAATAGTTGGGATAAAATGATATTGCCAAAACCTTTTGGAAAAATTGTGGTAACTATTGGAAAGGCAATTACATTGTCTGGCGATGGAGTAAACGATGATAGTTTACTAGAAAAAGAATTATTAAATTTATCTAATAAAGCTGAGACATTATTGTGAACAAACATTGCATCTTAGCATTTTATAATGCAATTAATCTGCTGCTTTTACCCCTATACATATTGTTGCTACTTGTAAGAATAATAAAAGCAAAAGATACCTGGACATCATTTAAACAAAGACTTGGTTTTACTTGTAAACACAGATTAGCGGGCAAATTATTATGGATACATGCAGCTAGCGTCGGCGAATCTATGGTTGCAATCACTCTGATTAGAGCTTTGTCGGCTTTATATCCTAAATATAATTTTCTAGTCACTACCGGAACTTTATCTTCTGCACAGATTCTAGAGAAATCTCTTCCACAAAATGCCTCGCATCAATTTACTCCAATGGATAATTTCCTTGTGGTTCGAAAATTTCTTAATCACTGGAAACCAGATCTTGGGATTTTTATCGAATCTGAGCTTTGGCCTTGTTTAATTATCCAGGCAGCTAGTAGATGTAACATGATTCTTGTTAACGCAAGGCTATCTGATAAGTCTTATAAAAGATGGAAAAGTAACAAATGGTTTTTTAAATTAATAATTGATAATTTTAAGAAAGTGATTGTACAAAGCAAGGCAGACTTATCCAAATATCAACGATTAGGCTGTAGTAATCCAATAAATCTCGGCAATTTGAAATTTGCAAATAAGGAATTGGAGGTGGATCAGCAAACATTTTTATCCTTAAAAAAGCTGTTTGGTGATAAAAAAATCTTTGTTGCTGCAAGTACGCATAAAGAAGATGAAGATGTCACCTTGCAAGTAATTGCTGACTTCAAACAAACTAAAATAGACTATTTTCCTATTATAGTTCTTAGACATCCAGAAAGAAGAGATGAGCTGGCGGCTCAATGCAATAAACTAGGTCTTAAATTTTCAATTAGGTCAAATCAAACGTTACCTTCATTAGATGATGATTTATTTATAGTTGATAGTTTTGGCGAATTGGGGTTATTCTATAGCTTAGCTTTTATTGTTTTTGTGGGTGGATCCTTCAAACGAGGAGGCCATAACTTAGTTGAGCCTGCTTATTTTGATAACATTATTTTACTTGGCCCAGATATGAGTAATTTCCAAAATATTGCTGATGAAATGATTGAGACACAGGCCGCGTTTCAGGTACAAACAGCCACTGAGTTGGCTTTGAAAGTAAAGTTTTTTCTTGATACAAATAATATGAAAGAGGCTGCTAAATACAGAAAAAATTCTCTTGAGTTTGTCAGTGATCGCAAAGAAACCCTTAGTAACTATTTAAAAGAGATAGGTAGGTTTTTACCGTGATCAAACTTACCTACCCAGCTTTTTGGTCTAAGAAGAATCTCTTATCATCCCTATTTATAGCTTTTTCATGGATATATCAGCTTCTCGGTATTGTGCGAAGACTTCTAGTAAAGCCAGTTAAACTCCCATGTTTTGTTATTTGTATAGGCAATATAAGTGTTGGGGGAACCGGCAAAACTCAAGTGGTTGCTTGGCTTACAAAAAAACTACGAGAAAAAAACTGCAACTTTCTTATAGTTACAAAAGGTTATAACTCAAATTTACGTGGAGCTAAACTCGTTGAAGCATCAGACTTGGCTTCTTCTGTTGGGGATGAATCAAAGATGCTGAGTGAATATGGGCAAGTTTTGGCTACTGTGTCTATAAAACATGCGTTGCCTATCATTAAAAATTTAAAACCAGATGTAATAATTTTTGATGATGGCATGCAGAATCCAGGGTTTTTAAAAGATTTAACTATAGTTGTTATAGATGCGCTCAGAAATGTTGGTAACGGCAGAATTTTTCCAGCAGGTCCGTTAAGAGAAAAGGTAGAATCTGCAATTGACAGGTCAGATATTGTTACTATAGTTGGCAATGAGTTATGCCAGAATTTCTCATTAATTCAGACTATCATTTCAAGTGGCAAGCCATTCTTTAAATCTAAAATACAACTAATGGGCAATATAGATACTAGTCAAAGATATTATGCCTTTACCGCAATTGGAGATCCAGACAGATTTTTCAGGTTGCTAAGGGAAAATGAAATTAATACAATAGCAACAAAAACATTTCCTGATCACCATAATTATAGCACAAAAGAGCTCAATACACTAGTTAAGGAAGCAGATGAAAAAAATTGTTTGTTAATAACAACAAAAAAAGATTACGTAAAAATTCCCGATCATACTAAAATTATGTGCGCCCCCGTTACTTTAAATTTTGATAAAGAAGAAGAACTATTCCACCTAATTTATGAAAAAATTAAAACATATAGTTGAGTATATATTATTTATACTCTTAACTAGAGCCTTAAGACTTTTATCGGTCGATACTTCTGCCTCTTTATGCAGCTTTATCGCTAGAAGAATTGGCCCCTATCTTCGAGTGACTCAAACAGCTCGTAAGAATCTAAAGAGAGTATATGGCGATGATATAGATATCGAAAGCACTATAAATGATCTTTGGGATAACTATGGCAGGTACATTGGCGAGTTTCCTTTTATTAATGGTTTAGATTCGGCAGAACTTAATAAAAGAGTCAAAGTTATAGGGCTTGAAAAAGTTGAGGCTTTTCAAAAAACGAATCAACCTTTTATGTTATTTTTAGGACATCAGGCTAATTGGGACTTTGTTATTCGAAAAATAAATGATATTTATCCAAAATTTGGTATCGCTTACAGAGCAGCGAATAACCCATATGTAGATAAAAAAATTCTTCAAGAGCGTGCCAATGATACGTCAATCACTATGATTGCCAAAGGGCCCTCTGGCGCAAAATCTATTATTCGAGCTATAAAATCTGGAGCGTCTATAGCGATGTTAGTTGATCAAAAAATGAATAATGGAATTGAAGTACCATTTTTTGGATTTCCAGCAATGACGGCCGTAGCTCTTGCACGGCTAAGTCTGCAATATAAATACCCAATTGTTCCACTACAAATAGTTCGCATTGGCAAGAGTAGCAATTTCGAACTAATACTTCACGACCCACTAGAGCCATCGATAACTAAAGACATTGAAAAAGATTGTTATAATATCATGCTCGAGGTAAATAAGACTCTTGAACAATGGATTAGGGAAAAACCAGAACAGTGGTTTTGGTTTCATAATAGATGGAAAAATTAGGCACCATAAAGTTAATGGATTATATAGGTATAAAAGCCTATTGTTTTACAATATTATACAACAATTACTGCAATTACTCTCCTGATCGGCTACTACAGCTTGATGTGTATTATCGTTGTACCCATCAGCATAAGAAGGTACATGAACATCTCCAATAACTGATACGTCTAATACAGGTTGTTTATCACTGATGCTTACTTGCATAATAGGGAATCTTAGTATCTGGCTATCGCTTTCCTTAACTATTGCAACTGATGGAGTGTGGTTATCAGGGCCTAGAAGCTTATCACTAAGGTTGCTTCCACTAACTGGTTCCAACTCCGCTAACTTAGCCCCCCTGTTTAATTGTTTTATAAAAAACAATATTGGCCTTGACATAAATTCATGTCCTGGCGAAGGCTCATCACTATCGCTGCTTCGTTCCTCAAACGAGAATATTACTCTTGACATACTTGGGACTTTTCAGTTATTACATCTCCAGATAAAATGTGTTCATCAAAGACTACAGGTGCTACTTTTCCTAGGCTTTTGTTTTTTAGAAATTTTGGACATAATTTAACCTCCTAAAAAATTAAAACTATATTTATATCTTTAAGTTAACATTTATTTTTTACCAAGTAAATTAATTAACTTGACGATGCCAAAAATTAGAATACGAACTTAGCGTTAATTTTTGTTGAGTTCTGGGTCGTATAGTACTACAATCCGCAGCTAGCTAATTTTTTTAGTTACTGACTATCTAAGTCAGAAAAATAATAACAAAGCACCAAATATAAATGGAGAGCATAAATGCCCGAGGTATTTTTTAACGGCCCAGCTGGTCGAATAGAAGGAAAATTTGCTGAGTCTCCAAACCCAAGGGCTCCGATAGCTCTCGTATTGCATCCCCATCCAAAATTTGGTGGCACTATGAACAACAAAGTTGTTTATAATGTATATAAAACATTATTTGAACATGATTTTACAGTTCTTAGAATAAATTTCAGAGGAGTTGGAAGATCTTTAGGTGAGTATGACGATGGTATAGGAGAAATGACCGACGCGGCAACTGCGCTCGACTGGTTACAAATAAATTATCCTATGAGTAAGCTTAACTTAATTGCCGGCTTTTCTTTTGGGGCATGGATTGCAATGCAGCTTATTATGCGCAGACCAGAAATAACTAACTTTCTTGCAATTTCACCACCTGTAAATAAATATGACTTTTCGTTTCTTTCTCCGTGCCCTATTCCAGGCCTAATTCTTCAAGGAGACAAAGACAGTGTTGTTTCAGAAGAGTCTGTTGGTGAGCTTGCTAGCCGCCTTTCAAAACAAAAAAATATTGATGTTAATTATAGAGTAATACCTGGGGCAGATCATTTTTTTCGCGATAAGATAGAATTGCTAAATGAGGAAATAAGAGATTATCTAAAACTCACATTCTCACATCAATTAACAAAACCAACCGTAAAAAATGCTTCAACTAATGAGTCAGTCCAATCGCCACCAAAAAAAGTTTTTTTGGATTAAAGCTAGCATGAGTGTGAGTTTGGCATAAAAAACGATTGTAGTTCCATTCAATTAAGCACGGTAGTTATTGATAGTAGCCTTTATGTACAGTGGCCAGACGGGATGGTTGCTAACCATGACCTGGTTAATTCAACATAATTTTACCAAAAGTAGTCACTTACCATACCAAACTCAGGTTACTTACATTAACTATATATCACATTGATCTCTATAGCTTCAGTTTTAAGCCCTTGATCCTTGCTACTAAGCTCCGAAACAAATCTTATTTCTCCGCTTGAAGTGACATTTTTTAAATCTGCAATCAAAGTATCAGATAGACTTTTTTTACCCATTATCTCAATATAGTTTATTGGGGCTTTAATAGATAAGTTATCTTTTGCCTTCACTTTTCTTACCATCTCAAGGACATCAATTAATTGTTCTGAAGACTTATCAACTCCACTAAAAACTAAGTCTAATACCGGCCAGCCGTGCCGTATATGAATAGAGTCGTCAGTGGTGTATAATAATTGGTAAAGTTCTTCTGTAATATGTGGCAAGAATGGGGCAAACAATTGGAGAATTATTTTCAAGCCATGATAAAGCGTTAATCTAGCACTCAAAGACCCGGCTGGATCTTTGTTTTCTTCATCGTAAGCTCTAGTTTTTGTAATCTCTAGATAGTTGTCACAGAATAAAAACCAGAAAAACTGCTCTGTCTGATCCATAGCTCCAGCATATTCATATTTTTCAAACTCTTTGGTTGTGATTGTGACAAGAGTTGATAGCCTAGTTATAAAATATTTATCAAAATCGTAACATATTTTATCTTTTAATTGCGGCAGTTCTACATTTTTATATTCACTTGGAATTTTATCAAAATGTTGAGAAACAAACTTTGCTGCATTCCATAATTTATTTACCAAACGCTTACCATTATTCATAATATCAAGAGAATAAGCTGTATCAGCTCCAAGTTTTGAGCTAGCAGACCAATATCTTATGACATCGGCACCAAATTGTTCAAGCAAAGTGTCTGGCACCAAAACATTCCCTTTAGATTTAGACATTTTGCTTCGATCTTCAGCCAAACACCAACCACTAATCATTATATTTTTCCACGGCAACGTGTTTTCATGCAGATGACTTTTAAGCAAGGTATAATATGCCCATGTTCTTAAAATTTCATGGGCTTGAGGGCGTAAATCTGCAGGGAATAATGCTTTATGACGCTCCTGGTTAACCATAAAACCTTCCGCTATACCATGTGAACTTAACTGAGGAGAAACAGAGCTAGTTGACCATGTATCCATCACATCTTTATCAGCTTCTACCTCCTCTCTTGTATAACCATTTGGTAAATCATGCGCAGGATCTACTGGTAATTGTTCGGGCGTTGCTAAAAGTATTTTTCCTTCCTCTCCACTCCTTTTGGAATACCACACAGGAAACGGCACACCGAAATATCTTTGCCTTGAGATACACCAATCAAGAGATACTCCTTGAATCCAGCTATCAAGCTTAATTTTCATTGAATGTGGATACCAATTTAATTCATTTGACCTTTTTACCAACTCGTCTTTATGATTAATCGCCTTAATAAACCATTGAGGACTAGTTAGTATTTCCAAAGGAGCACCAGATCTCTCTGCACATTTAACCGTTTGAATCCTTTCTGTTTGGTTAAGAAGCAAACCTTCGTTTTTTAAAAGCTCAATAATTTTTTCTCTTGCCTGTACGATCTTCATACCAACAATTTCCATAGCAAATTTCTCAGCTTTTTCTTTGTCGGTACAGCTATCATCGAACTCTATGCCAGATATAGTCCCCCACTTACTAAAAATTAATTTAGTTGGTAACTTATGTTTTCTCCACCATAAAATATCAGTTTGATCACCAAAAGTGCAACACATTACAAGACCAGTACCTTTTTCTTGATCGACTATATCATCAGCTATTAGAGGCACTTTAACACTAAATAGTGGGGATATTGCAAATGTTCCCGCTAGTTTATTATATCTCGTGTCATCAGGGTGAAACAACACAGCCACACATGCCGGAAGCAATTCTGGTCTAGTTGTAGCAACAATTATTGGGGCGCCACCTTCAGTTATAAATTTAATATCATTCATGAAGGTTGTTTTTTCATGATCTTCTATATCAGCCTGAGCTAGAGCCGTCTGATCAACTGGGTCCCACAGCATTGGTTGCGAATCACGATATATCTGGTTCTTATGTATTAAATCAAGAAAAGACATTTGTGATATTTTGCAAGAAACTGGGCTAATAGTCCTATACTCAATATTCCAATCCACCGATAATGCGATTCGATTAAATAAGTCATGAAATTTTGCCTCTTCAACTTCCACCACATCTTGACAAATGGCAATAAATTCTTCCCGATTCATGCTACTTGCTCTAACTTTCCGCTTCGCTTCGACTAGTCTCTCTGTTGGTAATCCATTATCATCAAAGCCCATGGGATAAAATATATTCATTCCCTTCATGCGCTGATAGCGAACTATAAAATCAGTATGAGTATAGCTATAGACATGCCCTATATGCAATTGTCCTGAAACAGTTGGGGGCGGCGTATCTACAACATACGTTTTATCACGCCTTTCATTTTTATCCCACAGATATACACCATGCTTTTGCCAATACTCTTGCCATTTTTTTTCACTATTATTAAAATTGTACTTGCTAGGGAATTCTACCATTGGTATTACTTGGGATAATTTTGTTATAGAAGCGAGAATAATATTACAACTAGAACCAAAATGCCAAACATATTTTTGTCCGCAATTAAGCTTGCGAGACTCAACGTTCCAGCTAGTTACTTGCTGCCCTTTTTCATAGCGTCGTTTGGTGGCGTACTGGGTAGTACCCTTTTTACGGATCTAAAAATGCTTCCATTATTTTTTGCTGGAAGCCTTAGTGCAAGGGGTGCTGGATGCATTATCAATGATGTCTTGGATAGAAATTTTGACAACAAAGTTGAAAGAACCAAAAACCGACCTCTAGCTAATGGATCAATTAGTATCCAATTTGCCCTTATTCAATTGATTATATTTTTAGTCATTAGTTTTTTAATACTCCTCACACTTCCTAAAGTAGCAATTTACACTTCTTTAATCGCTGGAGTTATGACAGCCCTTTATCCCTTAATGAAGAGAATAACTTACCTACCTCAAGTTTTTCTTGGTTTAACCTATAGCACAGCTTCTTTAATTGGTTACACAAGTATTACTAATAACATTTCTTTAAATGCTATTATCCTATATTTAGCTATAGTATTTTGGACGATAGGATTTGATGTAATCTATGGCTTTATGGATATTAAAGACGATAAAAAAATTAACGTCAAATCGATGTCAATTTGGTTAGAAAATAAGAATTATAAAATATGGATTATGACATTTTATACTATATTTATAGTACTATTTTTTCTTTCATATTACCTAACTAACATTGATTTATCTACACTGTTCTATCTAGGAATATTTTTGAGTCTAATTTTACTTTCATGGCAGGTAAAAACTTTAGATATTTATGATCCCAAAAATTGTCAAACACGTTTCAGATCTAATATCTATGTTGGAGTCGCACTCTTCATAGGAGTACTTCACACAAAGATGTATTTTTAGGTTTATTACTTGAAAAACTATAAAAACAGCTTATATTATTATATGTAGATAATGAATTTACTTACGAGGTAACTATTATGATTGATTATACTAAATCGTTTGCTGCAAAAGAGACTAAAGGCTTTGATGAAGGGCTTAGGTCTTATATGCTTAAAATATACAACTATATGTCTCTTGCTTTGCTACTTACAGGAGTTTTTGCTTTTGGCACTCTAAATTTTCCACCATTAATGAATCTGATGTATAATATCGGACCAAATGGTGAGTTTATGGGCACATCTATGCTTGGGATGATCATTACCTTCGCTCCTCTTGGTATTGCTATTTTCTTCTTTATGGGGATGGCAAGTATGTCTGTTAATAAAGCCCAAACTTTATTTTGGGTTTATGCAGCCGTAATGGGAATGTCACTTTCTTCATTAGGACTAGTATATACTGGACAGTCTCTTGCACGTACATTCTTTATTTGTTCGGCAGTATTTGGTTCAATGAGCCTTTACGGATATACTACTAAAAGAGACTTAACATCGATAGGATCATTCTTAATTATGGGTTTAATCGGCTTAATTGTAGTATCTATAGTTAATATTTTCCTACAAAGCCCAGCTATTAGTTTTGCGACTTCTTTCATTGGGGTAGCAATTTTTATGGGACTAACAGCTTGGGATACACAAAAACTAAAATCGATGTACTACCAATCTGGTGGTGGCGAGATGGGCGAAAAAACTGCTATTATGGGAGCTTTCACATTGTATCTCGACTTTATCAACCTATTCTTATATATGCTAAGATTCTTTGGCGATAGAAAATAGCCTTGCTATAGTGTCTGCTAATAGCAATAAATAATAAATAAAAAGGGTCAATGCTTGCATTGGCTCTTTTTTTATGCCCACAGCCTGATATTATAAAATCAAATAAATTAAAAGTAGAAAATGAGCAATCATAGAGCCGCGGTAATCATAATTGGCAACGAAATACTTTCAGGTAGAACTCTTGATATAAATACGCAGGAAATAGCACTAAGGCTTGGCGAGGTTGGAGTTTCACTTGTTGAAACAAGAACCATTGCGGATGATCGTACAATGATCATAGATACGGTCCGAGAGCTGAGCAGCAAATATGATTATATCTTTACAACAGGCGGGATTGGTCCCACCCATGATGATATAACTGCCGAAGCAATTGCTGCTGCTTTTAATGTGGGCTATACCAGAAGCGATGAAATATATAATATTCTAAAAAATCACTATGACAAAATAGGAGAGAAATTAAACTCTGCTCGAGAAAAAATGGCTTATATACCAGAATCATCCAAGCTTCTACACAACGATGCTACAATGGTGCCAGGATTTGTTACTAATAACGTATTTGTTATGGCTGGTATTCCTAATATTATGAAATCGATGCTTAAATCAGCTATTCCCATGTTAAAAAAAGGCGCCATTATTCAGTCAAAAACTCTAGAAGTCATGTTAGGTGAAAGTAAGATCGCAATTAGCTTCGAAGAACTACAAAACAAATATAAAGAAGTGGAGATGGGAAGCTACCCGTTTACAAGGAATGGTAATCATGGCACTGCCTTGGTACTGAGGTCTGCAAATTATGAGTCCCTAGATAATGCTTTTGCAGAGCTAGAAATTGTTATCAATGGTCTTAAATAACTTGACCACCCAGCCAAAAATAACCGTAGCGCGTACTAAGAAAACTATCTAGATTACGCGCAATACGGCCAATAATCTACCTTATTATAAAAATTAGTGGGATAAAAAAATTAAAGGGAGGAAAATATTTCGAGAGCTCTCTTCCTGGAAACAGCTAAATCAACTATGGGCTCTGGGTAATTTATTCCTAACTGAATTCCAGCATCAATCAACGTTTGTTTTGGAGCTTCCCAAGGATTAAATAAATATTTATGTGGTAATAATTTTAATTCTGGCACATATTGCCTAGTATACTCACCGGTAGCATCAAATTTCTTTCCTTGCATTACAGGGTTAAAGATCCTAAAATAAGGTGCAGCATCTGCCCCGCATCCCGCAACCCATTGCCAACTACAACTATTATTAGCTAAATCTGCATCAAATAGACAATTCCAAAACCATTGCTCCCCATGATTCCAGTGAATTAGTAAGTTTTTTACTAAAAACGAACCAACAATCATTCTCACTCTATTATGCATATAACCGGTTTGCCAAAGTTCCCGCATGCCAGCATCAACAATTGGTATACCAGTTGCACCTTTTTGCCAACAACTCAGCAAGTCTTTATTATCACTCCAAGGAAATCGATCAAATTTCGGGTTTAAGTTGTCGGTAGGTATATTAGGAAAATGATATAGTAGGTAATATGAAAATTCACGCCAGCCTATTTCCTGCAAAAAACATTCTATATTCTCTTCTTTATTAAGTAATTGTAGGTAGTAGCAAATTTGCCTCGGAGAAATTTCACCAAAATGCAAGTGCGGCGAAAGACAAGAAACGTTTTTCTTATATGGAAAATTTCTGCCTTCTTTATAGTTTTTTATATCACTTTCTAGAAAGCTTTGTAATTTTTTATATGCAGCAACTTCTCCAACCTCCCAACCTTTTATAACCATACTCCCCCATTTATCAGAAGGAAGTAAACCAAGAGATTCGATATCTATACTATCTATATTTTCTTCGGTATAATGATCGTTATTCGGTCTTAGTATTGGTGTGCTAATAAAATAATCTAATAAATAAGCTTTTTTATAAAAAGCAGTAAATACTTTATAAGGAGTTTTATCACCCTTAAGAAGCTCCCATGGTTCAATCATTAGCGATCCATTAAAACTTTTTACGTCTATATTTTGTTTTTGCAAAACATCTTTTATTACTTTATCCCTTTTAATTTGCCAAGGTTCATAACACCTATTCCAATAAACTGATTTTATTTTATATTTCTGCGTCAGACCTAGAATAATCTCTGTGGCATTGCCCGAAAATACTCTTAGCCTACAACCCAAAGACTCGTTGAGTTTATTCAAAGAGTAATGTAACCAGACTCTACTTGCTTCCCCCATGATATGATGACCAGGATTATAATCATCCAGTATATAAATTGGCAAAACATCACCATTTTTTACGGCTGCAGATAATGAAGGATTGTCACTTAATCTTAAATCTTGACGAAACCAATGAATTGTTAATGACATATATTCATAACCATATCTGTCAGTTGTAATAAAATAGATCTAATATAAAAAACTAGGACGAGAATTATTGATCACCATGAGCTAGCATATCCATTTCGATATCCACTAGATCTTCTGGTGTAGTTGCATGATACCACCTTGTGCTATCTTTTGCAGCAATACCTCGCACCTTATCGCTGTTTAAATAGTATTCTCGAAGCGAGAACACTTTGAGCGGATGCTTTGCTATTTTCTGTGGTTTTAGAATTTGTAACCCAGCATACATGTAATCATAATTCCCCTCTTTATCTTGTCTAGAGAGCTTTCCATCAGCAAACAGGTCAAAATCGCCATGACCCGCGTACCCAACAGCTCTATTATATTTTTGCATAAGAAGCAAGAAGTCCATCTCTTCGGGGTTCCATTGCTTAATCATATCAGTAAAAATATTATAATCTGACTTTAGTACTATATCTGTATTTAAAGCAAAAACCGGGTTTTTGCCCAGTTGCTCCTGCGCGTTTTTAATAGCCCCACCCGTTTCAAGCAGCTCTTTTTCATATATTATTATTATTTCAGGAAACGATGGATTAAGCTCTTGAAAATTCTCAATTGATTTACTAATTTGATCGTGTAAATAGTGGGTATTAATTACGATTCGTTTGAATGGGTAAGATCTGCACAAGGAAAGTGCATGGTGTAACATCGGCTGACCTAAAATAGGAATTAACGTTTTGGGGCTATTTTCAGTTAAGTGGCGCATTCTATTGCCAAAACCAGCTGCAAATAACATTATAGTATCAATCATTCCTAACCTATTTTAAATTCTTTAGCCATTCTCTTATCTGATCTAAATCTGGATGAGACAAGTCATATTCCAAATATTTTTGTACTCTTGGAATATATTTCAGGTAACTATCATCGTCATCTCTTATCAATTTTCTTGCAAACACCCCAAGAATCCTACAATTTCTTTGCGCTCCCAATATATGATAATTGCGCAGTACGCTTTTCCTATCAACTTTCTTTTTCTTAACAAAATAGTCTATAATTTCAAGTGCATCTTGCCTTGGAACATCAAAGCGCGCATCTTCAAGCACGGATACTAAGTCATATACTGGAGAGCCACAAAGAGCATCCTGAAAGTCCAGCAGACCTATCTTTCTAAAGGAATCACGTTCCTCGAGATACATCATATTCTCTAAATGATAATCTCTTAAGACCATACAATTTGGCATGATATCTTGCTTTGTCAAAGCATTTTGCCAGAGTTCGATAAATTCATCAAATTCATTCGTTTCTAGCTTTCTTTTGTATGCATAGGGAATATACCATTCAACAAAAAGTTCTACCTCTTTGCAAAGTAGCTCATTATCAAAATCTCTAAGACCCGGTAAGCACTTTTGATCCTGAAGAGAGCATAGTAAATCAACTATTAAGTAATAAACCTCTCTTCTCTCTTTGGCATCACCTACCGTCTTTTCCAAACGATTTTTTATACTAATAGTCCCAAAATCTTCTATAATTAAAAAGCCTTGAACAGGATCTTGTTCTATGATCTGAGGAGCTGAAAAGTCATTTGCCAAAAGAAATTGGGCCACACTAATAAAAGACTGAATATTCGCGTAACTTGGCGGGCAATCCATCACTACATAGCTTTTAGAATCAGCCCACACTCTGCAGTAGGTGCGCATACCAGCATCACCCGGTATAGGCTCCGTGGTATATTGTGTTGGAGAAAAATAACTACTAATAAATAGCTTTAGTTTCTCTTCTCTCTCAGAAATATATGAAGCCATACTAACAATATCTGTTTATACAGCTAAACGTTTCTTAGGCAGTTTAGCTGAAACTTTAGCCACTTTTCTTGGCTTAATAACTGCAGCAACGTTATTTTCTACTGTCTCCTTGCTAAAAATAATTATTTTATTTTTCAGCTCAGAAAAATTGTACATATCTTCCAACAATAATTCTTCAATTATTGAACGGAGTCCTCTTGCCCCAGTATTTCTTTTTAATGCCTTAGTGGCAACCGCTTCCAGAGCATCTGGAGTAAACTCAAGATCCGCATTATTCAGAGAAAAAAGCTTCTTATATTGCTTTACAATGGCATTTTTAGGTTCAGTAAGAATCTTAATCAACGCCTCTTTATCTAACTCTTTCAAAGTAGCCACAACTGGTAAGCGTCCAATAAATTCAGGAATCATACCAAATTTGATTATATCTTCAATTTGTAACTCTTTTAGGACATCGCTGTGGCGCATATCTTCTTTCGACTTAACATTAGCAGCGAATCCAATTGAACTCTTGTCGCTTCGTGCTGCAATAATACCTTCAATCCCCATGAACGCGCCCCCGCATATAAATAATATATTTGAAGTATCGATTTGAATAAAATCTTGTTGCGGATGTTTTCTTCCACCCTGGGGCGGAACGTAGGCAACTGTACCTTCCATGATTTTTAGCAACGCTTGCTGCACCCCTTCCCCGGAAACATCACGTGTAATTGAAACATTCTCAGACTTTTTGGCTATTTTGTCAATTTCATCAATATAAATTATGCCCCTTTGCGCCTTCTCTACGTTAAAGTCTGATGCTTGTAACAATCTGAGTAAAATATTTTCAACATCTTCGCCCACATATCCAGCTTCCGTCAAAGTGGTTGCATCTGCCATAGTAAAAGGAACATCGAGAATCTTAGCCAAGGTTTGAGCAAGCAAAGTCTTACCAGAACCAGTAGAACCAATAAGCATAATATTTGACTTGTTAAGCTCCACTTCATCCTTAGAATTGATCAAGCTTTCAAGGCGCTTGTAATGATTATAAACAGCTACTGAAAGAACTTTTTTTGCTTTATCTTGTCCAATTACATGCTCATCAAGAATTTTATATATTTCTTTTGGAGTTGGTACTGAAGAAATGATACTGTCAATGGTTTCATTTACTTCTTCTTGAATTATATCCTGACAAATTTCAATACACTCATCGCAAATAAAAACCGTAGGACCAGCGATCAGCTTTTTTACCTCAAATTGATTTTTACCACAAAACGAACAATGTAGTGACTTCTTCTTAAATTCTTCCGCCATAGCATCCTAAATTTTACTTATATTTATCTTTTTATCACCTCTTTTTAAAAAAGTAAATTATTACTTCTTCACATTTTGAGGAAGGATCAAATCCCTACTAGTAATAATTTTGTCCACAATGCCAAATGCCAAAGCTTCAGTAGCTGACATAAAACAATCACGTTCCATCGCAGTTGCTACTTTTTCTACCGTTTGACCGGTATGCTTAGCATAAGTTTGATGAAGCAGTTTTTTCACTTTCATCGTCTCACGCGCATGAATTTCAATGTCCGTAGCTTGCCCTCTATAACCACCACTTGGTTGATGGATCATTATCCGGCTACTTGGTAAAACGTAGCGCATTCCTTTCTCGCCGGCAAGCAAAATAGTTGCTCCCATTGAACAAGCCTGACCTATACAAAGTGTGGCAATTTTTGGCTTTATATACTGCATAGTATCATAAATAGCAAAGCCTGAACTAACAACACCCCCGGGGGAATTGATATACATATATATCTCTTTCTCTGGGTTTTCAGCCTCAAGAAATAATAATTGAGCAACGATAGAATTTGCCATTTGGTCTTCAAACTCTCCAAAAACAAAAATTATCCGCTCTTTAAGAAGGCGCGAGTAAATATCATAAGACCTTTCACCTCTTGCCGTCTGCTCTACAACTATTGGCACATAATTCATAACTCACTTTCTCCAACAATATTATTAATAATACAAATTACTTAAACTCAGCACCCTGCTCTACTGTATATAACTTTCCTGATTCTTCTAGCTCTTGCAAACTCTTATACCCACCAATAAATTCTCCATTTACGTAAACATACGGAACAGTATTCTGACCAGTTTGATCCGCCATTTTTTGATGTAAATCCCTATTGTTTCCTAGCTCAATTACCTCATAAGGAATAGCATTTTTATCCAAAAGTTCTTTAGCAAGGATACAGTATTTACACGTATCTTTAGTATAAAGCAAAACTTTCAAATTACTCTTTAATGTTTTAGCTTCTCTATTAACGATGCTTAACTCATATTTGGAATAAAGCTTTACGGAAGCCAGTAACACAAGTAATGCTGCTAAAACGATAAATATTTTACTATTTTTCATATTTTCTTTAAGACTAACACCAATTTTACAGAAGGTTAATTCTAGAAGAACTCATACCACAAATCTACATAAAATAAGTAATTATTAAAATATATACGAGTGTTTCTATCTTATAGTCTGGTATACTTATCATTAATAGGACTGATTATAGGGGAACTCAGGAGGTAAGGATGCTTTCGAACGAATTAGAGTTAACTCTAAGAAGAGCGCTATCAATTGCTACAAAATATCGACATGAGTATGCTACTTATGAACATCTATTGCTTTCAATTACCGAGGATTCAGATGCTAAGCGTGTTTTTTTTGAATATAGGATTGACCTAAACTCATTAAGAGCACGACTACAAAATTATCTTGAACACGACCTACAGAATCTAGTAGACAACGAAGCTAAGGAAGCAAAACCAACGGCTGGGTTCCAGAGAATTATTCAACGCGCCGCTCTTCATAGTCAAGCCAATGGACAAAAGATTATTTCTGGTATTCATGTACTAGCTGAGTTTTTTTTTGAACATGAAGCTTATGCTCTTTTATGCCTCAAAGAGGCTAATTTAAATAGACAAGATGTTCTAAATATTCTCAAAACAGAAGGCAAATTACACACTAAGCAGCTGCCTGAAACACCTACTAATCAAAATTCTCTTATTGAAGAAATTTCTCAAAAACAGTTGAAAGAAGAGCTTCAAAAAAATACTTCGCTTGAAAATGATTTGGAAAAATATTGTACTAATCTCAACAAAAGAGCTGATCTTGATGCTATTGACTGCCTAGTGGGAAGAAAGAACGAGATTGAAAGAACTATTGAAATACTCTGTAGAAGAAAAAAGAACAATGCTATTCTGGTTGGAGAACCAGGCGTTGGCAAAACAGCCATAGCAGAAGGACTGGCTATTAGGATCATTAACAACGATGTACCAGATATCTTGAAGGACGCCGTTATTTATTCTCTAGATATAGGCAGTCTGGTTGCAGGAACAAAATTTAGAGGAGACTTTGAAGAACGAATAAAAAATTTGCTTGAAGAATTAAAGAAAAACCACAATGCTATTTTATTTATTGATGAAATTCACACTATCATAGGCGCTGGATCCACTACAACAGGAGCAATGGATGCCAGTAACCTTCTCAAGCCAGCCCTTGCGCGAGGAGAACTTAGGTGCATAGGGTCAACGACCTTTAAAGAGTACCATAATAATTTTGAGAAGGACATGGCTTTGGTAAGACGCTTTCAAAAAGTTGTTATTAGTGAACCTGATGAAGATACAACACTAGAAATATTAAAAGGACTAAAAGAAAATTACGAGAAACACCATAATGTTACTTATGACCTTTCTGCCTTAAAAGCAGCAATTACTTTATCGCAGCGGTTTATTAATGACAGACACTTACCAGACAAAGCCATCGACCTGATAGACGAAGCCGGGGCCAGAAGCAAAATTAGCAACAAGTCTAAACTTAGGCCTATTATCACTCAAAAAGAAATAGAGCAACTTCTTGCTAGTATTATGAATATACCTAGCATAAGAGTCGAATCAGACGATATAATGCTATTAAAACAATTAAGCCGCAATTTAAAAACTCATATTTTTGGGCAAGCTGAAGCAATAGAGAGTTTGTGTTCTAGTATAAAACTCTCTCGAGCCGGTCTCCGCAAAGGGGCGCGCCCGACTGGTTGCTATATGTTCGCAGGCCAAACTGGCGTTGGCAAAACTGAACTTGCAAAACAACTTGCGATTTTTAGCGGTATGAAATTGCTAAAATTCGATATGTCCGAATTTTCCGAACCAAGCTCAGTATCTAAACTGCTTGGAAGCTCTCCGGGTTATGTTGGATTTGATCAAGGAGGTATGCTAACAAGTGAAGTGGATAAATTCCCTTATTCAGTAGTGTTATTTGACGAAATAGAAAAAGCTCACCATGAAATTTTTAACTTGCTTTTACAAATAATGGATGAAGGGAGGCTTACTGACAGTACTGGCAAGCATGTAAATTTTTCACACACGATGATTATCTTAACCACTAATCTAGTTGCAGTAGAAGAAAAGGCGGCGATTGGATTTGCTCAAAAAGATTCAGCTAAAGCTAAAGTAGGTTTGAATATGGACGCATTTAACGAGCATTTTAGCCCAGAGTTTCAGGGAAGGTTAGATAAAATAATCCTCTTTAACCCTATTAGCAATATAATTGACAAGATAGTTTCAAAAAACCTAAAAGAACTAGCTTCACAATTAGCTGATAAGAAAGTAAGACTCGTAGTCAATAACGGGGTGAAGAAATATTTTGCTCAAAACTGCTTTAATAAAAAAGGAAATGCGCGTGAACTGGATCGAGTAATTGACACCAATATTAAGCAAGCTATAGCTGACGAGATGTTATTTGGCAAGCTTAGAAATGGGGGCGTAGTAATCATTGACTATCCTAAGAAAAGCAAGAAATTGACATTCAAATTTTCTGGCTTAGAAAAACTGGATAAAATGCAACTTGAACCTAGTTGATCTTTTTTAAAATTATCCTTGACAATGCGCTCATGTAACTGCTATTTTTAGCTGCAAAATATCAAATTAATGAAGACAATACTGTGAAAACTTATTCAGCAAAACCATCAGACATCGAAAAAAAATGGTGGGTTATTGATGCTAAAGATCTTGTACTTGGGCGCTTAGCCAGTCAAACTGCCGTATTGCTACGCGGAAAGCACAAGCCTACTTTTACTCCGCACATGGATTGTGGTGATTATGTAATAATTGTTAATGCAAAGTATGTATATCTTTCAGGGAAAAAATCTGATCCCAAAAACGGTAAGTTTTATTATCGCCATACGGGCTTTCCAGGTGGTATAAAAGAAACCACGGCTGGAAAAATCCTTAGTGGTAAATATCCAGAACGAGTGGTCAAGATGGCTATCAAGCGGATGATCAGCAGAAACAAAATGGGCGATGTACAATTAAGTAACCTCCATGTATACGCTGAAGCAGACCATCCACACGCAGCTCAAAAGCCAGAAGCTTTTGATCTCGTTAGTAAAAATTCTAAAAACACGAAGTAATTGTAATGGAAGTACCAACACTAGAAATTAAAAAAAGTTCTGTCGTAACTAAAGTTGCAGCACCTCAAGTTGCTCAATGCAAGTCCAAAAAAGCTACAGCTGACGGCGGTGGTTATGGAACGGGCAGAAGGAAAAACTCAGTAGCAAGAGTTTGGGTTAGACCTGGAAAAGGTAGAATTATAGTAAATAACAAAGATTTTTCTATATATTTCCCACGCGAAACATATAGAACATCAATTATGCAACCTTTTGTAGACACAAATACTACCGGACAATTTGATGTTATGTGCACTACTAAAGGTGGCGGAACGACAGGCCAAGCAGGCGCTATAATTCATGGTATAGCCAGAGCGCTTGATTGTATCTCTGAAGATTTTCATCCAATCTTACGTAAAGGCGGCTTCTTGACAAGAGATGCAAGAGTTGTTGAGCGCAAGAAATATGGAAAACGTAAAGCACGTAAGAGTACTCAGTTCTCCAAACGTTAATATATTTAACTGCCCAAGTGTTTTTTTGGGCAGTTTTTATAATGAATTTTTATTATAGTGATTATAAATTAGATTTCTTGGCGGGGTAGCTCAGCTGGTTAGAGCATCGGAATCATAATCCGGGTGTCGGGGGTTCAAGTCCCTCCCTCGCTACCAAAGAAAGTAAAATTACTCCTTCAAAACGGAATAATATCAAAACCTCGCTAAAATAAATATTTTAAGTACCAAATATCAGAAGCATAGTCCTAGATAAAGTTTTTGTACTGTATTTTGGCACTTGAACATCACTACTTAATCTTAGCTATGCGCCTCGCGTGCCTACCACCTTCAAATTCAGTTTGTAGAAATTTCTCGACGATTTTAATGGAAATATCATCATCGACTAATTTACTACCCAGCACTAGTATATTGGCATCATTATGAGATCTAGCGCGCTCTGCCATAAACTCGCTTGTACATAGAGCAGCCCGAATATCAGAGCTTCGGTTTGCCGCTATAGACATACCTATACCAGTTCCACAGATCAAAATACCTTGAAGCACTGTTTGTTCAATAACTTCTTCTACCATTTTATAAGTAAAATCAGGATAATCAACTCTCTCCTCAGTATCTGTGCCTAGGTTAAGTACTTTCATACCTTTTTTTTGAAGATATTGAATAATTTTACCTTTCAATTTAACGCCAGCATGGTCACTTGCAATGGCTAAATCATAATTTTTCATTAAACACCTTATTTGATATACAAACTAATAGATATTAATATATAATGACCTTTATTTAATTAGCAAAACAAATCTGTAATTACACACATTGGCAAAATGAAAAAACAAGGCCTTTTGATTCTTTTATCATTTATATTATCTGCATGCGCCGTGTCGAAGCAGTCAGCACCTATAGAGTTTAATCACCCAGGTGCGAAGCAGAAATCCTCCAGCAAGACCACCAATCCAACACTTGTTGATGAAGGAGAGGTTGTTTCTACTGGTTCATTTGAAGTAAAGTCGACTGAAATAATTGATCAGGATGGTACTACTTTTGATAATACCGTTGATAATACTGTCGATGGTGAGCAATATATTATTCCAGCTCAAACCAAACCAGAATCAAAGCATAAAATCATTTACCATGAAGTACAAGTGGGCGAAACAATTGAAGATATCGCTCAAAAATATGGACAAAAAGTCCTAGAGATTGCATTATTAAATGACCTAGCTCCACCTTATTATCTTGACGAGTTTCAAATCCTTAAAATCAAACAAACTACAGAAAAAAACTTAGCACCTCCTGTTACTGGATCTACTGAACCATTGATACAAGTAGAAGAAGCTAAAATTGAAAAACCGGAAGTAAAGCTTCAAGAGCAAGCAGTTCATCACGAATATATTACTCCAGTAAAGGGTAAAGTGATTACAAAATTTGGCGACAAAACTCCGTTTGGGACAAGCAAGGGAATCAGCATAAGTGCAAAGCCTGGTACTAAAGTGTTGTCTACAGCGGCAGGTAAAGTAATATATGCCGATTACGACGCCACTTTTGGTAATTTAGTAATTATTAAACTTGATGGTAAAAATCTTGTTACCTCTTATGCCCATCTAGAAGACATAATCCTCACTAAAGGAGCCAGTGTAAAACAAGGAGATGTCGTTGGGTATGTTGGTAGTACTGGTAAAGTAACCGAGCCCCAGCTTAATTTCGGTATCCGAGAAGGGAAAGTAGCAAAAGATCCTGCAAAATTTATAACCTACTAAGTCTGCTATAAAAACTCCTCGGCGAGCAGTTATTTTGGAGCATCGCCAGAACAACATATTGCCCCCGCTCCCAACACACCTCTCTCACCGATCAAACTACCTATATTGTATGAATCATTCAACTACTTTTATATAGTCTCATTTTTAAATATCAAGCTTACCATCAACGCAAGAAAGCTTAATTTTATCGCCGCTAATATATGACCCAGATAATATTTTTTTCGCCAAACTATTTTGCACTTCTTTTTGAATAATTCTTTTTAGTGGCCTAGCACCAAACGCTGGATCATACCCCTTATCGCCAAGATAATTTACTGCACTTTCATCATATTCCAGATTAATTGCTTGAGTAGCTAAAATATTTTTTAAATCATTAAGTTGAATTTTTACTATCTCGTTCATATGCGACCTATTCAAGCGATGAAATAATATTATTTCATCAAGGCGATTCAAAAACTCTGGTCTAAAAGCAGCTTGAACATACTCCATTACTTGATCGCGGACCAAAGCTGTATCTTCACCATCAGCTTGATTAACAAGCACTTCTGAACCAAGGTTTGAGGTGAGAACTATTATTGTATTTTTAAAATCTACTACATGGCCTTGGCTATCAGTTAAGCGTCCCTCATCTAATATTTGTAACATCACATTAAAAATATCAGGGTGAGCTTTTTCAATTTCATCAAATAATACGATTTGATATGGGCGTCTACGAACTGCCTCAGTTAAAGCACCTCCTTGTTCATATCCAACATATCCAGGAGGGGCGCCAATCAACCTTGCTACTGCATGTTTCTCCATATATTCTGACATATCGAATCTAAGCACTGCACTACGATCACTAAATAAGAACTGAGCAAGAGCCTTAGTAAGTTCAGTTTTACCAACACCCGTTGGGCCAAGAAACAAAAATGAACCTAGTGGCCGGTGTTGATCCGCAATACCAGCACGAGACCTACGGATAGCATCACTTACAGCTTCTATGGCATCATCTTGACCGATTACTGTGGCCTGTAAGTTTTTCTCCATCGTAAGAAGTTTATCTCGCTCACTTGAAAGCATGCTCTCGATAGGGATTCCGGTAATTTTAGAAACAAGGCTTGCTATATCTTCGTCTGTCACTCTTTCTTTCAAGAGCTTATTATCAGTTGGTTCTCCAGCGGATTTTAACTTGGCTATTATTTCTGGAATCACCCCATATTTCAGCTCGCTGGCCCTGGTAAGGTCCCCCCTCCTTTCTGACTTTTCAAGCTCTATTTTAGCGTTTTCAAGATCTTCTTTCAATTTTTGCGCAGATAGCATTTTGTTCTTTTCAGCTAACCATTTTGAGCTTAAATCCATTGATTTAGCCTCAAGCTCTGCGAGTTCTGAAGTTAATTTAGTAACTTTCTTTTTTGAATTATCATCCTTTTCTTTCTTCAAGGCTGATAACTCAATCTTTATTTGAATAATTTTGCGATCGAGCTCATCTAATTCTTCCGGTTTACTAGACGCCTCTATTTTTAAACGACTTGCAGCTTCATCAAGCAAATCAATTGCTTTATCAGGTAAAAAGCGATCAGTTATATATCTATTTGACAAAGTAGCCGCGGCGACTATAGCACCATCTGAAATGGTCACCCCATGATGTAACTCGTATCGATCTTTTATTCCTCGCATAATTGAAATTGTATCAACAACACTTGGTTCTGCAACATATATCGCCTGAAAACGCCTTGCCAGCGCGGTATCTTTTTCGATATATCTTCGATACTCATCCAGTGTGGTTGCGCCAATACAATGTAATTCTCCTCTAGCAAGCATTGGTTTTAGTAGATTCGATGCATCCATAGCCCCATCAGTTTTCCCGGTACCTACAAGGAGGTGTAATTCATCAATAAATAATATAATCTCGCCACTAGCTTCTTTTATTTCCTTCAGCACTGCTTTTAAGCGTTCCTCAAATTCTCCTCGGAATTTTGCTCCGGCAATTAGCGCCCCCATATCTAGTTCAAAAATTTTACAATTCACTAGCGATTCTGGTACATCTTTATGGTATATCCTCTGAGCTAAACCTTCGATAATTGCAGTTTTACCAACACCAGGCTCACCAATTAAAACAGGATTATTCTTTGAACGACGAGAAAGGACCTGAATTGCTCGTCTTATCTCTTCATCCCGACCTATTATGGGATCAATTTTTCCTTCCATCGCAAGCTTTGTTACATCACGTCCATATTTTAGCAAAGCATCATAACTCTCCTCAGCTGATTCACTATCGGCTGTCCTTCCCTTGCGCATGGCTAAAATTGCTGCTGTAGTTTTCTTTGAATCAATACCGAACTCTGCCAGAATTTTACCAACAATGTTTTTATCATATGTTAGTGCTTCAAAAAATCTCTCTATTGTAACAAAACTATCTTTATTTGTTGTGGCAAGTGCCAAAGATTTTTCAAGTAGCTTAAGGGAATCCGAAGAAATACTTACCTGCCCTCCACCACCGCTTATTTCTACACTTGGCACGCGCGCTAGCTCCTCTTCGGCTCTTGTTAAAATAAGATTAGCGCTTGTCCCTAACGAAGTAAGAAGGTTTCTAATTACATCTTGGTCTTCGGCAGCAAGAATAACAAGAAAATGGATTGGCAAAAGCTGTTGGTGATTATTTTTGGCCGCTAGCATCTGGGCATTAGAGATCACAGACCTTGCTGCAGAGGTAAATTTTTCGATATTCATAATGGTATAACCGTATAAATTTTGCTTACCTTTGTTATATAGGCACTAAACAAAAAAAATCAATTGATCGAAGTTTAATATCGCTAATATCTTTAATCTTAGGTTAAATTATGATAATTTGCTATTTTTCTATGAACTCTTGCTGCTACGCTCAGAGCTTTAGACCCTTTTTAGAGCTAGGAAAGGTTATTAGTCAATATAAGCGATGGTACTTTACAAAAAATATATAATAACGTACATTAATTTTGCATCTCTGTATAATTCTTTTCAATAACGAAACGACTATGATTGATCAAAAGCTCAATAATAAAGGCATATTAGCTAATGCAATTTATACCGATTTTGAAGTAATTAAGAAGCTTATATATGACCCATGCCAATTTGAATGTTCAGATCTAATGTTGGAAACAGAAAGCCTCGAATATGCTGCCTGTTCTTTTAAGTTAAATTCAATGAGTGTAAAATTTCGGGTAGCTAAAATCACCCCTACAAAAATTGGTCAATTTGTAACATTATGGAAACGAGTTAGTAAGGGGGGCTCTGTTGCATGAGTCGAGTTTTTGACATATTGCCCCTTTCCCCAAAATATGGGTTTATGCAACAGAGCCAGTTAGAATGGCTTTGTTCTTGACGGTTAAGACAGTATCAAAGCCAGCCTTCCTCGCTTAATTTTAACTTGACGGTGCCTCAGTATGCTATAAATTCTATAGAGCAATCAGCATAGTCTTCAATTAGGCCTAATAACGCTGGAGGAGTATGTTTAAAAGTATCATCCATAGCTTCTTTAAAAGATTTATGCATTTGAGCATTTTTATTTCTAGTTATTTCCAACATGGGCCCTCTGTGCACGTCTTCAATACTTACCCTATGAAGATTGAGACACATAGCAAGCTTCTCCACTGTTTTTGGCTCACCTTCTAGGTTGTTGAAATGTATATAAACAGTATGGAGACTCGGAGCAAGAGCAAAATTCTCTATTGTTTCTGGCCCATGTTTTCTTAGGTTGTTGGCGCTCATATCAACAATTTCGAGCTTGAGATATTTAGCAAGAATCTTCGCTATTGGTATCCCATACCATCCTAGGTTGTTGCCACTCATATTAACATTATGGAGACTCGGATTAAGATTATTTGCTGTTTCTGGCCCATACCTTTCTAGGTTGTTGCCACTCATATTAACAGTATGGAGCTTGAGACACTTAGCAAGATTATTTGCTGTTTCTGGCCCATATTGTCCTAGGTAGTTGTGATCCATATAAACAGTATGGAGATTGGTACACATAGCAAGATTTTCCGCTATTGCTGGCCCATGTTCTCTTAGGTTGCAGCCGCTCATATTAACAGTATGGAGATTGGTACACATAGCAAGATTTTCCGCTATTGCTGGCCCATATTGTCCTAGATTGTTGCAACCCATATTAACAGTATGGAGATTGGTACACTTAGCAAGAGCAGTTGCTATTAGTACTAAAGTCTCAGCTCTTATTCTTCCCAGTGAAAAGCAAGATAGATCATGGATATTACCCGTTTCAATCTTTTGAATTAATTCTGATGCAATAGATTCATCAAAATTATTTAATTGATCATGGGTTAGTAATTCTCTTATGTGCATAATAATAACTAAATAATGTTAGTGAATAAAAATATTATAGTTAATGCTTTTTAATATGTCAATTATTATTTAATTACTTTTAATCTATGCCTATTTAGGGTATACCCTTTCAATTAACCTTAAGTTTTAATTGACACCATAGCTTTATACATATCAGTTATATTCTGTAATTTTTGTATCCCTCTATAAATGGTAAGAATGCCGGGTGGATGTTTGTTTGTTTTATTTTTATACCCTCCTAATTCGGCAATTTGATAATAGAAATCCTGTAAATTTGGTACTTCTTTATTTTCAATCAGTTTACGAG